>MAYW01000305.1 GCA_001723765.1 Candidatus Scalindua rubra
ACAGAATTGATGAGGTAATGCAGGCAGGAAGATTGCCCCCTTCCTGCCCAAATAGAGAATTATGGTGAACCACTTTGAAAAATTCACCGTCAACAATATTAGCAAAAGGTTAAACAAAATCAATCCTGAATCAAGTTCAGGACAGGCTCTAAAAATCTCTCTTTCGCATCAAAGGCCTTTTCCTAAGTTACACCTCCTCTCCAAATACCAATTCAAAAAACGATTCATTAAAGTCTTCCCAGATGGTAATGTACAGGGTGGATACCCAAGGATGATAACCTCCCTAATAGATTTCTCATTCATCCGCTCTTTAGTAGCACATTGCTATGCAGTCTTTGGGCCTCCCTGTTACGACCCAGTCAGTCTGTTCCTTCTGGATTTATTCAGATATATCGATGGCTATCAAGATATGAGCCGGTTCCTTCCTGTAGTTCTCGATCAAGACCAGGGAAGAGGATATCGTACTTATGCCGGTATCTCTACTGACAATATACCCTGTGAGGCTACCTTCTCTAATTTTCGCTCTCGCATAGGAGAAAATCTTTATAATGAAATCTTCCATGTCCTTGTCGATATCTTTCATCAACTTGAGATGATCACTTTTAAAATCCTCACTCATGATGGTACCTTATATCCCACATTAGCCAGGTATAAAGGATGTACTTACTTCTGCCAGGAGTGCCAGTCGATTACTGTAAACGATGTCACCCGTAAGGTAAGAAATCGCATCCTATACCGCCTTAACAACCTGTCAAAGAACAATCTCGGCTCTGAGTGCCGCGTATATACCGACTGCCCCAGTAATCGCTTCCCCGAAGACGTTAAAAAACCTAAAATCGAACTCTTCGCTCTCCGAGGCGTAGGCTCTACGAGCCAGAGGCCTTCAAACTCACTTTCAATGATGGAGAACCAACGCAAGAACAAAAAAATACTGCAATACTATTCGGAATAAAAGCATGCCCTGAGCGAAGTTGAAGGGAAGAACTCGATAAACAAAATCTATGTATCAGCACCCTGCGCTCCAATGTCTCTGAACTAAATCCTGATGATGATTCTTTTACCATCTCATGCCCAAAACTGCCAAAAGATACTGATGCTAGAATTGGAGTCCGAAGAAACCCACAAAACCCTGATAAAAAACAAAAAATATTTGGCTATAATGCTGTCCTCTCTACTTCTGTTGAACTCCATCTGGGAATTGAACTACCTGTTGCAATAACCAATATTGCAGGCAATGCTGAAGAAGGAGGACAACTTGTTATTAACAAAGAACAGATAGATAATAAACACCAGATTCAGGTAAAGATCGATATCGCCGATTCGAAGTATGATAGCTTCAATAACTTTGAATACATCCGAGGCAAAGACTCTATCCCTGTCATTGACTATAACCCAAGAAATGAAGATCTATCAAAAGAAACCCTTCTTAAAAGAGGATATGACCAAAAGGGTTGGCCTTTTGCTCCATGTGGTTTGCTTGCAAAACCCAATGGTTTTGATCAAAAGCATGAACGACTAACCTTCTGCTGTTTTAAACAGTGTCTTAACCTCAAACACAAGGCCCTGGAAGAGCTACAAGCCAACTACGATATAGCCTCATGTCCCCATATCCAAAATAAGACTGGATACGATAAACACATGTATATCAAAGAACATCCTCGATTAATTAATGAAATCCCACGAGGGTCAAAACGATACAATACCATTAAAAAAACTTCGATCCGCTTCAGAACGTTCAAATAGTACTATGAAAGAAGATATTAAAATCTTGAAAAAACCCAGAATCATTGGAAGATCAAGAGCTAATATCATGGCTCAATTGGCCGCCATAACCCTCCTGTTTAAACGAGCCTTCGCTTTTATCATAAAAATCACCACTCTGGTCAGAAAGTCTCAACAAACTAATGACCCCCGTATCAAAGAAAAACTAAACCCTCCTAACATACCAAAATCTATACTCAACATAATTCAAAGAGAGTAATTTCTTAATTCCTCACAAACAACGTCTCCCAGTCTGAAGCCCGCCAGACTGATAGGCGGGTAGCAGGGAACCTTATCGCCTCCTTAAAAAATCATGTCCTCATGAGGTAATTTAATATCCCTAACCTCTTAAAAATCAACCCATTTTCAACCCACAATTTTTCATTTCAACCCATATCAGATAGCTTCGCTACTAATAGGGCAGGCCCACAGTTTAGCCCGATTCACTACCAAATTCTTGCCTGCCTGCGGCAGGCAGACTCTCTCTCCGAGCTGTATGCTCTACGAGCAGGAAGCCGAAGCGTAGGTCTCTGACTCGTAGAGTCTACGACTTGGAGAGCTCTGAGAGCCAGAGACCACAAAAAAATTTTCTTTTTTTTCATTTTTTGCTGGCGTCTTCTCGCCCTTTTTGCTATAAAATAAACATGTTACCCATCACTATTAGAAAAAGAACTATCAATACCAACGAGTTACGCTCCATCAAAGAAATCCTAAACAAACATTGGGACAAAGGGCGAACCCATATATCTAAAATCATTTGTAAAGAATGGAACTGGAGGCAACCCAATGGCTCATTGAAAGATATGGCATGCCGTGAAGTATTGCTAACCCTGGAACGTAAAGGTTTCATTGAACTCCCTCCAAGACTACATAATGTAGACAACCAAAAACGTAATCGTTCAATCCCTTTTGTCGAGGTAGATAAAACTCCCATAAAGAACAAGATTAACACCCTAGACACTATAAAACTCATCCTGGTGCGAAATACCAACCTTGAACCACTTTACAACAGCTTGATTCACTATCACCATTACCTTGGTTATAAACAGATCGTTGGAAATCATCTCAAATACATAGCTTTTATTCATGATAGACCAGTGGCTTGCCTGGGATGGGGTTCTGCTAGCTGGTCTGTTAAATCCAGAGACCTCTTTATCGGATGGGATAAATCGACTAAAGAAAAAAACTTACATCTTGTCATCAACAACACTCGCTTCCTCATTTTACCATGGGTCTCTGTCAAATGCCTTGCCTCCAAGATACTCGCTATCAATGTTAAAAGAATTGCTCATGACTGGAATAACATCTACCACTACCCTATTTACTTGTTGGAGACTTTCATCGAAAAAGATCGCTTCCGGGGAACTTGTTACAAAGCCGCTAACTGGATACACGCCGGTCAAACCAAAGGAACGTCTAAAAGAGGGAATAATCATCTATTTCACGGTAATATCAAGGATGTTTACCTGTATCCTTTGAGGAAAGATTTTAGACTTGTGCTGAATTCATTTCAGTAACAGAATTGATGAGGTAATGCAGGCAGGAAGATTGCCCCCTTCCTGCCCAAATAGAGAATTATGGTGAACCACTTTGAAAAATTCACCGTCAACAATATTAGCAAAAGGTTAAACAAAATCAATCCTGAATC
>MAYW01000306.1 GCA_001723765.1 Candidatus Scalindua rubra
GACTGAGTTCAGATTCTCTCTTCCTCGGTTTCCTGCCAAAAAGCCTGTGAAATCTATGATTCGTCATGGTTAGTCCTGCACAGTAGTTGAAACAGTTCATATTGAGCTTGAAAGAACCATCTTCCCTCAAATCGATTAAGTTGTCAAGAATCGTCTGCGCATATTTCGGTTCACCATAAGGCGCAAGTCCCATTACTTTATACTCACCTGAGTTGACCCTGAAACCGGTGTAATACGTAAAGGCAGAGTACAGAAGTCCCAGAGAGTGGGGGAAATGAAGCTCTGAATCAATTGATATGCGGTTGTCTTTTCCCACTCCAAATGAAGCTGTTGCCCACTCACCCACGCCATCTAAAGTTAGAAATGCTGCCCGCTCAAAAGGGGACTGGAAAAACGCTGACGCCGCATGAGACTCGTGATGTTCCGTGAACAGAATCTCGCCTTTATATCCAAGGGATTTCTCAATCAGAACAGGAATCCACAGCTTTTTTCTTATCCAGAGCGGGATTGCCATTAAGAATGATCGGATACCCAATGGCGCATAAGCAAGATAGGTTTCAAGAATCCGTTCAAACTTCAGAAACGGTTTGTCATAAAACACCACATAGTCCAACTCCTCCGAAGTTATCCCTCCTTCATCAAGGCAATACTTAATTGCCTGTTCAGGAAAACTGTAATCATGCTTTACCCGGGAAAAACGTTCTTCCTGAGCAGCAGCAATGATTCTGCCATCCTGTACCAGACAGGCAGCAGAATCATGATAAAATGCTGAGATGCCGAGGATGTTCATACTTGTCAATCTTTATTTACTTAGCAAGTCCATACATGATTAATTCCTAATAGAGAGGTCTTTAAAAACATCTCCAAATTCTGGTTCTGAAATAAGCCATCGACTTATTGATTCTCCAGCTATTTTATGACCTAAATTATTGGGATGCCCGATATCACCTTCTAAATAAAGTTTTGTTTTGCTTGAATAATTTTCAAATATCTTTGCAATATCCAAAAAGGAAATTCCATTTTTTGATAGAAAACTACTCAACATTTCTTGCGGAGTGTAGGGACAAATTCCCCTCACTTGTGTCTCAAATGGAAAAATAACAACACCGAATTTTACACCCTCCTGTCGACACAGTTCGGACATTGATAAAATAACTGCTTTTGTATCTTCCCAAGCAGTAGTCCCATAGCCATTAATAATCCTTTTTGCGTAGCCTTCGCAAGATGTTTCCTTTTTAATGATCTTTTCAGTTTTTGGAGGCAAATTTGCAGGGATTTGTGCGTTCCAATTTTCTAATACGGTTGTAATTCGCCCCATTAAAAACGAACTGAAGTGATAATGTCTTAGAATAAACTGGAGAATACTGGGTAGTTTTTGGGTTCTGCGCCTTTCGATATCGTTGAGATAATAACCAAGTATTATGATATTTGGATTAAGTTGTAATGCCATATTTTTAAGAACAGCAAAGTGTTGTAATGTATTAGACCCGGCTATTCCAAAGTTAGCAGTTTTAATAGGAAGAGTTGTCTTAGAAAATGTAGATTCAATTACACCGGAATATGTATCCTTATATTCAACCCCCTCACCCCAGGTGACACTATTTCCTATATATGCAATTTTTATATCATCTGATTCCCATTTATCCCAAATCCCTTTCGTTTTGTCTCTAAAACCTGACAGGTTTACAAAATAAGTAATAGGAATTCCTTCAATATTGTCTTTAACAAGTTCTGCTCCTGGAGTTAACTCCCAACCAAGATTCGGTATAGAAGAGGGTCTATGTAATGGCTTTTGGAAATGGACATATCCCAGATAAAAAAGTTCACAAAAAATTAGTGTAACTATTACCGATAAAAAAAGAAGTAGAATATTATAAAATGACTTTACTCTCATAACCGTAGAAAAAGCATAGAAAACCGCTCTTCTTGAGCAGCCGCAACGATTTTCCCATCCCGTACCAGACAGGCTGCAGAATCGTGGTAAAATGCTGAGATGCCGAGGATGTTCATACTAAACTATCTATCCTTTCTATAAATTTCTATCTTTGATCAATTCTTCTCCTTTAAATAATTAAAGGCAGAAGAAAATATATACTGAACTAATAATTGATTTCCTTTTTCTGTTAAATGAACTTCGTCAGTAAAACATTCATCGTTAACACTATTAAATGCTTTTGTTCCATTTACATAAATAGTTTTAATTGTAAAAGGAATAGTGGTAAGTGCTGAATCAATTGAGGTGTACATCTCAGTCATAAACTTTTTTCGGTATTCATAATGTTTGATCTCATTTAAGGATTTTTCTCTTTCTGTTAAACTTTTTCTCAAATGTATGTAAGGCTGTAGTACCAGAATATGTGGTATATCAAGCCCTTGAGCTATGATTGATATTGATTGTAATCCTTCAACATATATTTTTATTGTCTGTTCTCTAAGCTGTATATCTTTTTGAATTTCCTTTTCTACTTTTCTTTCCTTCAATTTCAACAACGAATTCGCAAACTGAGAGTGTCGAACTATCCCGAAGAAAAAATTCCATGCGGGATGATTAACTGCTAGATCAATAAACTGGTTTTCATATGGCATCCCTGGTTGAAGGGATTTTGTCATCATTACAATATCATTACTACCGTTTATTGTTATCAACAGATCTGGATCTAATTTTATTCCATAAAGCAAAAAAGCTATTCTTTCTTGATTGACAATATAACCGTGACGGGCCATATTAATAACCTCAACTTCTCTTTCAATAACCTTTTTCAATTCTTCTCTGACTAACTCATTTGGAATCCTCTTTGCCGTAGAACCACCCAGTATAATCACTCTAAACTTATCTCCTTTAGGAGGATAAATCTTATCAAATGAAGGATCACCCCAATCCTCATTAAACATGAGAAAAGGTTCATATTTAAATTTCCAGTACATGCCTCTGTTATGAGAACCATATTTGTAATGGGCATACAGCCTTGCACTAAGTTCTAGCAGACCGCAAAAAACGATAAATACTATCAGTGAAAGCAGTACATTCACCCAAATATTTTGTTTCTTAACTTTTTTACCCATTCAATTAAATACCAACTTTATAGATAGCAAAATCTCTTTGTTGAGCTTTATGATATTATCCTGATTTCGTTATGGATAAAGTAAATGGAATTGTGTGGCAGAACGCGGAGATGACCAGAATATTCATATCAATTCCTCACTGGCTCCCACTGCCCAGATTTCTTCCCAGTTAAAAATCGTGCCACTCCTACAAGAGCCGCTAAATTAACAAGACAGAAGGAGAAAGGAATTCCAAAAATAGACAGTGGTTTCCCCTTTTTCTGCCATAAATAGCCTGTTAAGGCAGACATATAAAAGATAATTTGC
>MAYW01000307.1 GCA_001723765.1 Candidatus Scalindua rubra
TTTATAATCTGCAAAAAATACCACCCCTCGCTGAAATAATTGAAAATGGACAACCGGTGCTTGACCCTACTTAAACTCCCCTCTATAATAAAATGGAAATCCCACAAGATATTGGGTAATTACATTTAATTGTTGGGGTAAATGGAGTAAATTATCAGTATTGTGATGTACCTGACGATGTTTGGGAGGATATTATTGATTATGAAAAGCATGGGAGTTATGGAAAGGCGTATAATCAATATTTAAAGGGACGCTACTCATGTCAGAAATAAGGAAGTTATGAGGCACAAAAGTTATTATATTATCAATTATTTTCTTAGAAGTCTGAATTGTCTGTACATGGAAGCATGCTTTGGTTTAATTCATTTTTTTCAGGAGGATGCAAATGAAGAAACTAGCAATAATTATTATTGCTATTGTTTTGCTTTGCAGCACACCATGCATAGCAGAGTTAAGTAAAGAAGATATATTTAACGAGATATTGCAGCAACGAATTTATTTTATTGAGGTATTTCAGCAAGCAATAAAGAATAACCCTGATGATGCAGAGGCTCATTGTAGTCTCGGTGTTGTCTATTGCAAAACGGGCATGTATAAAGAGGCAATAGAGGCATTCAAGCAAGCCATAAGTATTAAGCCTGATTACGCAGAGGCTCATTATAATCTCGGTGTTGCCTATGACAGTTTAGCTACGGAGTATGAATACGTTTTGGGTATGCATAAAAAAGCGATTGAGTCATACAAGCAAGCGATTGAGCCATTCAAGCAGGCTATTAGGATAAAGCCTGATTATGCAGAGGCTCATCAATATCTCGGTGATGCCTATAGCAAATCAGGTATGCATCAAGAGGCTATTGAGTCACTCAAGCAGGCTATAAGGATTAACCCTGATTACGCAGAGGCTCATAAAAATCTCGGTGATGCCTATGGCAGTTTAGGCAAGCATAAAAAGGCAATAGAGTCATACAAGCAAGCGATACGGATTAAGCCTGATTTTGCAGAGGCTCATCAAAATCTCGGCTTTATCTATGACAGTTTAGGCATGTATAAAGAGGCGATTGAGCCATACAAACAGTTAATAAGGATTGATCCTGATGATGCATGGTCTCATTATTCTCTTGGTATTGCTTATTCGGCTTTAAACGATAGAGGTTCTGCCTTAGAACAATATAAGATATTAAAAAAACTTGACACTGAATGGGCAAATAAACTGTTTAACGAGATTTATGAATAAACCTCGTGAAATGGCTTTGTGTAAGCAATTCTGAGACGTTCAAGTCTCCCCCACCATATCTAAGCATGGTAGTTTTTTGAGCAGAAATATTTATTTTGCCTATTGACTTCATTCCAAAATGGTGTAGAATCCCCTTAATCTCAGAAGCAAGAAGTAAACAAGTTTTTTTGTGGCAATAATAGGCTGTTAGTCCTTCTGGGATTGATGGCCTTTTTTATTGTCACGGCATGGCTCAAGGGAAAGCTGAGGGTAGGAGAAATCCCCCTGAGAGAACTTCTTGTTTTCTGGGACAGCTTCGTTCTTGAGCCTTTTTTTATTGGGAGGGTTAATCATGGTTGCAGTAAAGAAAGTAGTAAAGGAGAAGGTGAGATGAAAGAGAAAAAGGTTGGTGTTTATGTAAGGGTAAGCACAAAAGACCAGAGCGTTGACATGCAGTTGAACGACTTAGAGAGATACTCAAAAGAACGTGGATTTAGCATATTTAAGGTGTATAAGGACAATGGTGTTTCCGGCAGTTTAGAACAACGTCCAGAATTAAACAAGCTTATGAATGATGCCAGAAAGCGTAAGTTTGATATTGTCCTTGTATGGAGGTTTGACAGGTTTGCACGTAGTACAAAACACCTTGTAAATGCCTTGTATGAGTTCAGGAGCTTACGCATTGACTTTATATCGTACCAGGAGAATATAGACACGTCCAGTCCGCTAGGAGAGGCCATATTCACGATTATAAGCGCAATGAGCAAGCTAGAACGTGACATCATAGCCAGAACGTGTTAAAGGTGGTTTGCGTAAAGCCAGAGCCAATGGGAAGCGTCTGGGACGGCCTAAGAGCGAGGTTGATACAGATAAGGTGATTGAGTACAGAAAGCAGGATAAGTCAATCAGACAGATTGCCAGTGAAATGAGTCTATCCAGAGGAACGGTTGAGAGAACTTTGAAGATGTATTGTTAGGCAAAGCTGAGCTTAGCTCATGCCTGCCTGTCGGCAGACAGGTGTCCCAAAAACCCTTGAAATTTACGTGATGTAAGTATAGGATTTTCAATAGTCCAGATTCATAAATTTGGGTGTCCCAAATACAGGTGTTTTTGAGACAAAATAATCGTACATTTTTGGCAAAATTTTCAATTTACAATTTAGGAATTTAAGAATTTAGAGATTTAGGAATTATTCAATTCCTCAATTCTTTAATACCTCAATTCCTTAATTTTTATAATTTTGTGATCCCAAAAATAGATAGTTTAATATGAAGAAAGCAGAAACCAGCCTAATACCACAAGAGACTATAGAAGGTAAGATATTGCTTATCAGGGGTAAAAAGGTAATGATTGATAGGGATTTGGCTATGCTTTATGGAGTAACAACTGGAAATTTGAATAAGGCCGTAAGAAGGAATATAGAGCGATTTCCCGGGGATTTTATGTTTCAGCTTTCAAAGGATGAATATGATTCTTTAAGATTCCAAATTGGAATCTTAAAGAAAGGTCAACATTCAAAATATTTACCACAAGCATTTACTCAAGAAGGCGTTGCCATGTTGTCTGGTGTTCTAAACAGCAAGAGAGCCGTACAGGTAAACATCCAGATTATGCGAGCCTTTGTTAAGTTAAGGGAAATCCTTTCTACTAATAAGGAACTTGCTCATAAATTAAGTCAGCTTGAGAGAAAGATAGAGAAACATGATGTAGAGATACAAGCAATTTTTAAGGCAATTCGCCAATTAATGACACCACCTGAAAAGCCAAAAGGTAAGATAGGTTTTAGCATAGATAAAAAATAATCGTATCTACCAATATCTTGTGGGAGATTGATATACTTCTGAAACTTCATCATCAGAATCACCATTTCCTTAAATTCACAAAACACTTCCTTTTCCTTTTCAAATTCTACATCAATAGAATTTATTCTTTTTAGCAATAAATTGCAAATATTTTACTTGACTTTATCGCCGACCTGAGGGATACTATTCTTATATGAACTATCCAGGCGGAAAAGGGGTGTATATCAGAGGTTGATTAATCTCATGCCGCCCCATGAGGTCTACATTGAGACCCATTTGGGTGGCGGTGCGGTTATGCGTAATAAACGTCCTTCCAGACGC
>MAYW01000308.1 GCA_001723765.1 Candidatus Scalindua rubra
ACGAGTCCGTCGATATTACAGAACTGAACGGACAAAAGAATGGCTGCGTTCATTAATAGCTCAACTTGGGGAGGGAGAAGATCCGCACAGAATCCTGAAAGCTCGCACTGTTACTCGGGAAGATATTTATGTTTGAGAGTGCTCAATGCTTGTACAGATGGATTGGAATTGAGTAGCTTCCTGAAATAGGATAGAGAGATGAACGACAAAAGTAAAATGAATATCGCGTTAATTACTCCTGATTCACTGAGGTATGATGCTGCTCTCGAAGCCGTGACACCTAATCTGGATGCGATATTTTCTGCTGTCGGAATGAAGGATTGGGTAAAAGTCGGCTCTCATGGTACTCATACTCTTTCATCTCACATCTCTATGCTCCATGCAGGTATACTTCCGTGTTGGAACACAGATGATGTTCCAGGACCATACAATCGCAAGAAAGAGAATTTGTTTAAAGCGCAACTTCCGTGGGATCGGAAGAGCGATGCAGTATATCCTACTCCTCCGGCATCTAATATCGTAATTGGTTTCAAGGAATTGGGTTATCGGACTGTAGGTATTGGTGGAGTTCATTGGTTTGACAACCGATTTATTACATCAGGTTTTTGGGAAAAGAATTTTTTTGAGGAGTTTTACTGGGAAGAACGTTTTGCTGAAGAGGAGCCAGATGGTTTTGAGTATCAGATTGATTTGGCAGAGCAACTGCTGAATGGAGACGACGAGCGGCCTCTTTTCTTTTTTCTGAACATTTCTTCTACGCACATTCCTTACCGGAACAGTTCACGAAGCATTAAAGGACAGGCCTCTTGTCTTGAGTATATTGATTCTCATTTTCCTCGGTTGTTTAAGCTCTTCCCAAATCCATGTCACATTATCTTAGTAAGTGATCATGGTGACTGCATGGGAGAGGATGGACTTTGGGGACACGCTGTATATCATCCTAAAGTAATGGAAGTACCTATGGCAAGCTTTATACTTGACTCACACCATGTCGAACTGCTGGAGAAATTGGCTGAAGGACAGATCTTAACTGAAAAGATTCATCAAGTACCCCGAGGTAAGGTTCCTCGTGAGATAAAGCGACTTTGGGGTAAGTACGGACCTGGGAGCTGGCAGGGTCGTTTTGGACACAAAACAACGCATTATACCGATACCTTGGGGAAATCGGATGTATCCGATCAAGAGGAAACTGACTAAGTATACTACTATATTCACCTATCAAGGATCTGTCCAGTCAGCATCTTGACCTTTTCTGTATAGTTGGTAAATCCAGCCTTGATACTACTCCTACGGACTCCTCTTTTTCTTCAGTATTCCTTTATGTTTAATATGTTAGTTTGGAAAAACAGGCTATCTAAAGGTATCTGAATTCATTTATTAGGTTACACCTAGATGACGAGATAAGGATTTAACCAATCTCGTCGTTTTGCGTTGAGTATAGCTAACAATGAAAAATTTATTTCAAATGTGTTTATGAAATAATAACATAGCCATCGTGTATTCATCCGGACCCTTAAATGACACTGTGACAACCTTTAGCAATAAGATAAATATTATATTTTGACTCTCTAAAATTAGTACACAAACTTGAGTACGGAGATCTTTCCTACCTCCCGTACCTTGTCAAATTTCCCTGTTTCCAATAGTTCTTCAATCAATCTATATGGTCCCAATTTCGGATCCTTAGAATCATCGAATGCAATAAAGGTCCCTAGTGTAAGATGTGGCAGCCAACAATCAAAATCTCTTTTAACGCCCTCATATGAATGGTCACCATCAATCCATAGAAGACTGATCTTCTGGTTCCAGTTAGGTGATAATTGTTCACTACTAAGGTTTATCAACCGAACAACATGATAACAAGATGTTGCAAGCATTGTTTGGAAAAAAGCTCCTCTATCAGCTGGGCCGAAAGAACCTCCTAAAATTCCAGTAAATTCCTCATGGGGATCGATTGCGTACACAGGTACCATTCCCCCATCGAGAGAGCCTCGGCCTAATGCAACTGTTGACCGACCTCTGTATGAACCTACCTCAACAATGCAGTGATCGAGAGTATTTTTCGCCAATTCGTACAATAAGGTAGCTTCTTCAAGGCTGATCATCCCCTCTGTCTTTTGGAAAAACTCTTCGAATGCTGAACTTTCCAAAACATCCTTAAATGGATCATCTTCCTTCGCAATCTTTTGAATAGTATAACCAAAGTATTTGAGAATCTTAGTTATAATTTTTTTCATATATGACTTAGAAATCTGAAAATACCTTGTATGTTAGAATCTAAGAATCATGCTGTATTTGTGGTTGTTCAGCAGTTAATTTAGTAAACTCTATTGTAATATCCATTATTAGTAAATCTATTTTGAGAAACTGATGACTGTTTCAGAAAACAACCCATGCCATCTGTCAATATAGTCAGTAATTTGATAAAGAATTCACGTGTTAACCTCTTTGTTGTAGGAGTAAATAAATCCGGAACGAGCTGGCTTTACCATTTGCTAAAGGAGCATCCCCAGATAAATATGTCTGACCGGAAGGAATTATATTACTTTGGTCAGGAATATCCCGATGCCATAGATGAATATCACTCTCATTTCGATATTAATCACAAATATCTCTACTTTGGCGAAGCAACACCTATTTATTACAGAGATCCTGAAATTGCTGATCAAATCAAAGAGTATAACCCGTCGGCAAAATTGATTGTTATCGTCCG
Organism: Candidatus Scalindua rubra; assembly: GCA_001723765.1. Taxonomy (GTDB): domain Bacteria; phylum Planctomycetota; class Brocadiia; order Brocadiales; family Scalinduaceae; genus Scalindua_B; species Scalindua_B rubra. The sequence continues at coordinate 2,714 of MAYW01000308.1, forward strand.
TGACCCGATCGATCGTTTTTTATCTCAATTCTACTTTCAGAAGCAGATTGGAAAAATTTCGGAAAAAACTACTGTAGAGCAATTCTTAGCGGGAGATACGCGAGTTTTGTTAAGTGACAGCCACTACGAGAATACAATGCCTTCCTTCAGTCGACTTTTCGATTCTGATCAATTGTTCGTTAATTCTTTAGAAGCAGCAAAGTCTGATCCAGAGGCTTTTTGGCAGAATGTGATTGAATTTCTGGAAGTAGAAAGTATTCCATTACCCCTTCCCCGGGATCGATCGGAAAACCCTACGGGTAGCAAATTGTTCAGAAGAATCTATCGAGCAACAATCCAACCTGTCAAACGCAGGAATTACGCACTTTACGAAGCGATGCTCAAGAAACGAGCTTTGCGATGGACTAAATTGGTATTACTTAAGTTAACTGGATTGGCAAAGAAGGAGGAACTGTCTCAAGAGATCAAGCAGAAACTTATTAATGAATTTGAATCTACTTATGAATATCTGAAGTCATTAAATATTAGTGGTATATCTCCTCCCGGTTTTAAAACAGACGAATATAAGGAATAAGAGTTTAGAAAGCATACATATGGCTATTCGAGCTCCC
>MAYW01000309.1 GCA_001723765.1 Candidatus Scalindua rubra
CTGACGAGTAACTGCTTTGTTTTTCCTCAGGAAAGTGTTAATTTTATATGATCGCGGGGTGGAGCAGTCTGGTAGCTCGTCGGGCTCATAACCCGGAGGTCACTGGTTCGAATCCAGTCCCCGCTACTCCTCGACAAAGCCTGTATCTCGACGAGAGAGCAGGCTTTTTTGCGTTGTTTAAGTGTGCTTGTCTGTGTGCCATTGTGTTTAAGATTTGGTTACATTTTGGTTACAGTTGCCAAAGTCGGGTATCTGATTCACGAATTTAGAGGCAAGATCGAAGTTCGGATGAGTGTAAATCTTGGTTGTCTCACTTGAAGAATGAGCCAGCAAGATTTGTCTATCCTCAATCGAAAGTCCCAAGTCCCTGAGTGTGTTGTTAAAGGTAGCCCTGAAACTGTGCAGGGTCGCCTTTGGACGTGGGGGGTCTGCCTCTGAAAGCAGTGCCTGCATGTACAGACGTGGTTTAGCAAGGTTATCCTTTACCTTCCTGTCCGTTTCAGTGTAGAGGTCAGGAATGTTTGAAGGTAGAATGGCCGACTTGGACTAACAATGAAAAATGCCGTTTACACAAAAATCCTTACACGCCCATTTTGTTTATTTTTTTTCATTGGTAGCAATATGTTACGAGTGTACCAGATTCATCTCCTACACTAATTTGACTTCCATCAATACAAAAAAGAATTCTTGATACAATGTAATCCTCATCTATTGTAACTATTCTATTAGTTGCACCCATAAACAACATTGCTGATATTGTTAACAATGCACAAGTATAAAACCAATTGTGTATTGTTTCATTTTATTACCTCCTACTATTACTACCAATTCGGGACTAATATTCTCTTCTCTATTCCATCAAAAGGTGACGTTATATACCATTCTGGACAATTAATTTCATTTCCGTCTCTATCCCAACATCTCGATGAAATCAATTTCTCATAATTATATGTTATTTCTGAATTCTTCTGACCATTACCATACCACCTAATCCATTTACCACTTATTCCGCCACCCTTGTAAGTACCTTCTATCCACTTCTGACCATTACCATACCACCTAATCCATGTACCATCTTTCACCCCATCTTTATAAGTTCTTTCTTCTTCCTTCTGTCCATTATCATAATACCCAATAGCCTTACCACTAAACGGTTTGTCTGAGTTGATTTCATAAGCAATTCTATTTCTATAAACTAATTTATCTACTTCAATAGGTTCTTTAGAACATCCAATAGTAAGTATTAGTGCTATAATAATCAGTAATGTCAGTTTCCCCGCATATGCGGGATTTCCGCTTCGCGTCAACATTTTAGTATCCTCTCTTGTTATTACCGCTCCCATATAAAACACGGTGAGGTAATTTCTTCATATCTTCTCAATCCTTTTGCTTTTAATCAAATTACTTTGTAAAGAGAGGAAGTTCAACCCATAATCTGATTTAATAGAAGTTGCTTTTACACACTGGCTATTTTTCCTTGATTCTCATTTCTCAATCCGCTAACCTCTACATGCGGCACGAACTGCTATTTGAAAGCTGTATTGTTCACCTGCGAAGGAAATCGGGTGGGAAGAAATTCCCCCCGATCGTCGCCCTTCTGGGTGAACTGGCGGTTCGTGTCGCAACGATACCACCTGAGGCTTTCAGGGGGTGTTCTTTTGTGTATTAACCCCCTAATGCCAAATAGTCTAAGATTTCAAATTCTAAGGTGGAATCGAGGGATATTGAATTCATGTGTTTTGTTTGATAAGGCGGAGGAGGGTGAAATGAGGATAATTATTAAAGTATTTGGTTCGATTCTAATTTTGTCTTCTATTTTATTCGGAATTACTACTTACGCATTGCATTCTTTTGATTCTGAAACGGGTATTGAAACACATGACATTTGGGGGAGACCATTAACAGAAACACCTACGATTATGAAGATTCCTTTCGGGGAAGACCATATGTGGGCTGGCTGGGGCTGGTTCTTTGTAGATATGGTAATTTTCTGGGGATCTCTCTTTCTTGGAGGGTTTCTTCTATTAATTGCGATGAGCACCAAGAGGGAGCGAGGAGCTTAATCGGGAATGAAAGCAATCTTTAAGTCGAACAAGGTTTTGAGCTTATCTTTCTGTTGAGTGCACAATGCTTTCATAGGGGAGAATGTAAAGATGGAAACTTTTCTTAATATTTTGAGCACAAAGCGCACACTTTATGCTGTGCTACTTGTTGCGTTTGCCTATGAGGTCTTGTTTGGGAATGGGCTTGGTGGCCTGGTCGTCTTTGTTGCAGTCTGTTTTGCAGGAATAGGTTACATCCTCATTCCCATAGTTCATGCAATATATAATCTATTTAGACCTGAGAACACCCTTGGGGTTGAATTAGTTTCAAGACTTAATCTGTCTGTAATCATTGGATTAATTCTACGTGTTTTGATTTTCTCTTGATGGAAGTTCATCCTTCGGTGGTCTATACTTTATTTTTCCGTTTTTCCTCTCGTTAGCTTTGAGTATTGCCATGAACACAGGGTCTCGTCTTAACCTTTTAAGAGCATTCACCGCCAGCCACCTTCCCTGTGGCGACATCTTTCGCATCTTCACTTTTAAGTCGTCTAAGATCATGTTGACTTGCTCTATTAAACTTGGCTCAAATATACTGAATTCTTGCGAAGAAAACAGCCGTGTTACAGCACATTCCAATTTATCTATATCAACTATCCTATATTAGAAGAAACCGCCGTATTGAGCCTATTCTGCGCCTTTATATTCCACTTATATAAAACAAAAGCCCTACAAGTTAGACGTACCTGTGGGGCTTTTCAGTGTCGCTTGGTAAGTGTCTCAGCTTGTGGAGAAAGAGACCTCGGCCAGATCCTCAGGCAGCCAATGGTCAAGTCCAAAATGTTCTGTAAAATGAGTCAAGCAACCACGTTCTCGTGATGTATGATTTTCTTCTCTTTTGCATCCTTTCTTTCAAGTAGGTTCATGTCCAAGTACTGTCTCCCGGTTATCCCTGCCCGTTCCGCAGGCAGGTATTCTTCCGCCTGTTCCATACATAATGCACCAATGAGCCTTAGTGCAGAGTTTCTGTTAGGAAAGATACGAAGAACGCTTGTTCGTCGTTTGATTTCCTGGTTAAACCGTTCTAGACTGTTTGTAGTTCGTATTCTCCTGCGGTGCTGCTCGGGGAAGAGAATACGTGCCCGGAAGAAAGGGATCAGCATATATGAAGTTCATTATAGAGAAACTCAAATCATACATAGACAAGACGTATCGAACCAACCCATTTCGCAGCTATACCTTTGTTGGTGGCTCTAGGAGGAATCTCTGCTTTAT
>MAYW01000310.1 GCA_001723765.1 Candidatus Scalindua rubra
CTAATTTTCTGATACAAACCCTGGTAGGTTTCAGAAATTGAATAACGAATTGTATCGACATTTCTAGTTGGAAAGAAATTTTTATGTCCACCAACTTTAATGTATGCTCTCTTTTCTCCACTAATATATGGACCAAACTTTTCCGGATTTACAGGACGGTTGGTTTTCTCATCAAAACCATAATGTTTCAGGATGTGTAATCTTGTCCTTCTAACCAAAATAAATTGTAGTAATTGCTGAAATAAATGATTCGCCTGATCTCTGGGTGTATCCGGTTTAAGAATTGGATTGTAATATTCTTTTAGACTGGGTGGATTGATAGGTATCTCGGTCAAATCGTCGGGGTGGAATAATTTGATTTGGTTAAATACATCTTTCGCTGAATTGTTACGGGGAGTAGCTGTCATCAGTAATACTTTTTTCTTGCCGGTCTGAATAAAATCCGAAAGTACTTTATACCGTTGAGATTCATGGTGGCGGAAATGATGACTCTCATCAATCAGGATAAAATCACGGTCACGATATTTGATATCATTTAATAAATAGTTCCAGTCTTCCTCCTCATCACCTTCACGTAACATTGAAGTTGGCACGATTTGGGCATTCAGTAGATAAGTTGCATTATAATTTTTCCACATTTCTTCTAAAGCTTTCGGGCAAATGATAAGCGGTTTTGCATTTTCAGCTAGCAGAAAATGTTTTACAACAGCTGCTCCAATGTAACTTTTTCCCACACCCACTACGTCTGCAGAAAAACCACCACCATATTGGCGTAATATCCCAGTAAGCTGTTGTACAGCTACTTTCTGAAAGCTGGTAAGTTGTTCTGTGATTTCATTGGTAAATAGGAATCTTGATCTGTCTTCTCCTTCAATCCGATCCTTGAGCAAAGTGTAAATAGTTTTGTAATAAATATCTTCAGGTGTTGCTTTTTTGATTCCCCAGGATTCTTCTAATTCTTCTAAAAACTGTTCATCAAAATCTTCCGCTTCTTTCCAGAGTTCGTTGAACCATTTTATAAGCTCTTTATGATTTTCTCCATTGTCATGTACATATACATTTAGTTCTGTGTTGTTTGTTAGACCAGCAAGCGAAAGGTTACTGGAACCTACAATAGCAATTCCCTTGGAATTAGGTTGAGGATGGATAAAATCAAAAATATAAGCTTTGGCATGTAATTTGCTTTTTATATACACTTTCACTTTTAACCGGTTATCATTCACCATATGGTAAACCGTTTCAAGCAAGCGAGAATTCTCTTCAGATTGATCCAAATCACTGATGACGGTACGTATGGCTTTTTGGGCTTCGTCCTTTTCCAGTTTCTTTTCACCACTGCCGGGCCGTTTCATTTTTTCCATCCGTTTTTGGATGTGTTCTGCAAGGCGGTAACTCCGTGCCAATTCTTCAACCGTTTGACGGTTGGTTGTATTACCAATGAGAAGGCGAATTTCTTTAATGAGATAATCTCCTTTCTCATCTTTGGCTTCCAGTTTATCTTGGATAGCTTTTAAACCGGATAAAAAGAAATAACCCACAGCAACTTTGGCTTTTACCGTATGCACCAACTGTTCATTGATAGCATCTACAAGTTTCTTATTTCTGTTATCTATAATGGCAGATGGCATAATTAAAATTTCCTTTTTGGATAATATATAATAAAGGTGTAACTTTGAGTATTGGATTGGGGTGTCCCCGGTCGGCAAAACGCTCTTCTTTGAAGGGCTTTTGTTTTTTTATGGGAAGATTTTAAGTCCATATCTCTTTCCATTTTTCATGTAGAATTTATCAGATAACTTATCAAATGCAGGATTAACCCGTTTAGGATTTATTATGTGCCGAGCTATTGGATATGCAATCAGATCTGATAATTGTAAACCATTTATATTCTCTTCCTTGTGCTTAAAGGAAATTTTCATTTGATAGTTTTTTAAACGATTCGCAGATACATATCCAGTTCCCCAACTTAATAAACGATTGAAATGTTCGTTTAATTTGGCGTCTTCTTTTGCACCTCTTTTCTCTATAATGATTTCTAATGATTTATTTTCATCTTCTACATCATCAAGATAAAAAACGGTTCTTTCAACTATAAATGATAATGCAATTTCATAAACATCACTTGTAAGTTTGCCATATCGATGAATGTATTTTTCTTTTTGAATCCCAGATGAAATGATTGAATAATTAGAACTATTAACGATTTCGTTTATCTTATTATAAAACTTTTCTTTGACATTTAAATCAAATAGAATTTTAAATTCGTCATTGCATTTGCGAATATCACGAGAGTGGAATATTACATTTTTATTCTGCCACAAATCTTGTTTTAAGCGATTCATTTCTTTTTTTATTTGCGTATAAGAATTTTTACTTACAATAATACCACACAATACAAACACTGGAAATCCCTGGTCAATATTCCCCAAACCGTGATCACCCGATTCATCTAAAAAAAGAAAATATTTCATTGTTTATTTTTTCAACTCTACCGTTTGGGATTCAGAATATTTCATATTTTCTTTTTCAAAAGGTGTTTATTCTTCATTAAATAATCAAACGCATAATCTTGATATTGTAAGGGAATACATCTCCTATTTCGCCTAATTGAGAAGACCGATATAAAATTGCTTTCGATACTAATCCTTCACCTATTCCTGAACTCAATCTAAATTTTCGAGTTCTTTTATTTTCATCTATGTATGGTCTTAATGCATCTTTTTCATCTTCTGTTAGATTACGCAATCGTTTGTTTACTCTTTTTATAATAATCCATTGAACAAGGTGTCCGCTCGAATTTTCATACGCAATAAAGGATATCAGATAAACAGGAAAAAGAATAGCACCAATTCCGAGATATGAGCGATAATTTTCAACTAAATTGGTTATCCCCAATAATTCTAACAGTTCTATTGGCAATAAAATAAATGTCCAGCATATGCATCCCAAAACAAAAGATGGTAATTTACCTAATTTCCCAATTTGAAATACTTTATCGCTTATTGTCGAAATATCCATCACACACTCTTCGCTTTTTGCAGACGTCGCTGCACTAATTCGCATACTGCCCAATACACTTCCTTGCGTTCGTCTTGAGTAAGACCAATGGCATCAAATACAATATCGTCTAATATTTTACGTTCTAATTCAAAATTAGGTTCTTGATCACGAACAACTTCTGTGGCACTAATACCCACTTCTGTGAAAATACTCTTAACTATTTTACTTGCAAATTTATCTAGTGAGTAACCTGAATCCGGTAAATATAGAACAGGCAAACTCTTAAGCCAGTAAAA
>MAYW01000311.1 GCA_001723765.1 Candidatus Scalindua rubra
GTATAGATTTTAGTAGTCTCGCTTGAAGCGTGATCCAGTAAAATCTGACGGTCTTCAATCGAAAGTCCTAAATCTCTCAGTGCATTGTTGAACGTAACCCGAAAGCTGTGCAGTGTGGCCTTAGGTCTTCCGTTAGCTTTTAGAAGAGCCTGAAGATACCTACGTGCCTTAGTAAGGTAAGGCTTCAACTTTCCATCACGTTTAGTACAAAGACTGGGAAATATGAGAGCTTCATCGCTTTTCCCTTCCGGAATTTGAACTATCAGTACCTGTGCCAATGGAAATTCGTGTATTCGTCTGGATTTGCGTACGAAACTCACAATAGCTTCTTCTTCTGCGACTTCTGGGGATTCAAGGTATACAATTCTTTGGAAGAGTCTTATCTTCCTTGTCGTAGGTAGAAAACAACTGTCTTTATGTTTTTTCATGTTTGAATATAATAGGTGAACGAGAGGAAAAACAAGTCCGGTCGGTTGAAAATTATGTAAAAAGTGTTTCAGACGTAAATTGATGTGCTGTATTAATCAAGAATGATGTGGTATTTGGATACACTTACAAATTAGATTGATTGTTTTATATCAATCTTGATGATACCATGAAGCTATTAAAGAACATTGATAGTAGGCCCCGAAAACGTCAAAGCACTCGTTCTCGTCTGCTGAAGCATTTTCCCATACAACAGCATTTCCGCCATAAGAGGAATCGAAAATATAGAGATTAATCTCTGTATTTATGCCTTGCCCCAAAGTGTGACCAACAATCCTTAGTTCTCTATTACCAGTAGTTTCAAATTCGGTTTCCCACGAGATGATGGGGTGATTACTTGGATTTGCATATAGACGTTCTGATATATTTTGTTCATCTTCATCGGAATAAGTCAAAATTAGTGAATCACCTACAGCATGGGCTTTATATTTTACCAAATATGTTTCTTCAGGTAAATCGCTAATCTCTTCTTCCTCACAAGAATAAAAACACAGCCCAACTAAAACAAATACAACTGATTTCAGAATATGATTTCTCATATCATCCTCCTAGTTACCATTTAATATATAAATAATCGAAATGTTTAACCTATCATATCTTACGTCATAAGTGTTTGCTCCCACAAAAGATATGTAGTTATAATAACTTCCTAAATTTGTACAATAAACACCTTCTATATTTAATTTCTCATTTAACACATAACCCAAACCTATTCCATAATAAGGACCACCTAATAGTGCTGCTGAACCATCACCTTGGTAAGCGTTATCTGCTTTAAATGTCCCATAACCCAATTGAGCTAAACCATATAATTGTTGGTCAAATATCTGATAAACAGTAAACCAAAAACTGTTAAAACTGAAATCCCCATTAAAATCATCTGTATCTCTGCCGGTTTGATATTCGACTCCCATCCCAAAGCTAGTGGTTTTAGTTAAATTAGGGATAGATGTTAACCGTAATGATATTCCAACATTAACATCACTGTTTAAATCACCTAAATCATAATCGTCAAGTTTGATATTAGCAGCTTTATGTTTACCCAATAAATCAATACAAACACTAATACCTGAATCAAAAGGGCAAACATATTCAAGTAATAATGTTATTATAATTATCTTTTTCATATTACTCTCCTAAATAGCATTAAAGTCTAATATTAACTTTTATGCAAGGTAGTAAAAATGTACACCTCCAACCAATAAATTACAATAATTACAGAGAGGTAAATGAGAAACCGTGTAATGGGAATGACGATTGCAGTAAGACGGGATGAGGTGTTTGGTGATGTAGTGTTAATGGTCTCTTTAAATTGTACCAAAAGTGGTAGTTTAACGAATATACATATTATTAAGCGGGAGGAATTACTATTATTTTATATGTTGTTGCCCAAAGGGACGAAATATTTTGCCATTCAGAAATTGTTAGCTTTATAGACGAATCCCAAAATATATCGATATTCCCTAAACTTGAGGAATAATAACAGTCAACAATAGAGTCTATATTATTTTCACCATCACCATCTATATCAGTATAAAACACTAAAGGTAAAGCAAACCAACTTCCACCACCGTCCCATGAAATAAATACTGAAACCATTCCATTATCTAAAACATCATGGGTAATTTCAGTAATAGTAATTGATTTCATTATACTATTTCCAGATGTTGAATAAAGAACATTAGTTTCTGTTAAGTTTACAGTTGTAGACATTATATTTGCTACTCCATCCTCACCTTTTGGTCCAACCTCACCTTTTGGTCCAACTAGTGAATCGCAAGAATAAAGAAGAAATATTGAAAGTATGCTAATTATGCCAGTTGTTTTTTTCATTTTCTTGTTTTCTTCTGTTGTGTTTTATGTGCAACTATTTTGTCAGGGCATTCCGTTCCCTACACACATATTAAAATATAGTGCTAATTCCAAACACCTATAAAAAGCTACTGAGGAGACAGCAACAACCCTAATCCACGCTCATTAACCATAGAAATTTAACTCATTTCGTTTAGAATGTAGTTTTTGTGGTGGTGATATGCAATAGTGTAATATTATTACTGATTACAGTTTATCTATCTCTTTGTCTAATTATATCTGCAAATCTGAGATTTTATATCACAATGTGTGTTGAGTATCCCTTACCGCGGCGCACTCCCGTAGCGGTTTTCTACCGCTAATGAAATCGGTTGAAAAGCATAATGCGACTTTTTCGTAGTGCTGTAGCGACGTTCTTTTTAAGAGATTATGGGCGGTTCTCTTGCTTTTGACTTAGTGATTTTCATCTTCATAGTGTTTGCAGGATGGTCACATTATGGTCACAGAACTCTGTAATTGAAGGAATATCGAGCCCCTTTGCAGGTTTTCGACCTGAGAACAGGGGTTCGATTCCCCTTGGGGTCACTTGCTGAACGAACCTTCAAGGTTTAGAAACCTTGAAGGTTTTTTCTTTGTGGCTTATTCGTATAGTGGGAACTCCCTGGGCTGCCGCTTGTTTGTCACAAATTCAAATGATTAGCAATGATGATAACATTGGTAAAAAAGCCATCACCTTATTCTCCAGGTACAAAAAAGAGATAATAAAGCATGGATATATGGACGACAAGTGTTTTCGATGCGACGAATCCCTTGTGCTGCCATCGCTTCTCAATCTCGGATTACCAAAACAACATTCTTTAACCAAGGCTCTTTGGAAGTCACTCATTAAAAAACAGCAATCCGACGGCTCATGGCTTTTTCGCGGTAGATCATCACCGTGGTACACTATTGAG
>MAYW01000312.1 GCA_001723765.1 Candidatus Scalindua rubra
TGTGGATTTAACTGTTTCTACTGCCATGTGATTCAATTAAGGGCAAATATTTCGGATAGAGAGATAAAGGATATTACTAGCTCTCAATTTCTTAGGGTAGAGCTTGCTTAGTAAAGATGATATAATTTTTTTCATTGAAACAAGTCGAAAAGATCATTAAACCAGTCAATACAGATTATGAAGACCCGTGTGAGCTATGCAAATTAGATGGTGGTAATAGATATGATCATGATTTTGTTATATCAAGTTTCCCTTACAAAAATCTAGATCCAAATGCCAAAACTACCATAATCGTCAAAGGACCCTTTCGTGAAAGAGAATACAATATAGACCTTTACTGGATTAAGTGAAAGTAATGTAAGTAACAGAGTATCCATCTATCAACTCATTGTAACGGATTACAAACAGTTCATTCAATTCGAGTGATAGTTAGCTTTTTTATTATAATTTAGTCATGAAAAAATTCTTAAAAACTCTATTGTTTGTACTTGCCTTATCTTTCCTGTCAACATCTTTGTATGCTCAGGAGAAGTTGTGGAACGAGTTAAATGCACAAGCTAATTCTCTTTATCAACAAGGCCGATATAAAGAAGCAGTAAATGTAGTTAAAGATGCATTGAAGGTTGCAGAAAAGACATTTGGCTCAAACCATCCCAATGTAGCGCAAAAAGATGAATCTGCGAAAGGCAAGCGAGAAGAAAAGTTAGACAATACTTTAGATGATTCAGATAAAATTACACATAAATTACCAGAATATACGATTGAAGAACAAACAAGGCTTAATGTTGTTAAAACAAAATTGATGAAAGAGCCCCTTGATGAAAAGGATTTAGAAATTGTCAGAGAAGTGCAGAAAAGTTATACGAAACGTACCGGTATTCTTATCACAGAAATTCAAGCCAGGAAAATGATGTACGTCACAGAAATTATATTCTCGTATGAGTATGAATTGGGCAGATGTTATCTAATATCATTTGATACAAAGAAACCCTATATATCTGAGGAATTAAAATGGCTTCGTAAAAAGATGGAGAGTTTGGTTTCTGCAAGTATATCCAAATTGGATGCAGATTTTAAGAATATCAATTCTGCAGCTAATAATGAAGTTTGTATTGATGAATACGGCAATGAACACCCTCCATTAACTCGTGAAGACATATTCAAAGTTATTGAAAACGCTGAAATATTAAAAACTAATATTGAGAAATATACTTTTGCTTTAACAAATTACGATAGTAAGAGCAGTGATGATACCAATGTACACAAGAAAAAGAACGACAATAATAAATAACTTCCAACAAATAATTAACTTTGCTAATTCTCATATCAGATTCTTTCCATCTTTTACCTTTAGCCGACTTTTACCAAAAGCATTTCTTAACATAATTTTGCTATTTGTAAAAAAGGAGCTTGACATTAGTTTAATGTAGTGGCTATTATCTTATATACGGAATTTCGACGTATTGGCATTGTTTCATTTTTATTATTACTGTAAGTATTGTCTTAAATTTAATCATTATAGATATGAAGTTAAAACGAGTTCGCATCTTCAAAGCATGTTTAGTTTTAACATTATGCTTTTCAATCCTTCCAGAAGTTGTTTTCTCGTTTGAAGATTCATTTGATAAAGTAAAAATAAATTCTTTGCATTTAGAAGAAACAAACACATGTAACGAGACAAACTGCCCAATGATTCCAGGCGAGCCTTGCCAGCAATGCCCTGTCTGTTGTATCTTTCCTCATTATTATGTTGAAAGCACATCAATGGGAGTTACTTTTGGTATAATTGCCTTACAACCTTCTACTTTGAGAGAAGACATTCTTTACGAGAAGATGCTTGCTAAAGCCATCTTTCACCCTCCACAATCCATTCTGTAATTTCTTCATTCTTACTTTCCACTTTGTTAGTCGTAGAGCTTAAACTTGCAGTAAGAGTTATATTGCATATAGCAAATCGCTTCGTTTTTGGTATTAACAGCATTTACTATGAAGATAACTCTACATTCGCTTAGTTGTACACCTTCAAAGTCTAATCAATCTACATAATTAAAATTTATTCGTACAGGTATTAATAAAATGAAAAATAAACAACGTCTGATAAACAGGGTATTTTATTTGTCAGGGATTATTTTTGTAGCATTGCTTTTTATACAGATTAAATACTTGTCCTCGAATGTATTATTTGGGGATATGAGCTGTTTCGCAAATGAGGTTCATAATAAACAAACGGAAAGTGTTGTTCGAGACCCAAAACGTTTGTGGTGTAAAGAGCATAATGTTTATGAGGATGAATGCCTTATTTGCCATCCTGAGTTAGGTTCAAATATTAGCAACAAATACAGTGTTATTTCTTCAGACACTGAGAATAAGGATGAATCACCTGCTAAACACCAGGCAGAAAAGTCCAATTGCTGTCCAACGCCAGGCACCAAAGCAGAAAAGTCCAAGCAAGATCCAAAGCGGTTATGGTGTAATGAACACAGTGTCTATGAAGACGAATGTTTTATTTGTCATCCCGAATTAAAATCCAGTAACAACGAAACCACCTCGGTAGGCCTTCAATGTAAAGAACACAGAGTGCTTGAACGAGAGTGTGGGATATGCCACCCTGAATTAACAGCTTCACTTATACCCGGCAAAGGCTTAAAGGTAAGACTGGAATCTACAGAGTCTGCAGTAAAAGCAGGTGTGGTTACTGCTTTTCCGGATGAAGATAAACACCATGCCACTCATAGCGTTCTATGCCAGGTTACCTACAACATGAATTATCTTGCCCGTATAACACCTTTGACTTCAGGAGTTAATCGAAGAGTCCTTGTAGATGTGGGTGCATATGTGTCTAAAGATGATGTCCTGGTCGAGATTGTCTCATCTGAAATTGCAAACGCGAAGGCCGATTATCTAACTGCCATGTCAAATGAAACATTAAAGAAACTTGCTTATAAACGGGAAAAAGGGCTTTTTGAAAAAAGAATATCGTCACAACGTGAGTATCAACAAGCGCTGGCAGAGTATCATGCGGCTGCAAACACCACGAATACAAGACGTCAACAACTTCTCAATTACGGATTTACAGAAGCCGAAGTTAAAAAGATTGTTGAAACCCGATCAAGCAGTTCTGTTTTTACTATTCGCGCTCCATTTGCAGGAACAATTATTGAGAGGAATGCTGTTGTAGGTGAGGCAGTCGAACCTGGCGATGTCCTTTTTTTCTCTGGCTGATCTCTCTACAATGTGGCTTGAGCTTT
>MAYW01000313.1 GCA_001723765.1 Candidatus Scalindua rubra
AGGAAATATTTACAGAATATTTTCATTTTTTGATAAAGGGAATTTGGTTGTTCTTGGTAATGCTTTTCAAAAGAAAACGCAAAAAGTACCAAGGAAAGAAATAGAAAAAGCATTAAAAATAATGAAGGAGTACTTCCATGAAAAAAAATAAAGATATTACCACATTTGATGAAATCCTTGATAATAAATATGGTAAAAGGGGAAATGAGAAGCGTGAAAAGTGGGAACAAGAATTTGAAGCGTTCCGACTTGGCGTTTTACTTGAAGAAGCACGAAAAAAACTAGGTTATACCCAACAAGAGTTAGCCGATAGATGCGGTACCAATAAATCATATATTTCTCGAATTGAGAATAATGCCAGTGATATCAGATTATCAACTCTCATGAAAATAATCCAGGAAGGACTTGGCGGTCATTTAAAATTGACTCTTCAACTCTGATAATATTCAAATTATATTTTGAGTTAGACGTTTATCCATAACTAAACCGCTGACCCAAACAATACACAAATAACAAAAAAGTAGAATAAGAGGTTTAGGTATTTTAATAAATGCCCTAAATTTCATTATGAGTCAACTTACACTAAAATTAAAAAACAAAGACGCATAAGCAAGAACTCGAGCCACTGTTACACCGGCAGTACCACTTAAAATAATCGTAAGATTATTCTCAAACCCTGCAGGTGACTGTGGGGTTTTCTGTATCTACTCGTGGTTACGACTACTTACAGCAATATTCACTCCTAATATTACATCTCAATTATTACGATTATTTTATGATATATTTACCAATCCTGATGGTTATTCGTTCAAAAATAGTAAAAGTATCAGATTCTCTGGTTTTTGGCATAGCTACGCTATGATTGGATGATGGGAAAAATTGTTGAAAAAGTGTATATATAGCTTGCATAGTGTCAGAAAATACACTAATTTATAATGACAATAAAACGAGAGATAATAATGAAAACAATAGCAGACAGTATATACAATAGAATTTTAAAGAAAGGTAGAGGGTGGGTTTTTACTCCTTTTGACTTTCAGGATTTGGGTTCGCGAGAATCTATCGATCAGACTTTATCTCGCTTGGCAAAGAAAGAAAAGATTCGCCGAGTTACTCAAGGGGTATATGATTATCCCAAAATCAGTCGTTTTGGAGAAATACCTACATCTTTAATGTTAGTTGCTAAAGCAATAGCGAGAAGTACACAAACTAAAATACAAGTATCTGAATCTTATGCTGCAAATGTATTGGGATTATCGAATCAAGTTCCTGCAAAAATCATTTTATACACCGATGGCACTAGAAGGGTTCGTAAGGTTGGAAAACAAAAGATAATTTTTAAACAAGCAACACCAAAAAAACTCGTTGGTGCTGGTAAAATGTCTGGTCTTGTAATTCAGGGTCTACGGTATTTTGGTAAAGACAGAATCAATGAGAAAGTTATAAATAGACTAAAAGATATTCTTAAACAAAGAGATAAAGAATTACTACTCAAAGAGAAATATGCAACCCCTATTTGGATGCAGTCAGCCATCAATCAAATTGCTGGACAAGTATAAATGGATAAAATTGCAAAATTATCTATCGAAGACAGGAATCATATTTTTCTACAATCGGCTATTGAGATAGAAAATATCCCACTGATTACAGAAAAGGACTTTTGGGTTGTTTGGGTAATGAAACAAATATTTGGTCTTGGCGACATTTCAAAACATCTTATCTTTCGTGGTGGAACGAGCCTATATAAAGCACATGCAATTGTAAAAAGGTTTTCTGAAGATGTGGATCTGGGTATAGATTATAAATACTTTGGTTTTTCTGATAATAAAGATCCAAACAATGCGACATCAAAGTCTCAAAGAATTAAACTAATAAAGCAGTTTCGAAGAAAAGTCCGACAATACTTAGAGGTTGATGTTAAAGAAATGCTTACACATAGTTTTATGAAAGTAATCAAAGATAAAAATTGGTCTCTTGATTGCAAGCAGGATGGCAGATTAATCCAGTTCTTCTTTAATTATCCACGCAGTTTGTCTAAAGAAGAATATTTTTCAGATTATATCCTTCCTACAGTAAAAATAGAAATTGATCCAAGAGCATCGTTGGAACCATTTGAAACAAAAACCATTTCTCCAATAGTATCAGATTATTTTTCTGAGTATTTTGATAATGCGAGCATTCAATTAAACACTTTAAATGCGGAGAGGACATTCTGGGAGAAAGTTGCACTACTCCATCGAAAATTTATTGCACAAGAAAAACTGCCGGAACGATTTTCAAGGCATTGTTATGATGTGGTTGAATTATCAAACTCAGAATTGATTTTAGGGAAAATATCAAATCTTGAGTTGTTTAATACGGTCATTGAGCATAATAAAAAGTTTTATGACCAGAAAGATGCACATTATCTGGGTGCATTAGAAGGTAAATTAAAGTTAACTCCCAATGATGAATTATTAAGTAAACTAAAAAACGACTATGTCGAAACCAAGAATATGATTTTTGGTAATGAACCTGAATTTGACACACTCATCTCCGAATTGAAAATCTTGGAAAATAAAATAAATCAGATGATGTAACAGTTTGTTTTAAACACCAATATTGTGGTTCTTTTCAACTTCTAAAAAGACCACTGCCTGCTTTTGAATTTGTAGAAACGGAAGAATACGAAGATGTGATGGCTGAGATAAATGATTGAATCGAATAAATGGATGAAGAGAAGTTTATTTGATGAATTTATTATTGAATTGGGGAAACTCAGTGGTAACTGATTTTATTTCAATAATGAATACAATCCCCTCGCAACTTTTCACCGCTTATCCCAAAACTATGGCTATTCGTTAGAATCGATTTACGAGGTTTAGATATTTGCAAAAACAGCACCTAACTCCAACAGTAGCAGATATTTACAAGGTTTACTCAAAACACAGAGGCTAAATTTCGTTGGCTCTATTAGCCAAAAGGTTGACATTACCACTCGTCTTTAAGCTCGAACTTTTCGGCTTAAGACATTTACTTTATAAAATACAGCGACACATCAAAACACACATCCTTTTTACATTTTTTGTTTTTTCTGTGTCCTCAGGTCGATTATTGCCTTAAATCGAACAAATGTGCTAAAAATCTCTGCCTGCCCGGCTATGACGGGATTCTCTCTTTTTTGCAAAAACCTCTGGGTTCGGATTGTAAGTCTCGCACATAAGAGACTTACAGCTATTACTTA
>MAYW01000314.1 GCA_001723765.1 Candidatus Scalindua rubra
TGTAGATCCAAGTCAAGTATTGATTGATATTGGTGAAGAGCAGGGTGTAAAAAACGGCGACTCATTTGTTGCATTTACGGTGGGTGATGAAATTTTGCATCCTGCAACAGGGAAACACATTGGTTGGAAAAAGGAAATATTACAGGAATTAAAAGTGGTAAGCACCGAAAAGACAATGTCTAATGTTGTCAAAATTAGGTCGCAATCAACAAAGCAATTAAATCCTGGTGATTTTGTAATTTCACGATAATAAATAGGATAAAAGAAAATGAGACATAAATTAATAATCTGTTTTTCGCTCACAATAGTTCTTCTAACTCTTTGGGGTTGTTCTACGGGAACAAGATCAGGAAGTACAGAAGAAACACAGAGTGATATTCCAGAGTGGTTTCTTAACAGAGAGCTATCTGATGATGTTTATTTCGGAATGGGGATGGCAAAAAAGCAGAACCCAAGCCTTGCAATAAAAGCGGCAACAGCCCGAGCAAGAGATGACATCGCACAACAAATTTCTGTAAAAGTAGAAAATCTAATGAAAGACTTTATGCAGGAAAGTGGAGTTGGCGAAAATGCTCAATCATTAGGGTTTACTTCATCTGTTAGTAAGCAAATAGTCAGTAAAACCCTCGAAGGCAGTTCACCCGACAAACAATTCAAGGCAAAAGATGGTACTTGGTATGTTAGGGTTAAATACTCTAAAGCTGATGCACGAAATGCAATGTTGGAATCTGCTAAACGCGAAGAAGCGCTTTTCAATGAATTCAAAGCCAACCAAGGTTTTGAAGATTTAGAAAAAGCAATTCACACTTTGGACTAAACAATATTGGCGGGGCAGAATAACTGTCCCGCCTTTTTTGTAGGAAATAATATGATTAAGAAACCAACAATAATATTTCTGTTAATGTTGTTTTCTCTTGCTATAGGGAAACAGCCTAGTTGGGTAACAAAAAGACCTATTGACAAAGCATATTTTATTGGGATTGGCGTGGTGAAGAAATCCAATTCCAAAGAATATATCCAATCTGCAAAAAATAATGCGTTAAATGATTTATCATCAGAAATAACTGTGAATATTTCAAGTGAATTAGTTGACATTTCCATTGAAAAGTCTGGAATGAATAATGATGAAATTAGATCAGAAATTCATACGACTACAAAAGCTGATTTAGAAGGATATGAACTAGTTGATACTTGGGAAAATGATTATGAATATTGGGTTTACTATCGATTGTCGAAATCACTTTATCAAACACAAATTGAATTAAAAAAAGAAAATTCAATCAATCTCTCTCTTGATTTATTTAAAAAAGCCAAAGAAAAAGAACAAAATTGGGCAACGAAAGGTGCAACAATTAATTCAGCAATTGAATACTATGTTCAAGCATTGAAACCATTAGAAAGTTATTACGGTGATCCATTAGAAACTTTTTATGATGGTAAAAAGATTTTCTTACAAAATGAGATATTTACTTCCTTACAATGGATATTAAGTAAAATTAAGCTAAAAGCAGTAACCCCAAAACTTGATGTAAAAGTAGGTAATTCAATTGAAAACAAATTACAAGTTTCTGCAACTTTTTTTAGTGATGGTAAGGAAGTTAGTGTAACAAATCTGCCTATTAGTTTTCATTTTATAAAGGGCAATGGAGAGTTAGTAAAAACTATCAATACTAATTCAAAGGGTGTGGCAAATGGTCAAATAATAAGCATTTCACCTTTGGAAAAATTACAAATGATTAAATGTTCATTAGATTTAACTCAATATATTTCTGAAGATAATCCTTCATATTATTTATTGAATACTTTGAAAAATATTAATACACCTACATCCAAGTTTATAATTAATGTGATTGGTCCTTCAGTTTACTTGGAATCTTATGAATCAAATTTGGGAAACTTATTGTCTGTAAAAATCATTGAGCCAAAAATTAAAAATTATTTAACTGAAAAGGGATATTCATTTACTGATGATATAGCAAGTGCCGATGCTATGATTTCAATTAATTCGGAATCAAGAGAAGGATCAGAAATATATGGACAATATGTTACATTTGTTGATGTTACAATTTCTGTTATGGATATGAATTCAGGTGAAGAAATATATAAGAACTCAATTCAAAATAAAAAAGGTATTCAGTTAAGCTTTGAAAAAGCAGGTTTAAAAGCATATCAGGATGTATCTAAAGAAATAGGTAGCAATATCATCCCTGAAATACTGGAAGCAATGAAATGAAAATATTGGACTGGCTAACCCCCAATCAACCTGCCGTGAAAAGCGTGTAGCGTAGTTGCGGGTTTAGGTGGTTTTATGAAAATAAATTTGACTTTCAAGGTGAGAGTCAATTACAGTAAAAAAAAGGAGATAGTAAAATGAAAAAGATGATAACAGGAATAGTGATGATTGTTTCAATTCTGTTGATTTCAGGATGTGCAACACTTTTCACTGGAACAAGTGATGACATCTACATTAATTCTAATCCAAGTGGTGCAGAAATAATGATAGGTGGTTTGAAAGTAGGTAAAACACCAGCAACAATAACGGTTAAACGCCCAGGTTTTAATGATAAAGAAGTTGTTCTAAAACTTGATGGTTACGAAAGAAGAACATTCATTTTGAAGAAAAACTTCAATGCCGTTGCAATTTTAAATCTTGCTGGTATTTTAGGTTGGGCAATTGACTTTGCTACTGGTTCAATCTATAAGTATGAACCTAAATCTTATGAAATTGATTTAGAACCATTAGCATATAATATAGATGATTTACCCCGCGATAAGTTTGGTAGAATTGAAATACCAAACGATAATCAAGCCATAATGGTCGTAGACTCTGAAACGGGGGTCCAGTTACTGTTCAAGTAAAGAAGAATAATGGCTGGCTAACCCTCACTCCACCGGACGGCTTGTTCGGTGGAGCGGATGAAGGAATTTGGACAAAATGAAGAATTGTGAAGTAACTAAAATTAGTGGAATGGATTCGCCGTCCGCCCGCCTGCTCACGAGCAATCGCGAGTGCGGGCAGGCCGGTGAGTTTATCTACTTGCTACAAAGTCAAGTAAAAACTGAGAGGTTTTAGGTAGTTTTTTTATAAGAAGTCTTTATTTCCCTTTGTATCCTGATCTCCTGGATCCAGCCGGGCGTACTTCTTCTATACAGACTGTC
>MAYW01000315.1 GCA_001723765.1 Candidatus Scalindua rubra
ATAGTTTTCTAATTAGATATATCTTTTATAATAAAGAGTATTATAATACAAAAAATGCACACCGCCGGTAAAGCGGTAAAAAAAACTGAAAACTAAATTTGGAGACATCTTTTAAAATTCTCTATTTTCAATTATGGAATTACCTACATCAAAGAAAAAAATCAAACAGAAGATTGCCGGATATCGCAGAGCATTGAAAAAAGAATATGAATTGCATGGTATAATCAGTGATGGATATGGTAAACGATATTTGCTATTTTATTTATATTTGCTATTAAACGACCTTGATAAAGCAGAAGAGTATATTGAATGGTTTGAAGATGAATTTCCCGCTGACGTTGGAGAACCAGCTATGTTCCTTTGCTGGGCTTTGTTACTGCATCGAATGGGGAAAGATAAAGAAGCAAAAAACAAATTAGCCATGCTTATGTTGTCAAATATTTATTTTATTCCACAATTACTCAGCCAAATTGAAATCGAAATCGAAGATATGTGGCATAGTTCTAATTTTGAAGAAATCGATTATATTGATTATATGCCGGAAGAGATTTATTCCGCTATCTCCTTTTCAGAACTCGAGTGGATTGAAGAATTATATGATTCAGATGAGTTTCAAAAAATGAAGAAAACCCATATTGGTATCCATTATGAATTACTACACGAAAAAGATATTGAAAAAAGAAAAGCTTTAATCGATATGTCTTCAGTTCAGTGGGAATATTTATCAGGAATGCCACTTGATATTATTAAAAATGATTAAAACATTGTAAATTACACCAAGTATTTGACCTACCGTTTATCTCGTTTCCTCATCGGGATCCGACCTTTCGTTTAAATCTAAAGTTAATCCGACAACATAACCTTTGACCATCGTTTGCTGGGAAAGGGCGCAAATTGTATCCTGCCCAGTCGAATCTCCGTTTGAAAATATAGTTCAACAAGAATGGAGATAATTCAATGGGAAAAATATGCAATGCTAAAGCCAAACGGTCAGGAAAACAGTGTGGCAACTGGGCAATAAACGGAAAGAATGTCTGTCGTATCCACGGTGGCAAATCTACCGGACCTAAAGATAAGACTAAACATCACGGCAATAAACATGCTCGTAAATACGGCTCATACATTGCAGAGATTCTAAAAAAGGATATCTGGATATTCGAGAAGTTCTATGATACCCTGCATCAAGACTTTGATTTAAATAATTCCACAGACAAGATGGCCACAGAACTTGCGTGTATGTATTTTGTAAAGATTATCCAGGCACAGCGGGAAGGGGACATTCCAAGTGCAGATACTCATGACAGAATGTGCCGATTACAGCTTAAAGATTTAAAAGCCACAAAATCTGCTCGTGAGGGTGAGATTGTGACGTTGAAGACTTCTCCTGCAGAATGGGCTGCCAATCTTCTGTCACAATCGGAAGAAAAAACGAAAAAGAAGAAATAAACTTCCGATTATGTATTCAGTGATCTTACAGCCACCGTCGACAAACCAGCGTTTGTTATCTTTAAAACTTCCGATTATGCATCTAATCGGAAATTATCTGGGTAGCAGTCAGGGTCGGAGTTCTGTGTTAAATCCGCTGGTTCATAGAGGTGCTCCGAGGTCCTCTGGAGTTCTCCTGAGTTCTCTGAGGTCCTCGTGTGTGCATGCTGTAGAAAAAAAAGAAATTTCAAAGCTCAAAGGTGTTTTTATTTATGGACATGAAAACCCCAATTTTCCCACGACAAGTGATTTTCTATCTATGTATTCGCTACGATTGACTACTGAATCCAGAGTCATAATCCGATGAGAAAGCATACGTCATTCCGTGCCATACGGCAGTTTTGCTTTCAGTGCAAGAATAGAAGTTATATCTCTGTGAAAGCCTGTCCGGAGTTTCAATGTCCGATGTATCCATACCGTTTGGGAAAGCGTCCGGATACAGCTGATCTCAAGATCTGGCAGGATAATTTTGGGATGAAAATGGTGGAAAACCGAGCAGGTGAAAAGGGTCAAAAAAAGAAGCTTGAAAACCTGAAAAATCAAGGTAGCAAATTATGATTTTAGTTCGGTCAAAGAAACGAACACGATTTTTTACAAAGGATTTACAAAGGACTTTCAAGCAAAAATGCCTGTTTACAAGAGTTCCAAAGCCTCTTCCATTTCGTCATCCAGAATGTGTGTGTAGATCTTGGTGGTCTCCAGATATTCATGCCCCAGTGCTTTCTGAACTATCCGCAGGTTTTGAGTCTTCTGCAAGAGTTCTGTGGCAAAGGTATGCCGCAATGAATGGGGGGATATAGCCTTGGTGATATTTGCTTTAGTAAGCCAATGTTTTAGCCGGAAGGATACCTGCCGGGAGGTGATGCGTGTGAGCCGATTGCTCAAAAACAGAGCATCCGATTCACTGGCAAGTTTCCTGCGGTATTTTAAATACCGCTTCAAGATCCCACGTAATCGGGAGTTCAAAAAGACTTTGGAAATCTTGTCACCTTTTGTGCGAGTGGTGAGTTTCTTATCATCCAGGTTCACATCTTCTAAATTGAGTTTAATGAGAGCATCCACACGGATCCCGGTTAGGAGCATGGTAGTGAACATGGCGTTGTCTCTGAAAGCAAGGCTTCCTTTCGTGGATCGGAAGGTTTTCAAGAGTCGTGTTCTTTCAATGTGTGAGAGGTATGTCGGCTCTTTCCGCTGTGTGCTTTTGAGTTTAATAGCTTCACTTAGGTCAGCATCCATCATCCCTGTTTTATGCAGATATTTGAAATATGCTTTTAAGGATGATTTGATTTTATTGACCGATGTGGTATCCCGCTTCTTACCGTTCTTTTCATTCAGTAAACCGACAGAAGAGAAATACTCATTGAGTAACTCTTCGGTTACAGTCTCACCATCGGTAAATGTGAGGAAGACTTTCACATCCCGGCAGTACGATGAGACTGTATGCGGTGATTTCCCATCAGCGATTAATTTGGATTCGAAGGAAGAGAGAGCCCCAGGATGGGACTCTCTCTTTTCTGGCGTACTCATCAATCTACTCTCAAGCTTCGCTTTCGCTACGATTGACAGGTCTTGTTTCCTTTGGCATGGGACTCTCAGTAATCACACCAGTCTCAATCAGCCAGTCGAAAAACTGGCTTACCACTCTGCGGG
>MAYW01000316.1 GCA_001723765.1 Candidatus Scalindua rubra
CTGATGGTGGATATATCATTACAGGGAAAACACATTCTTTCGGGAATGGAGGTGATGTATGGTTAATAAAAACCGATTCAGAAGGAAATACCGCACCATATGGTGAATAGATGATTGTTTGTTCTGAAATATCAGGTATTGTACTACTGTTAATTTAGGGTGTGGAGGTGTGTATTATCTCTATCAGGAAAAAGAGCAAATCAAACTAATGAATTCGTTTTATATTAACTATCAGACAACGCTTAAAGAGGAAAACAAATGACACCAAAAGAATATCAAAATTATCTGAAAGAAAAGTTTATTGAAATATTTCCCACTGTTGATGTCTACGCTGAAAAAGGTTTAGAAACCCAACAATATAATATTTATTCACCAAGGTTGGATGTAATTGTTGGACCTCTTGCTATCGATAAAAGACTTATTCAGGAATATGACAGTATGATGGAAGATTATCGCAATTTTATTGATGGTCTTATTAGAATACATAATCGCAATGTTTCTGAATTTGATTCCTCGATTCCAACCTTACGATTTGAAGAAGTCAGGAATTTTAATGAAAATTCGCGATGTTTTATTTCCATTGAAATTGAAAATAATATAAGCAGAAAACACTTAATAGGTGGCGCGATAAATGCATCTGGATTAGGAAGAGTTGGAATATTTTTACCTTGGTCAGATGATAAATTCCAAGCCATGCTAAAGCTTGTTGCATATTTTAATTTCCTTAAAAGAGTGAAAAATAACTCTTATGAATTAAGAAATTTATTAATAGTAAAAAGAGAGCAGATGACAGATTTCATTTCGGATTATAGCACTGAATAATGTATGCAATACTCGTGGTTTATCACACACTGCTACGGACAGCTTAACCTGGTGGCGTTGGCCTAAATTGGTAGCTGAGGGTGATATGAAAATGAGAATAAGAAAGTGAGGGAATAGAATGAAAAGCGTAGACATTAAAAGTGTGTTAATCGGTGTACTGTGTACGGCATTGGTATTTGTCCTCATTGGTGCAAAAAGTCAAAGCGAGAACTTGGGTGATATCATAGTCGACTCAGTTACGGTGTTGAATAAGGATGGATTAGAGTTATGTAAAATGGAAGGTGGATGGGATGGAGGATCAATAGAATTAAATTCATCTGACGGTAAGAAAGGGGTTGCGTTATTTGCTTCACCATTGTTTGGTGGAAGAATTGCGACTCTCTATGATGACTATGTAACCTCCAAACTTGGAGCAGAACTTTTTAATGGAAAGGGCGGTGGAGTATTAGAGTGCTACAATGTAAATAACAATAAGACTGCAACTCTTGGGACTGACCATGTAGGAAATGGGTCTCTCGAGATGTTCAATGAAAAGGGTAAGAGAACCGTCCATCTTGCTACTGACCAATATGGAGAAGAATATGCTGGTAACCTAAGCCTCTCCAATACCTATGGCAAAACGATAGTATATATTGGTACACCAAGAGGAAGAGACCAAGGCCAAGACGGGATATTTTTACTGAGAAATAAAAATGGTAAGCTAAGTGTTGGTATTAGTTCACAATTGGGTGGTCATCTTGAAACCTACAACACACACCGTAAAATGGTCGGATTTATCGGGTCAAACAAAGAGGACGATCAATTAATTGCCAGTTCGATAACGGGGATAGTGAATAAGGACTTTGTAATAGCCTAACTGAGAGAATCCGAGGAAGTTTTCATTAAAGAGATTAAATTGCGCATTGATACCGTAGAACTTATAAGCTACAGTGGGAAGCGTACTCCTCTGATTAAAGTGAAGAAAGAAGATATCCAGTGCTTTTATAAGATTGAGCATCATAAGGAGAAGTGACCTCGATTGACTTTAGACGGCAAGCACCTTGAAAGAGAGATTCGGCCAAGACTGGAACAAGCCATAAGACAAGTTCTTAATGGGGAATATCCAGAAGCATGCACCAAAGTAGAGATGGTTTGAATCAATCATTTATTAGGCTCTAGTCTATTAGGTCTCATTTGTTCTCATTCACGCTCATTGATATTCATTTATGATCATTAACGTAATAACTCTTGACAAAGACAATATTGAGAGCTAATATACTATTAGAAGCCGGTAAATCCTGGGCAACCGTGACGGCGTTACGCTATCATAAGCATATTCTAAATATGCCGGACCCAGGGACGGCTTTCTTACTTTTATGATACTATATCTGGACGAATCTGGAGATTTAGGCTTTGAGTTCTCCGATCCATATCGAAGGGGTGGATCGAGTCGCTATCTAACAATAGCTTTTCTTTTGATTGATCGGAATAAAAAGCATTTAACAAAGAGGATAGTAAAGAAAATTTATAAGCATGAAAGAGTACCGAGCCACATAGAACTCAAAGGGAATAAAGTCTCCCCAGAAGGACTCAAATTCTTCTCTAATAAAGTTGTAGATCTATTAAGCAAGTACCAAACAACAAAAATATCAACCATTACGGTTAAAAAGCAGAATGTCCAAAAACACATAAGAAAAGATCATAACAAGCTTTACAACTATATGATCAAGCTCTCACTCGAAGATATTTGTCCAGATATTCGACTACTTTCCTTCATCCCAGATCCAAGATCAATAAAAGTTAAATCTGGAGACTCATTGATTAACTATCTCCAAACTGTTGTGTGGTTAGAATTAAATAAAAAGACTCATATAGAAGAAGTAAAACAAGAGAGCCATTCAAGTTTAAATCTACAGTTTGTTGACTATATCGCTCATATTATTTGGTCAAACTATGAGGATAACAACCAAACGAAAGGATATAGTATCCTCCAATCTCATATTATTGACAAACAGTTGTTTTTCTAATGTCCATTTTCTACAAACACCACTATTAATACACCTTGACATGGGCCTTATAATACCGCTAGAACGGTAGAGTCCTTAAGAAACACCTCCGAAATTTCCCACAGACAGCAACTAGGAAAGTCTAATCCAGGCATGACACTGATCTCTCTCTTGAATACTCCCCCAAAATATTTCCGATACTCTCTCACCACCACTTGCCTTTTTCCATCTCCTTAACTACATTCCCGCTATGCATTGTATATTTACTGTTTTTCTATCATTGACCATTCTTTCGGCTGCTTTTGAGCGATTACCATCC
>MAYW01000317.1 GCA_001723765.1 Candidatus Scalindua rubra
GACAATTTCTTGCCCTGGCCCAGACCGCAGGGCGGATCGCACAAGGGCAGGCTTTTTTTGACTGGAAATTGTCGATTTAGAGACTGTTTTTTATTCATGAATAATCTTTTCTGCCCACTTAACAACAACTTCTGCAAGACGCAAAGCTTTTTGATGTTCTTCTTCATGCGGCATATACTTGCTTCCCTTCTTGTAGTATCGTTCTATAGATCAATCCGATATTATCTTTGTGCTTTTCCAAGTCCTCGGGCGTTGCTACAATTATATCAAAAGAAACTCCTATTCCACGTATCTGTTGATATAGAAGTTGTGCAGTCTTTCGACGATGGATACCTTTAGGCATTACAACGAGAACATCAATGTCGCTGTGTGGCCCTGTCTCACCCCTGGCAGCTGATCCAAAGAGCAATATCCGCAACGGATGTACTGTTTCAACTATATTATTAACCAATTGCTCAATCACTTTTGAATCTGGTTTCATTTTTCCTAAACTTTGGATTTATACTAATGAGTTAATGTTAACAAACACTATGCTTTAATGTTCATTAAATTCAATAAGTTTGTACTTAAATAGAAATGATTGTCAAGCTCAAAATATTAGATCATCTATGCAAAATATTATTAAGAAGACTTGCCGTAATCAAATAGAGAATGCTTATTTCTTTATAGGTACTACTGTCAATAAGGTAGTGTACCGTTTTAGTGCCTGTCTTTCAAAAGATAAAAAAGTTAAATACTAAAGTTAAAAAGATTGTGTCAAGTGGCGAGATGTGATAATAGGTGACCCCTTCAACGTTCAAGAAAGTTTTAGTTTGATATTAAAGATTATAAGAATAATATACTTATATGAAATACAATGGAAAACTTAAAAGATACTTGGAACTTAACAATAAATATATTAAAGATGCTGATGTATGTTTAAAAAAATGGCGATTATGTCCAGGCATCTGAAAAGCTCTGGGGCGCAACGGTCACAATAGCTAAGGCAATTGCAGCGCAACGTAAAAAAAACAATCAAGACCCATGATGGTATAAAATTTTTTTTTGGCTCAGATTGCAAAAGAATTAAAAGACGAAAACATTAATAACATCTCTCTTATAGCCGAAGGTTTACACCAAAATTTTTACGAAAATACAGAGCATCCCAATACTGTCAAAAAAGGCGCAAAGACCATAAAACAATTTATAAAAAGAATGCGCAACCGATTTGACCTGAATGAATCATAGTTAAGCTTACACTTCTATTTTCTTATTTTCCTCAGAATATTTCAAACAGACGAATCGGGCTGGTCAGCCAAATGAATAAAAAGGGATTTGTCCCTTTTAACCATCCCAAGAAAGCCTTGATCCGGATGGGTGACTGGTGCGGAGTGGTTATATCCGACACAACGATGAAAATTAAAGGGTGCGGTAAATGGGGTTAAAGTTTTGTAGGCTCTGTAGTATTTGTTTACATTGATAAAAATTGATAACGCAAAAAATTAGTTTTTTTTGCGCATAGGAGAACTTTTGTGCTTGACAAGAGCCTTCTAATGGGTGACCCCAATGATCAGATGAACGTTTACATAAGTTTCTCACTCACGGTTCTCTATCGACTTAATTTTGCCATAATCTCTTTTGACTTTTTCGCAAATCTGTTCATAAATTTTCTTATCTTGATCAGACATTTGTACAACTTGCCAGACCACACGTAAGTGCTCAGGGATACATTGTGGGAAATATACCATGTTCCAACTGAGCACGTTTACACGAAAAAGCTTGCACCATAGGATTTTTATCTGAGCATTGTCATATTTATCTGGAAATTTTACCGTAATATGTGTGCTATTAAGCAATTCGTTATATGGTTTTGTGCATACAAGGTCGCAAAGTATACCGTTCAAGCTAATATTAATCACATCTGCCTCAACATCGCCACTATTCATATGAATTATCGCTTTTGTACCGGGGATACTTATTCGATCGTGAGATCGCCATTTTCTGGGGTCACAAGCCAAGTTGATCACTTCTCGTAACTCCATAGGAGTAAAAGGAGATATTAGATAATGTTTAATTCCTTGTTTGGTTAGCTCTTCAATATTTTTTTTCGTTCCAGTTGAGGTTACAATGATAAAAGGGGCTTCTTTATTAGTTTTAGATCTGCACATTTCCTTATAAATGGTTATCCCCTCCATTTCACGAAAGGACTTACCACAAATAACCACCTCAAACTTCCGCTCTTTTAGTTTCTGAACAGCATCTGAGGCTGAGGATGTCTCGACAACAAGTACATCGTTTAATTCAGATATGATGTATGTCTTAATTATATTTCGTATTGTTCGCACTTCGTGAATAACTAATATATTACGCATGCGCATAATTTCTATCTTCCTTTACGTATTTGAATCTTTTTTGGTGCACTCTTGAGCTATTTACATATGATACAATTGTCTTCATTATGGTCATTGTAGCTGAGGATGGGTGTACTGTTGTCGGCCTTATTGGTGTTCGGAACGGTATTCTCTGAATGATAATTATCAGGGTTATGACCATGATATGCATACTCGTCGAATGTATGGAACCCACCTGCAGTTATGCAGAGGATGATGTAAGGAACTGATGCGAGTATGGATACCTGTTTAAATCTTTGTTTTGACTTGAAAGGATACATAACGTAATCTACAATGACGCTTGTTTATACATAAATTGAGCGATTTATGTAGCCGCAAACTTTAGGTTGCGTAATTTAATAAGATTTTTAATAAACCCCATCAGGTGGTAGTAAACGCAGGCTAAAGCCTGCGGCTACAAAAGATTACCCAGATAAATCGCTCAATTTAGTTATAATAATTAAAATAAAAGGCTATATTATTAATTTATTTTTCTAGTTGTCAAATATTTTTCGAAGAAAATCCAAGATGGCTCGGGAAGAAACGAATAACAGGGTTAAGTTAAAGCATGTATTAAGTGAACTCATAGAGCATTTACCATTTACGGTTATCAGTTCGATAGTAGCCCTAATCCTTGTAGGCATAATGACAGCAGTAGTGTTTGATTTGAAAGAGGATATTGTTGCGCAAGGGTCTCAAAAACTATTTCATATC
>MAYW01000318.1 GCA_001723765.1 Candidatus Scalindua rubra
TTTTTACTATGAGGCCCTTGAATGGTTAAGTCAATTTGGAGATCACAGCAGCACTGAATATTTGTTTTATCTTGGTTACATACAATCTCACTTAGGCTGGACTGAGGAAGCGATACATACTCTCACCAAGTATAAAATGAGAGAAAAGGACAGAGGATTGATAAGTACAACATCAGGTCTGTTAGCTGACATTTACCATAATGACGGAATGTTGGCTGATGCTCTTTCAGAGATTTCCATAGCTTTGGAGATTGAACCGGATTGTCCTCTGATCAAAAAGAAAGCCGAAGAAATTGTTGAGGATCTCAATCACTATTATTCAGGAATAGTAATGCTTTTGATTAGTTTATTCTTGATGCATTCAAAGAAAGGAGGACTGTATTTCAAATATCCGGAATGATGTTGTTGAACATGACCAAATTCGCATAAACATGGGTACTTGGCTGGCGGGTGCTTGTGGAAGTGCTGGAGCCGGAAGCATTGATTGAGGAGATAAAGAAAAATAGCGAAGAAATAAAAAAAAGCTGTATTAAAACGACATATACTGACTTTATACAATATTAACTTTCACACTGAAATGGGACAATATTATAAAAAGTTGAAAAATCTGTTGAAGTTTTTTCGATTCGCCGTGTATATATAGTAGGTGAATCATGTCAACAGGCAAAATAATAGGAATTGTTTTTTGGTCAATTATGTTTGTCGCATTGTACGATGTGCCGTGGGTAGGACCGATTATCGGGATTATTCTGATTTCGACTGAACCGCTTATGTTGCTTGTGTTGATATCGATAGTCTTAAATATTCCAGCATGGTTATGCGCTAGTGTAGTTGTAGGTTGTATAATAATGAGAGAATGGCGTTTGATGATAGCTAGTAAGGTTTCATGAGAATAACGGGGATGGATTTTGTCCAATGGAAAATCAAATAAAATGAAATTACGACATATGGCAGAAGGAGATTAGAATGTACTATAATAGAATAATATCAGATTCATTCTCAAAACTAATAGAACCAAATGGAGAACTTCGATGGCTGTTTGATTTAGTTAAACAACATGAGGATTTAGACTTTTTAATTGGTAAGAATAAATCAAAAGAGTGGATCTCAATTTATCGTGGGCTTTCAAGGATGCTAACCATTATTAAAACAAAAGATAACGATATTGTTAAATTGGATGGAGCAAATTCCTATAAAGAAATTTCACCGGTGCTTTATGGTAAAAAACTAATTTCAGTAAATTTCAGTTCTGAATTCAAAAAGTTGGTTCAAAAAGTTTCTAATAATCCAAAGTTTGATAGGTATTATAACAATAAAAAGGAAGGCTATTACCAAAATGAGTTATCCCGCAAATTTGGAATTTGTGGAAAACCTAATGATGAGTTTGTGATTATAGATAAAGAAGCTGTTATCGGGCATATAAATAAAGATGAGAGAAAAAAGATTTTAGGTGAAATTCAAACAGGTTATAAAAAAATACAAAAAGAAATTTCAAAAAAAGATAGTAAACGGTATGGTAAAAACCTAGATAAAAAATCTATTGGAAATGAGCTTGATTTTATTGCTCTGGACAAAAGTGGAAATTTGTTACTAATGGAGTTAAAACACGGTACTAATACTTCCGGCATTTATTTAAGTCCTTTACAAATCGGAATGTATTATGACATTTTCACTATGTATCCAAAAGTAGAATTGGAAAATGCAGTTTATGAAATGATTGAGCAGAAGAAGAAAATTGGATTAATTATTAAAGATTGGGTTACTCCAACAATATCTGGTATTATCCCTGTGTTAATAATATCAGAATATAATTATAGAAGTTCTGCAAAATCAAAATATCAGGAAGTTTTAGATTTTGTGAGAGTAAAAAAGGGAAGTGATTTCCTTAAAAACATTGTGACTTACAATTATTCATCTCAAAAAGGGTTGGGAAACTGGTAATTGAAATAACGACTTGAATTCAACATTATTATCGAATGCAAACATAGGAGAACTCAACAATGAACATTATCGGATATGGAGAAGACTCACTCACATTTTGGGCACTTACCCAAAAACTTGAAAAAATATTAGAGAAATTGAAGGATGGTTCTGAACCGGAGAAATGTATTTTATTTTATCGTCCAAGTTTTGGACGTGGAGGAAGAGGCACATCCAATTTTGGGGAGTTTGATGCGATATTAGCCACTAATAAAGCAATCTATTTAGTTGAGAGCAAATGGGAAAATTCGCACAAAGAATGGAAAAAAAGAGCGAGGCAAATTAGACTGGATCAATCTCAAGTTAATAGACATAGGATATTCAAATGGTATTTTGATAAATGGAACGGAAATGATAAAAATAATATTTTTGACGAAAAGAATAATGATTTAAAAAGAGAGTTTAGTGAGAAATTCAAGAAAACTAAAAAGGACGAAACGGTGGTTGATATGACTATTCCAGCTTCAAGTACATCTTTAGCAAAACGAATAAAATTAATAATGGAAAAGCTCAAAACATTCGAACATAATAAAGAGGCTGTAAAAAATGTAGTTCTCTTTTTTCATTCTACTGAAAAAACATGCAAACTACCTGAAGTTGTTAAACTGCCAAAAGATAATGAAGAAATTGAATTTGAAAAAGTGATTACAATTATATATGGTAGAGATGAAAAATATAACTCTTTAGGTTTTGTAAATATGTCGAATAAATCAAAGTTAATATGTCGAATAAATCAAATAATTAAGGAACAGTGTATTAATAAAAAATGAATTGTAATATCCACCGCGGTACTCAAGAAATTGGTGGTTCATGCGTTGAAGTATGGACAGAAAAAACAAGAATCGTTATTGACATCGGAATGCCGTTGGTCAACAAAGACGGTTCTGAATTCGACAGTCGAAATGTTGATAGGAAAAGTATCGGTGAGCTTCGAAAAGAAGCTATCTTACCGGATATAGACGGGTTTTACAATATAGATACTGTAAAAGTTGATGCCGTTCTGATTTCTCACCCTCATTTAGATCATTATGGGTTGGGTCATTTTGTCAATACAAA
>MAYW01000319.1 GCA_001723765.1 Candidatus Scalindua rubra
TCCAGAGGTTTAAATGTACATCATTACTAATGAAGTCAACCCACAACTCTCGCAACTTTTTTATATCACTACCGATCGCCTTTACAGAATGGACTTTAAGTTCAGGAATAAATGCTCTATTGAGATATAGTGGATGCGGTATCAGGTCAGCGAAAACACCACCCCTGAGATCAAGCGCCCATCTGCCGTAACCTTCCTTCAAAACCTCCAGATAATCATCCCCCATCACATACTGAATATTAATCAATCTACCAATTTGACCAGATTGCACAACCTGTAATGCTTTTTGAACCAAAGGCGACCAAAGATTGTTGTGATCAATACCCACTATTCGATCATTAGATTGCGCTGCTGTATAGATGGCATCAACTTCCTCAAGCGTTAAACATAATGGCTTTTCAACAAACACATTACACCCAGAATCGAGACATTGAATTGCTATTTCTGTATGAGATTGAGGTGGAGTTAAAATATGAACAACATCAGGGTTGGTGTTTTCAAGCATCTGATCCATCTGAGTATAATGATGAATATCATAATGTTGAGCTAATTCTTTTGCGCGAATCTCATTTTTGTCACAAACAGCAATCAGTTGCACATCCTTAATCTTCAAGATGTAGGGAATATGCACACGCGCCATATTTCCGCAACCAATTATGGCAATTTTTTTCATTCTTAAATTATTCAGAATTATGTGAAATAACCTTATTCTGAGGGGAAACTATTAAAACCCTGCTCCCCTTTGATCCTCCGCAACGTCAGCAATAACATCTTGTAGTGAGAATTGAGGATAAAAGCTAATGTGCTTTTGAATTTTAGAAATGTCCGGTTTTCTCCTTCTCATATCCTCAAATCCTTCTTCATAGGCTTGTTCATAGGGTATAAAGACAATTTCTGAATTACTGTTCAGGTTTTCTTTAACCATTTCTGCAAGAGATAAGACAGATATATCATTATCTACACCAATATTGAAAATTTCACCCCATGCTTCTTGATTTTTTACTATCTCTGTCATTGCAGATACAGCATCTTTAACGTGAAGGAATGTTCTCGTTTGTTGTCCATCTCCGTAAACGGTAATAGGTTCTTCCGTGATGGCTTGACCAACAAATCTTGGAATAACCATACCATATCGTCCTGTTTGTCTTGGTCCAACGGTATTGAATAGTCTGACTATAATAACCGGAACCTGCTTTTCCCTGTAATAAGCAAGTGCAAGAAATTCATCAACCAGCTTTGAAGCTGCATAACTCCACCTTGCTTTGTGGGTAGGACCAAGAATGAGATCATCATTTTCGGAAAACATTTCATTACTGGATTTACCATACACCTCAGAAGTGGAAGTAATAACGACACGTTTCTTTTTTTTACTTGCTAAATCCAGCACTAATTCGGTTCCCTTAATGTTCGTCTCTATAGTTCTGACAGGACTTTCAATAATGAGCCTGACGCCTACGGCAGCAGCAAGATGAAAAATAAGGTCGGCAGCATCAATTAACTCAGCGGTTAAAGGTCTGTTTAGAATTGAGTCAATAACATAGTGGAAATGTTTTTGGCTTTTTAGGTGTTCTATATTTCTGATGCTACCTGTAGATAGATCATCAATTATATAGACTTCATTACTTTGATTTAAACAAGCTTCAGCCAGATGTGATCCAATAAATCCAGCTCCACCTGTGATTAAAACCTTCATATAAAGGTCCTTTCTTTTTTATATTATCAGTACTATTTTCCGTTTAAGACTTCATTTAGTAATAGTACCTTTAGTTCTGCTCGTTTCTCCACTGAATTTTCGATAGCAATTTTAATTCGTTTCTCTGATATAATAGCATTATCATTTATTAACGCCTTCTCCACATGATCTAAGAAATCATCGTGATTTATAGTAATATCCACTACCTCTACGAACGGTCGCATCTCTGGTAGATCCGTTGATACTACAGGCTTTCCACCCGCTAAATACTGATGTACTTTGTTCGGATATACATTTAATGTATACTCGTTTATTAGATAAGGTAATAAACAGACATCTAATCCTTTTTGATAACTTGGGAGAGTCTCATAATTTCTAAAACCCATTATGTGAATATTTGATAGTTTTTTACATCTTGAGAAGGATTGACTTTTTAAAAAATGGGGACTACCGTTAATGTTGCCAATCAATATGATCGACCAGTCAGGTTTCTGCTCAGCAATATAGACCAATAAATCCATATCCACGATATCATTTATGTTGCCGATCAAACCGATGCGTGGTTCAGGAATTTTCAGTATATCCGGAGGAATCTTAGTATCTGCTTCCATTGACTTCATAAAGAATTTTACATCCGCCGCATTGGGGACAAAATGTGTGTTCGGATTGATTACTTTCTTGGTTTCATATAGGTTGCGAGCTGAGGTAAATATAACATCAGCTTTGTTTAGAATTTTTAGTTCTTCCCCTTTTACTAACTTTCTTATTTTAGAAGAAGTGACCCTACTCTCACTGTGTTCATCATACAAATCATAGCAAATACATCTTTC
The DNA here is from genome assembly GCA_001723765.1 of Candidatus Scalindua rubra. Lineage (GTDB taxonomy): Bacteria > Planctomycetota > Brocadiia > Brocadiales > Scalinduaceae > Scalindua_B > Scalindua_B rubra. The sequence goes on from MAYW01000319.1 coordinate 2,524, forward strand.
ATTTAACATCCCGATAACATATTCCTGAGCAGGGTGAGACAGCATTAGGATATGATCACTCATCCATAATTTCTTAATAACATTCCGAATTGAAGCCCTCATAATATATTTATTCAACTTCCTGAATATCTGAAATCGGAGTGATATAGAGTAAGGAACTAAGGCAAGGGGTTTATAGAGCCAAAGAGTTGATCCTATCTGCCTGAAATACCTTCTTCTTTTCAACCAATCCAAGAACAGAAGCGGATGTCGCAGCAGAATATTAAGAGTCATAGGGGGTTCGATACAAAGAAGGTTTGTATATTTACCTAGCCCTTCCAGATGAGGTCTTTTGTAGTCATATTCCCAGTCTGCGTCCAAGAAATTAACGATATTCAGTCTCATTATCCTCAATCCAATCGCAAATAAGCTGAGCAGTTAAGTAGTGACCTAGTTTATTGAAATGCCTATCAATACTGCAAATACGAAGCCATCATCCTTCTCTTCGT
>MAYW01000320.1 GCA_001723765.1 Candidatus Scalindua rubra
GGGCGAAATTTGGCGTTGTTAAAATAAAAAATATTCAAAGTAAAACAATTGACCTAAATAATATTCAATTTATAGAAGAAGAAAGTGTCAATGATAGAGCGTGGAATTTCAAATTAACTACTGGTGATTTATTAATTGCAATGACAGGAGCACAGGTTGGTAAAATTGGTATTATGCCTAAAACGAACGACACTTATTTATTAAATCAAAGGGTTGGGAAGTTTTATCCAAAAGAAAAGAACCAATTAGCAAACCAGTTTATTTATCAAATTGTACAATCATCTGAATTTCAAAAAAGTGTAGATAATATTGCGCAAGGAGCTGCTCAGCCAAATATTAGTGGAGCAGGAATCGGTCAAATAGAGATAATATTACCACCAATCTCAATTATTGAAAATTTTGAACACATATGCCAACCACTAATGGATGAGATTTTTCTATTGGATTATAAAAATCAAAACCTTCGCCAAACCCGTGACTTGCTCTTACCAAAACTCATTTCAGGTAAGGTGGATGTATCGGAACTGAATATTGATATCGGAGAGACCTAATTATGATAGCCAGAGAAGTTAATTATTTAAAGTTTTTAAGAGATCCAAAACAGTTTATAGTCCCTATTTATCAGCGTACTTATAGTTGGACCACAAAAGAATGTAAGCAGTTATGGAAAGATATCGTCAGAATTGCTAATGGTGATGATATCCCCGCCCATTTCATCGGGTCTATTGTTTATATTGAAAAAGGGATTTATCAGGTAGCTGCTGTTTCTCAACTTTTACTCATAGATGGACAACAAAGACTGACTACTTTATCTTTACTGCTTTTTGCTATTGCAAATGCTATTGAAGACGGTCAGCAAGTTTCAGGTTTAACTAATTCCAAGATCAAGAATTATTATTTATTCAATAACGAAGAAACAGACGATTTGTTTTATAAACTACATCTAACAAGGACAGATAAAGAAACCTTTTGGAATCTGCTTAAAAATAATGATTTACCTGACAAATATTCCTTCAGAATACAGGAAAACTATCAGTTTTTCGTGGATAAGATTGACAAGAGTAAAATCTCTCTTGAAGATCTCATCAGAGGAATACAAAAGCTGGTGATTGTGGATATTTCACTGGATCGTGATCATGATAATCCCCAGCTGATTTTTGAAAGTCTTAATTCAACAGGATTGGATCTTTCCCAGGCGGATTTGATCCGCAATTACATCTTAATGGGGCTGGAACCTGAACAACAAAAGCATTTGTATGAATCTTACTGGTATATGATGGAACAGGATTTTGGCCAGGCCAATTACACCAAGCATTTTGACCGTTTCATGCGTGATTATTTAACCTTGAAATCCAAAGCAGGCACCATACCCACATTGTCTTTAGTCTATGAGGCCTTCAAGATTTATTCTAACCAGGATGGTGTGCCCATCGAAGAAATCGTCCGGGACATTTATCATTTTTCAAAACACTTCACCAGACTTTTGTCACAAAAGGAAGATAATTCTGTGATACACACAGTGCTGCAAGACATTGATGTATTGAAGGTGGATGTGTCATATCCCTTCTTAATGGAGGTGTTCGAGGATTACAATAATGGCCAATTGGAAGAATCTGATTTACTCACGATATTGTTATTGGTTGAAAGCTATGTTTTCAGACGGGCCATTTGCGGTATACCCACTAATTCGCTGAATAAGACCTTTGCCACCTTCACCAGATCAATTATGGATAAAGAAAATTACTTGGAAAGTGTGACGGCAAAATTCCTTTTGTTGGATTCATATCGCCGCTTTCCCAATGATGAAGAGTTTAAACAGGGCTTACTTACCAGGGATGTATATAATTTCAGAAGCAGGAATTATCTATTGCGTAAGCTGGAGAATTTTGAGAGGAAAGAAAAGGTGCAGGTTGATGATTACACCATCGAACATATTATGCCTCAAAATGAAAACCTATCTGACGACTGGAAACGTGACCTTGGTAATGATTGGCAATCTGTCCATTCCAGATATTTACACACCATTGGCAACTTGACCCTTACAGGCTATAATCCCGAATTAAGTGATCGACCATTCCTTGAAAAACGTAATATGGATGGTGGTTTTGCAGATAGCCCGATTCGGTTGAACAGGGGTTTAGCTGACTTACAAACATGGAATGAAGAATCTATAATAAATCGGACAAATACCTTAGCAAACAAAGCCGTAAAAATCTGGGGAATGCCAGAACTTATAGAAGATGTCTTAGAGCAATACAGAAAAGAGCCCGAAAAAGCGCAAAAAACAAAGTACACAATCGAGGATCATTCAGAGTATCTAAAAGGTGAAATACTGGATTTGTTTAATCTATTAAGAAGGCGTGTTTTGAACTTGGATCCAACAGTTAAGGAAGAGTTTAAAAAGCTATATATCGCCTACAAAACAACCACTAACTTTGTTGATATAGTTCCCCAAAGGTCACGACTGCGATTATCATTAAATATGGTTTTTGATGAAATCAATGATCCGAAAGGAATTTGTAAGAATGTTGCCAATTTGGGTCGCTGGGGTAATGGTGATGTGGAAGTTGGTTTCACTAGCCCTATTGAAATAGACTATGTTATGTTTCTTATACAGCAATCATTCGATCAACACAGCGAAGATATCGGATGAACCGTAACGAAATAATCCAACGATTGGATTTAGTTTCCCCTGATTCAGAAGAAGCCATTGAACTTGAATCCATGCTCATCTTCGATGAACTTGGCTGGGAGATCATCTATGCAGAACATGAACTGGAAGACGATCCCACACTCCTGGGACGGACAGAACAGACAGAAATCCTCCTTACACGCTATCTTGACTATTCCCTCAAACAGCTGAACCCTACACTGGATGATATGGTTCTTAATCAGGCTGTTGACATCCTGAGAGCGGATCGCTCTGCATTGAGCCTGGTGGAAGCTAACAGGGAAGTT
>MAYW01000321.1 GCA_001723765.1 Candidatus Scalindua rubra
CAACTCAACAAGTAGTTAGAAAATGGGACAAGCTGCTTTAGAGTAACAGATAGTTTTATGGCACATTAAGAAGTAACAAAAAACACTGTTGTTATATAAATTGTGGTATGAGTCAAACAGTTATAGAATCAAAATCTTTCACATCTGTAATGGCTAAGCCCTTTCTAAAATGGGCTGGTGGGAAATCTCAACTTCTTACACAGTTTGAAGATTTTTATCCGCCAGAATTAAAATCGGGGAAAATTAAGAAATATTTTGAACCATTTCTTGGTGGTGGTGCTGTCTTTTTTCAGATTGCTCAAAAGTATAATATTGAAGAAGCATATTTAACGGATATAAACCAAGAATTAGTTATTGGTTATAATGTCATAAAGAAAAATCCAGATTTATTGATAGAATTTTTAGACGGCTTTTCTAAACATTATTATAAATTATCAATGGACGATAGAAAAAAATATTTTTATGAAATTCGAGATCATTATAATTTAAGTCGATTTGATATAAATTATGAGCGGTTTTCTGATAATTGGATACCCAGAACTGCTCAAATGATATTCTTAAATAAAACCTGTTTTAATGGGTTATATCGTGTGAATAAATCTGGAGGGTTTAATGTTCCTTTTGGTAAATACAAAAATCCAAAAATTTTGGATGAAGAAAACATTTATTCTTTATCTGCTGTTTTACAAATTGCTAAAATAAATCAAGGGGAATTTTATACAACTGAAGAATTTATTGATGAAAATTCGTTTGTTTACTTTGACCCGCCTTATCGCCCAATTAGCAAAACAGCAAGTTTTACTTCGTATGCGAAAAATGGATTTAACGACGAAGAGCAAATTCAATTAGGAAAATATTTTTCAAAATTAGACAAGAATAAAAATGCAAAATTGATGTTAAGTAATTCTGATCCTACTAGTGAAAATCCGGACGACATTTTTTTTGAAGAGTTATTTGAGGATTTCCACCTCAATAAGGTTTACGCCAATAGGATGATAAATTGTATTGGAGAGGGTCGTGGGAAAATATCAGAACTTTTGATAACAAATTATTAATCACTTAAGAATTAAACATGCAAAAAAGAAATATTTACTCTCATGAAATAGATTTGAAGAAGATTAAAATAAAAAATGCTCCTCGGGAAGAGTTCGCAAGCCGTATCGAAAAAATAGAATATAGGGGTTATGAAGTAGAAGAAATGTCTGATGGAAGGAAAATAGTTATAACTAAACCAGGTGGTAAATTCACATTTGGGCAAATAAAGAGAGAAGATTTTTTAGTCTTTATTTTTGATACACTCAATAAGTCATTATGGCTAATCTCACATAAAAATATTTATGATGATCTTATTAGTAAAAGTGAAAAAGATCCAAAAGAGACTTTAAAAATTATTGATGCTCTAGAAAATGTATATAATGGCATAGACCCTGAAGATGTGTTATCAAATACGGAAATAAAAAATCCAATTGGTGAAGAACCAGAAGCACTATTAAAAGCTTATAAATGGATTTGGGGACAAGAAGATGTGAACTATCCCACTGGGAAAGGTCGTGATATGTCATTTGAAAGTATCTATAAGCTTAAGTCAGAATTAATAAACAGAAGAAAAAAAAGCTGAATGGAACGACAAGAAGCAGTCAAAAAAATTCTCGAAATTGTTGGACTCGACCTTAGGGAATTGGCATCAACATATGATGTCACTGTATTTAAAAACGGTAAAAAAAATAAAGGTTGGGTTGGTCATGTTATTGAACGACACTTAAATCTACCTATTAATTCTTCTCAATCACCAAATTTTGGTTCTTGGGAGCTTAAAACAATTTCTTTGAAATATCTTAGATCAGGTAAATTGACCGTTAAAGAAACTATGGCAATTACTATGATTGATGAATATAATGTTTCAAAAACTCCTTTTGAAGAAAGTCATCTTTTATTAAAATTAAAAAAAGCAGTGATAGCGGCAAGAATATGGTATAACAAGGAAGAAACTCAATCCGAATTATACGGTGTAACAACATTTGATTTAGATAATCCTTCAATTTTTCAACAAATAAAAGACGATTATAAATTGGCCAGAGATACAATTAACAAAAGGGGTTTTGAAGCACTAACAGGCAAAATGGGTGTATTCATTCAACCAAGAACCAAAGGCGCAGGACACGGAAGTACATCAAGAGCATTTTATGCAAGAACATCGTTTTTAAAGCAAGTTATATTTCCAGAATTATATAATGAATAACGAAAACAAATTATTAAAAACCTTTAAACAAGAAATAACTTCTTGCTGGTCTTTCCCTGAACGTGGGAACTGGGCTACTCATAATCCAAAATATCGGGGGAATTATGCACCACAAATTGCTAGAAATGTAATTCTCCAATATTCTCAAGAAAATGATACAATTCTTGATCCGATGGTTGGTTCAGGGACAACATTAATTGAATGTAAACTATTGCATCGCAATGGAATTGGGATTGATATTAATCCAAATGCTATAGAAATAACAAAAGGGGCATTAAAATTTGATTTAGAAACCAATTCTATACAAAAAGCTGAAGTTGGTGATATTCGTAATCTATCTCACATTAAAGACAAAACTATTGATCTTGTTTGTACACATCCACCGTATTTGAATTTGGTTACGTATTCAAATGGTAAAATTAAAGGTGATTATTCTAATATAAAAAGTCCCAAAAAGTTTTGTGATGAACTTGAAATCGGAATTAAGGAAATGTACCGTGTCCTCAAACCAGACCATTACTGTGCAGTATTAATAGGTGATACAAGAAAAGGTCAACACTATGTACCACTTTCACATATGGTGTTGCATAAATTTTTACAAAATGGATTCGCATTAAAAGAAGAAATTATTAAGTCTCAACATAATTGTACGTATTCCAAAAGATGGGAATCAAAAGCAAAGAAAATGGGGTTTTACTTAATTATGCACGAACACTTGTT
>MAYW01000322.1 GCA_001723765.1 Candidatus Scalindua rubra
CTCCATTATTATGGTGCTCATTGGTTTGTTCTCGAGACTCGCGATGACGCGCAAGGACTTCAAGTCTTCTTCCGGGAGTCGAAGGGTTGTAGCAACATTCATAATTATTTCCTTATCTGATATCATGATATTACGGTATTATAATATATGATCAAAGGAAATATAAACCTTTTTGTAACAAGCGTACTTTTTAAATCAAATATCCAAGAAAGGCTTCGAGGTAAAAGAGTTCATAGGGGGTGCGAAGTCAACACCCACCGATTCACTCTACACTTTCAGAAACTTAAGATCTCAGGGCTACTGGGAACTTCGAGAGAGATTCAAGAATCAGGAGATCTATATCCCCAACTATCAGAGACTCATTGAAGATCTCATCTCTCACCGATATAAGATAGATTCAGAAAAGACCGTAACCATCGAATCCAAAGACAAGATAAAGAAGAGACAGGGATATCCCCAAACTACTCAGATGCTCTTATGATGGGGGCTGTGGGAGGTAAACTGGTCGAATCCGGAATGGTAGAGAGGGTGGCGGTGTTCTAAAACAAAATGCTTGAAAACCTGGTTAGAAGTTATTAAATATCACGTCATATAGTATTTGTTGAATGCTAAGTCATGATTCAGCTGGCTATTGGAGGTAGACACTATGTGGTCTAAGGCATTGCCTGTGATTATTATCTGGTTCATAGGATTCGTACTCATGGGTATCGCAATAGGAGGAAGAACGGGTCCATTTAACCCTCTGTTCTTCCTAATAGCAATCCCAGTACTCCTTTTGGCATATTATCTCCAACAGAGGATTGGAAAAAGTAATTCAAGTAAAGAGGAAGATTAGACAAAACCCTGTGGAATTATCTTTAATCCAATCACATTCATATATATCATATCAGCTTGAATGCATATCTACCTTGTTGAATGTTCACTTTTCATAAGTCTCGTGTGCATAAGCTTTATTGTAGGGTGTCCAAAACGGAGAAAATGAATGGCAAAGACCATTATATGTCCAGTGTGTAACAACTCCGGTTCCACAAGCCCAAGTACTATATTTGAAGCAGATGACTTGTCTCTTAAAGATGCGGTCAAGACACTAACTGATGAGAAAGAGATACGCGAGTACATTGACAAATGGACGGATAGCGCCCCTTTCTCTTCGAGAGGTACCTTCCAAGGCAAACCCGTATGGAAGTGCAACAAGTGCGGAACAGGTCTATTCGTAAGATTGTTCGGAAAGCCACAAGCTATTCCCTCGAAAATCTTGCAGGATTTAAGAAATGAGTGGGAGCTGAGAACAGGAAAACCTTTTTGATCAAACAGATTATTAGAGATACTATTACTGTGGATGATTAATCATGATCATAATCACGTTCTCTATTAGTAGACACTAATGACGTATTAGTTATGCAAATCACTTTTAGGAAAGAAAGAGATTGCGTATCAGCTCCTTACTATTCTTTTAATGGAGCTTCATACTGATTCCGTATGTGATTCTTGATGCTGATTGTTCTCTTTTGCGAACGTATTGGTAAAATCTATCTGGGAAAAGGTTAACTGTCATTTTCTCAATATGGCTATATTTCCAAGAGGGCAGCTTTGAAAAGTCTAATTCCCCCTTTATGATAACCACAGAGTAAACAGTGTCCCGGCCATTACTTTCGTTAGCACTTTCCAGTGTATCCATGCGGTCACTTGTACGGAGCTCAAATGTCTTTACCAAAAACATCTCTAATAGGTCCTTAAAGAAACCCCTGTCGAGCGTCATTTTATCTGGAGTAAAACAGGATACATCACCATAGAGGGGAAGTTTCGGATAGTATAGACCCTGAGTAGTTCTTAATTCAAAGCACGTGTCCAAGAAAGGAGTCCCCAGAGGTAATATCGAAATTTGACGGTCTCCAAAGAAGGATAGGGTCAATGTCTCCTTTGTTCTGAAAATAGAGTCGTTTCTCAGGTCAGTAGCTTTTATTGTGTAACCGTTAAGTTCGCTTATAGAAACAACCTCATCAGATTCCGCGAAGGCGTCTCTCATATTGCTGACCTTTATGTCAGGGGGCGGATTTACAATAAACATCGCTGGTCGGTGGAACTGGAAGATACCACCTGGCATTTCTATTGGAGATATAATGTCAGTATCGGTGAAATCGATATTCAAAACTTAATGTACCTAGTAGTGTGAATGTAATAAAGTAGGGTCATAAAGTTCTAAAAGCCAGTAAAAAAACAGACAGTGAAACAAAATCATTCAGCTTCACCAAGTAATCTACCAGCCCCACCGCGCTCAATCCGTCTTATCCTTTTTCTCTATCTCCACTTTTCGATAGTCCTGTGGGTTATCTCTTTGATCCTTTTGGAGGACTTCTTTCTCACCCTGTTCGACCGCCACTGTTATCGTCCTACAGTTGAAGTGATACGGTGGTAAACTCATCCCCAGAGGTAGCTTTCCCATTCTCTTTCCTCGGACTGAAACAGCATTTCTCCAAGGTGCGATCCTCTTGACACTCTCCGGTTTCTTCGCCGTCATCAGCTTTTCTCTCAGCTTCACAGCCATGCCGCCTCTATGATTCTCCCAATCATCTCCCGACAGATCTCAGAAGTACGGTTATCAACGAACGCCACTCCCTCTCCCCCTTCCATCCAGCTTAAACCCTTTGCAATGATCTTCATCACTCCACGTAACCCAAACCTTTTCTGCCTGTGGCAGACAGGGTTCAACGGATAGGATTCGGCTAAAGCAGCTCCTTCTTATCCACCCTAGCCTTGATAAAATTAACAGAGGTATGTAATTAAATACTGGTTTATTCGTATAGGATGGTATACATTTATACCGGTATATATGTATAGGATATCTGAAAATGCTTTACCCAAGACATCTTGAAAAAGAAATACTAAATGAATTAGATAGTCCACGTGCGCTATTTATTTTAGGTGCCCGCAGAACCGGAAAGACATCGTTGTTACAACG
>MAYW01000323.1 GCA_001723765.1 Candidatus Scalindua rubra
AGGAAGATAAGGAGCTGGTGTGATGATAACCGTCATTGATCCAAGAACGGGTCATTGACGGTTGGAGTTTGCATGTAAAAGATGTCAGAACCTTGATTCACTCGATTAACTTGATTTTCTTGATTAACCTAACCTATTCACCACCGTTGAATTTTGATGAAGATACTTGTAATTGTTGTCATTTTGACAAAGGTTTATGTTTGCTAAGTGTTTAGTACGGGAATGGGGAAAATATCAACTTAACAATAATAAATAACTTGTGTATGAAACACCCAATGAGGTATTTTTTTTTAATGGAGTCAACTGTTGCACTTACTACTTGAATCCAGCTATATTACTTGAATTAGGTGCATGCACGAACACTTGGGGAGATTTAAAGGAATTATCCGATGACGGCGTTAAGTATTGCGATGAGTATAAAACAAATGTTCATAAAGCGACCAATATGGAAGATTTGGTACAGAACACTAAAACGGAGAAGTCAGAAAGGATATAAGTTTCAAAGGTATGAATTACTACTGAAACGGTTTCCATTACCCCGCCCGAAAATTACTCATCTGGAAAGTTGGCTTTTGCTCAATCCGGGTTACCTGCTTGGAAGAGCCGGATGCGGGAAATCCGCACGTCCGGTTCTGTGAGGGTGAAATTCAGTAATGAATGAACTACTCGACTAAAGTGCTTCGCAACTGTTACACGGGAGAACTGGCAGGTAGCCTTGGGGACTTTAAGGTGGGGATTAAGAGTCTCTTGACTTGTTCTATCAGAATAACTATAATGTTACAAAGTTTTGACAGTGTAATTTGGGCGTATTATTGATGACGAAGTTAATCAAATACAGAAACAAGTTTATCATTCTTGTATTACTTACTGGCATTCTCTCTGCCCAGACAAGTGATGCAGACAGCATCAGTATTCTATTACCTGCTCAGAAAGGCACCACTTTAGTAAACAGTCTAAATGAACTAAGCACCTTTCTGGCAGATTCACACCCAGAGGATGCAAAGCGATATTCACGTCAGGCTGCTAAGCTGTCGAAGAAACTTAACTTTGACAGGGGAAAGCTCAGTTCATTTCATAACCTGGGAGACTATTATTATACTCAATCGGTTTATGATTCTGCTTTGTACTTCTTCAGACAGTCTTTATTACTGGCTGAAGAAGAAGAAATGAGGTTTGACGCAGGTAAGAACCTGAATTATATGGGAACGATCCATTTAAATATAAATAACTACGATTCTGCTCTGTTTTACTACCAAAGAGCTCTGGCTAATTATGAACAGGGCAATTTTGTGAAGAATATTGCTGATGTAAAAAACAACATAAGTATCGTACTGGACTATCAGGGAAAGGCAGGAGAGGCGCTGAAACTGTTATTGGAAGCGGCATCAACCTACGAAGAGCTGAATTTAGATGAACTGTTGGCAAACTGCCTGAACAACATCAGTTCCTTGTATATAGGATTAGAGGATTATGCTAATGCGCTTATTTATGCTAACCGAGCTATCCAAAACAGCAGGACTTTAGATCAGCAGAATTATCTTGCAGAGAGCTTCATCAATATGGGCATTGTATACGGGAGCATAGATTCCAATGAGACCGCAATTAATTATTACAAAGAGGCATTAGCTATAAAGAAGGATCTCCGGTATCAATCAGGTGTAGCTCAGATTCTGTTGAATATAGGCAATGTTTATCAGGGTATGTCACAGTATCAGGAAGCCATTAAACATTACGAGAAATCCTATGCTATTTCTATTTCAGATAACATTCGGTTCGGTCAGTGGCTGAATTTGGCAAATATGGCAAGAACATACCATGCTATGGGAGATTTTGCGGAGGCGTTGAATACCTATCATCAAGCGTTGGCTTTGGCGGATGAGATGGACTTTCGCACCGAAATGCGATGGCTATACGAGGGGCTTTATACTGTTTACAAGGAAATTGGGAAACCGGACAGCGCACTTTTATATCACGAACAATACATGGCTGTCAATGACAGTTTGTTGAATGAAGCCAAACAGAAGCAAATTTTGGAACTTCAAACGAAATACGATGTGGCTCAAAAAGAAAAAGATATTATCAGTTTAAAAAATACTGTATTGGAAAAGGAAATAGCTAGAAATAATGTTGAAAACGTATCTTTAATTACGATTATTATACTATTGATAATATCTGCTACATTTTGGGGCCGAAAACGATTAGCTGACAATCACAGAAAAATTGCAGAACAAGAAAAGATTTTGACTGAAAAAGAAAACGAAATAACACATCATAAACTAGATGCCAGCAGAAGAGAGCTGATAGCCAAAGCGACCTATATTCAACAAAAAAATGATTTGATTGGTACATTGAAAAATGAAATTGAATATCGAGTAAGTCTGTTGAAAAACACCGATGATAAAAAGCAGTTTAAACCCCTATTAAAATCAGTTGACTACACTAAATATTCAGAAAGCAATTGGAGAGAGTTTGAGCAACAATTTACAACAGTTTACAAAGGATTTTTCAAAACATTATCTACATCCTTTCCGTCATTAACGCCTCAAGATTTGAAATATTGTGCTTATTTAAAAATGAATTTGAATACAAAAGATATTGCAAAGTTGACCGGACTATCAGTTCGATCTGTTGAAACACGCCGGTACCGAATCAGAGGAAAATTGAATATTCCAAAAAATAAGACCATTACGGCGTTTTTGAATGAAAGTTTATGAGTTTGGTAAAAAAGTGATTATATAATCCCGTAGTGATTTCAGGATTACGGGTATGACATTTAACTCCTCGGGAGTTGGGCTTTTAGCCTGATTAATTCATGAGCATATGTACTAACTAAACTAAGTAGTGTAATAATTATGGATAGAGAAATCATAACACAATATAATTATGTAAAACGTAAATATGTAAAGGAGCACGATTTACGTTTTACAT
>MAYW01000324.1 GCA_001723765.1 Candidatus Scalindua rubra
CAACCTGGCCGAGCCAGAACGTATAAGACATTCATCCCTTTTTGGACTCCGTCTCGTAGAGACTACGCCTCGGAGAGTTCTGGCTCGGCCAGGTTGGGCAGTCTAATCTATGTTTGCTACGAGACAAATAACTATTAAACCAAAATGGAGGAAATATTATGCCAACGCTTCCACTGGAAGAGATGACAGTGACAGAGAAACTCCAGGTCATGGAAGAACTCTGGAGTGACCTTTGTTGTAATCAAGACCAAATCCCCGTTCCTCAATGGCACAAAGATATATTGGATAGGCGAGAGGAGTTAATTAAGCAGGGGAAAGCAACCTTCGTGGACTGGGAAACTGCCAAGAAGCGGATTGCAGCTCGAATTTCATGAAGATTCATATCCTTGATCAAGCTGAAGATGACCTTGTAGACGGATACAATTTTTATGAGAATCAAGAACAAGGGGTCGGTACCTATTTCCTCGATAGTTTATACTCGGACATCGAATCCTTGCTTTTGTATGCCGGAATCCATCGAGAGAGACATAAAGGTTATCGGCGGATGCTTTCGAAGCGATTTCCGTTTGCAATTTATTACACGATTTCAGGGGACGAAATAAAGGTTCATGCAGTCGTTGACTGCCGCAAAGATCCAGCTTGGATTCGAGGGAGATTAAACGTATAGCGAACAAGGTATTCAACCCAACTTCCTATCTTGGTACACGTTGAATGTGGTTGCGACTTTGACGGTAAAAGATAACACTTCACGTGAGGGAACAAAATAAATCTGTTCGTTTTTTCGTTTTCGTTTCCAGCATCCAATATTCCCCTGCTTTACCATGACAGTCATAGACAGTCTAACACACTCCATGTCACTTGTGCTGGTTCAATCTTGTAGATTGAACCATAATTTAAACATGCCACTTTATGTGTCAAGTATTGTTGACAATGTTGCAAAAAATAAACATCCCTCCTACCCTTTGTGTCACAATCACTTAAGACCTAAAGGGAGTGTCTTAATGTTAAATGTTCATTTTTTGTTGAAAAACGATGTTTTCCTATCCCTTACCTCCCACACAAAAGCCATACTCTAACATACTAATATCCCTTAACTTACAACAACAATTCCCCCTTGTCGAATTTCGGCATGAAATTTGTACTGTAGATATAAGGAAAAGTGTTTATATATTAATGACGCCCGCCATAAAACTTGGCGGTGCGAATGACAAATAAGTAGTGGTAGATAGTAATGAGCAAAAACTCTCTACTCTCTACTCTTTTAACAGGAAGGTGGTGATGTGTATGATTTTATGAGGAAATGTTGGGGTCATGACATTGTAATCTTTACTTTATTAACATTATGATCATTGCATTAAAATGTTATATGTCGAATATTGAGATGTGACGCTTTTTTCCTTCTCAAGAGGATGAAATTAATATAAGAATTTTAAAGAATAAATCACTAATCAAGGTGTGACGCCATTCAATGACGCCATTCAACTAGATCCAGTCGTTCTTTAGAGAGATGCGTATGCGCAAGCAGCATAATTTATATTGCTTCTGAAACCATTTAAACGAAAGAGGGGGAAATATGAAAAAAGTATTTTTCTGTTGTCTTGTGAGTTTGTTAGTATTGTTTGCTGCAGGTGTGAAGGTAGAGGCCGTAAGTTTTACCATCATCGCCAAATCTGGAGACACCATTGCAGGAAAGACCTTAGCGTCTGTTGGTTTAAATACTGCAACCCTGAACGATAATGGGGTTGCGGCGTTCTGGGCTGGTTACTCAGGCAATAGTCTCGAAGGGATTTTTACACAAAGCAGTCTTTTGGTTAAGGAAGGAGATACCATTGGCGGCAAAACATTAACTGATATTGGCGATAGTATTAAGCTATCGCTGAATAATAACAATAACGTTGCATTTAAAGGCTCTTTCTCAGGTGGAACCGGTATATTTACACGGAACAACCTTGTGGCTGAAATTGGAGATACCATTGACACCAAGACATTAACGAGCGTTAATGGCCAAGCTTCTATTAATGATAGTGATAATGTAGCGTTTCAGGGGTTTTTCTCAGGCGGCAGTGGTGTCTTTATAAATAATAGTAGTATGGCCGCAGGCACCGGAAGTGTTATCGGTGGGGAAACCATTAATTCTACCGGCGGTACAGATAACCCGTTTATTGACGCCAGCGGTGGTGTGTCCTTTCGCGCAAGTACGAATGGTGATGGGAGCATTTTTACACCAGACAGTATTCTGGTTTCGGAAGGAGATATTATAGACGGGAAAACCTTAGGTCTAATTACACACAATGTTATGAATGCTAGCGGCAACGTAGCATTTAGGAGTAATATCTCAGGTGGTGGAAAGGGTATCTTTACGACGAACAGCTTGATAGCAGAAATCGGGGATAGCATCGGCGGGAAGATATTAACAGACATATCAGGTAGCGGAGGCATGCTTTCGCTGGGCAATAATGGTGATATAGCATTTCAAGGCTCTTTCGCAGGTGGCACAGGTATTTTTACTCAGAACAGTCTTATAGCTGCCAGTGGGGATACAATCGCTGGAGGAGGGACTATAGATATATTTGCAGGCAGCACATCCATCAATGCTAACGGAGATGTCTTGTTTGGGGTTAGATTCCAAGACACTTTCGAGACGGCACTTATTCTCGCAACTGTTGATGCCCAACCAGTCCCCGAACCCGCAACTATTGCACTACTCGGAATCGGCCTGGCCGGGCTTGCCTTACTGTTGGACAATTTTTTGCCGGACAGGTCAACCAAATTCAAAACAATAAGCGCTCAAAGCTTTCTCTGAAAGGTCTCCCTTCATTAATAATACTCCTATTGCTATATCTTCAAGTCTGCGTATACCACGCCACATGACTTCTACTCCAGGAACCCTTTTCCTGCCA
>MAYW01000325.1 GCA_001723765.1 Candidatus Scalindua rubra
GTGGAGGACGCTACATTATTAACGACGGCAAGATGAGTCAAAAATTTATTCACTGCATTTACATCCAATGCAGCTGGATGTTGTTTATTATGGAATAAAATAAATCTCTTCACCCAATTGACATAACAGTTTTCAGTACGAAGACTGTAATGTTTTGTCCTAATGAGATGTCTGAATTGGTCGAGAAGTTTTGGATTGTATTTCATTTGCAATTAATATAAATTGATATTGATTATGAGTTTAGCAACTGATTTAAGGAAACGTAAAATACAATGTATCCAAGTTTAGAGAAAGAAAATAACGAATCCGCATTTACCCTGGAAACCGAGGATGAGAATGTATTTATACGGAAATTTGGCGGGTTAAAAACAAGTTAGCTGCATAAAAAATACCATGTTCGAGGAACGATTTAGCAAGTGGTTGAAATGGGAAAACAGGGATAGCGCCACTGGTATTCGTTATCCTGGTATCTATGTCTGTTCAGTATCAAGCCAAGATATTTCAGGTAATAAATTTAGTTGGATACCAGAAATAATTTATATCGGCATGACTAACTCTGTATCAGGGCTAAAAGGCCGACTTAAACAATTCGATAACACGATTATTGGAAAAACTGGGCATGGTGGAGCCGACAGAGTTAGATATAAACACCAAGATTATGAAGAGTTAGTTGATAAGCTGTTTGTGGCGGTTGCCCCATTTGAGTGTGATGTCAAATCAAATCAGCCTGATGATCTGAGAATTATGGGTGAAGTCGCAAAATTCGAATATGATTGTTTCGCTCACTTTGTTCATTTGTTTGGGGAACTACCTGAGTTCAATAATAAAAAGCAGTCTCCAAAATACAGTTTGACCATAGGGAGAGGCATTAGCAGCTAACAAGGCAAATTCAGCCGACGCCAAAAAGCGGCGCGGCTGATTTGCGACGTTAGGTTGTTAATATTATTTTTGTACTACAAATAGTCAAGTGGACATTAAAACAGAATATGGTATAGTACCGATCTTTGATGCTAGTGTTGAAGGAAATTCACAATTGCAAGTTTATTACTATGAAACCGATAGTTTTGTTACGATTTCAAGTGTTTATGTGTATGAAATAGAATATAAAATTTCTGGGACTGCTACTTCAGTTGATGTAACCTTAAACAATTCAAATGGCGGAACTGAACAATACGATAATGTTTCAGACCCACATACATATTCTTACAAAAACTTTAATGACGATTTTGTATATATTTCAGCACAAAACCAAGGTGAATCGGGTAGTGTCACTGTTAAAATTTATCATCGTGGTGCATTATTCAAATCAAGCACAAGTTCGGGTGCCTATGTAATTGCAACTGCTTCAGGCTCAATTTAATATTTACAAGTAAACATAAGAAATTATGGAACAATAACAACCTAACCCCCGCTGCTACGGACGCGGTACGCTGGAGGCATGGAAACAAGGAATTCTAAATAAAATATGCTAAATTCGATTGCAATGAATTGTTCAATAACTTACCACGCCGCAGAGCTCAACCGTTCAGCGAGATCGCTGCGCTCACTCGCTGAACGGCGGAGTAGAGTTCCTCCAACGTCCGTCCGTCTTCGCTTGCGCTCCGCCGTTAGGAGGAGATAGGACAGTGAAAAAACCAATTTTATTTCTGACAGCAATTTTATTTTTAACTGCATGTTCCGACAAGCAAAAAGAAGCAGAACTTCAAAGCCGAATTCGTGAACTCGAAATACAACTTGACGAATGCCAAAACGGAGCGGACAAATTATTGGCGAAAGTTAAAATTGCCTTAGAGGACAAAGACTACGAGACTGTCAAGTTTCTATACAAGGACATTGAAAACCGCCACCCCGAATCACCTGAATATAAGGAAGCCAAGAACCTATATGACAAGGTGATTGAGATTGAAGAAGAAAAAAGAAAGGAAACAGAGCGTAAGGCAGAAGCAGAACGACAAGAGAGGCTAAAAGCACTGAACAAATTGAAAAAGAGTTATGATGATGTTTCGGGTATTACTTGGTACAAACAACCTTACTTCACCCATTACACCAACACTAATTTGACCTCAGTCTATATAGGCGATAATGGTTCCAACCGTTGGTTAAGACTCATGATGTCGTACCAAGGAGATAATTGGATTTTCTTTGAGAGAGCATACCTTTCATATGACGGCAACACCAAAGAAATCTTATTCAATAAGTATGAGGACAAAGAAACAGAAAACAGTGGTGGCGGTGTTTGGGAATGGATTGACCTGACCGTAACAAAAGACGTCGAGATGTTTTTGAGAGAATTGGCAAAATCCAAGAACGCAAAAATGAGACTGACAGGAAAATACACGAAAACTCGAAATTTAACTGACAACGAGCGCAAAGGAATACTTGATGTGCTTAACGGCTATGACGCTCTTGAAAAAGAAAAAAAATAAAAACTTATTAAATCACTCCAGCGGACAGCAAAGCCAGTGCTGAGTTTAGGAAACAGGCAAGAAACGAAAGATTTACGGGAAGACAGCGGCCATGTTCGTGGCTAACGGGTTGGTGGCTATCGGATAAATCAGAAGCAGAAATCCATGAGCGAAAATCAGATCTGTGAAGATCCGCGTTATCCGTGTCATCGGTGTTCCATTGAAACCGCGCAGATCCTAACAAGTCGTTGCAGTTGACGGCGGGAGAATGCGGTTTTAGTAACGTTTTCGGTTTGCGGCAGGTTTTGGTTTGTCGGATAGTTTTCGGCAAATCCCCCGCCGCAACTGAACTTGGGTCGTTAATAAAATATCAGGAGAACTAAGAAGTGAAAAGTAAAACATATTGGAAGCAGTTTCGACGATTTTCTTAGAGAGGAAGATTTAATTGCTGAAGCAGAAGCAATAACTTTAAAGCGTGTACTTGCTTTATC
>MAYW01000326.1 GCA_001723765.1 Candidatus Scalindua rubra
ACTTTCCTCACTTATTGGGTGATAGTTTTTGTTTTCTTAAAAACGTATTATAATAAATTACTATTGCCTTTTAAGTGAGTTTTAAGTTTTTTGCCGTCTATAAATCGCTTAACTTAGGTTACAATAAAACTTTTTACGGCTACCTACTATGGAAAAGGAAGATAAAAACCAGACTACTGCATCATCACCTGGAATGGTGTCCTGCCGTGTATGCTGTGAGCCAATAAAGGTAGGGGCAGAAAAGTGTATTCATTGTAGTTCTTATCAAGACTGGACCCGCTACCTTCTTCGATGGAGTGGTGTGCTGATTACCCTTCTTGGCATTCTACCTATTTGGGGTATCGCAAGCTCTTTACATAAGATCGCGTTTTCTCCAAATACTGCAAATATTGAGGCTGCTCTAATTAGTTTTAGTAACGACCGAAAGGAAATTACGGTCGCTTTCGCAAATTCAGGAACTCTCGACGGAATTGTCACTGACGTTAACTTTGTGTTGTTACAAAATGGCAAGCGAAGTGAAACTGATTATGAAGTGCGTCCAACAGGTGAATTATCGGGTGTAGTTGTTAGCCCTAATAAACCTCCTGTTATTGTAAGTTATAAAGCCTTCATAGACAAAAAGGTGGACACCGTTTTCATTCCTAAATCTAAGTCTTATCCCTTTGCCCTTGAAATAAATTGGGAAAATTTTAAAGGTACAAAAAAGAAAATTTATAAAGAATATCCATGCCCTTAATAATCATTAAGTTATCTTGGCGTCTGTTTCTGACCTCAATGCTATTCTGGTTTCTATTATTGGAAACATACGCAGAGCCAAAAGTTGAGATTGCGCTTTTCAAATACCTAGGTGCACTTGAAGGACATAAGGCCAACGAAAAATTCGAAAATTTCCACGGTATTCTTAATGATAAACTTTTAAGTATGACAGAAGAGGTGTCGTCACAAGAAAGTGCAGGTGAAAATCTGGATTACCTTAAAAGGATTCATATTGAATTTCATGATAAAGACAATTTTTCTGGATTGGAAGGCATTAATAGGTGGATGAAAAATGAAGCAGATGTGTTAACTCTTTTAAGAGGATCTATCATATCCGATGACGATAAAAATTACTTCGTATATAGTAAATTTTACTTGGGAGATTTAAAAACGAATTTACCGAACGATATCATAAAAGTCAAATTGCCTGTTAAGAGCACTGAATTTGGGAATACCAAAGATAGCCACACGCTCGTGTTTCTTTATGCTTTGGCAATGGATGCCAAACGACTAGGCTACGACAAAAGCCATATTGCACTGTTCTTAAAGGCAGCAGAAAACAGAATTGTAGATATCAAAAGAAGGAGCGGCAATCTTTTTGGAGATCTTGCAAAATTAGAAAACGCTGTCAGGCAAGCCACAACTGAACTATTGGGGGTTACAAATGCTTCAGACCCGACTGATTAAACAAATCATCATATGCCTTTGTTGTCTAGTTGTTGCTAACTTCGTACATGCAGAACCGCTCAGGCTTCTCGTTCCCTTTTTTATAGGGCCAAAACCTTTAAGTCCGCACGTAAGAACAACGATTTACTTTGAATTGAGTAAAGCATTTCGATCTTATGGCTCTACTGATAAGGGTGCATGGATACTGTATGGAATCGAAGAGATGCGTGAGCCGAGTCACAATGCGGCTATAGACGCTGCTAGTTGGCCGTCAGTACACGCTGATCTGGTGATTTGGGGACAGGTACATCGCTATGATGACGGGGTTGCGGTTCAATTGTTTCTCACAGTTACCCCCATTATTAAAAAGAGACAAGTACGCCCCGAATTATGGACAATCAGTGCGCCGAAATATAACGGTGAAGCTTACCGAGTTGAACTTGACATTCCCGGTAGGTTCTACGAATTCGAACCGTTAATATTGACAAAGGATGTTGTTATTCAATATGAGAAGCCGGAAGGTATCCCACTTTACCGATCAAGACAAGGTGGAGAGACGATTGGATTTCTCGGGGAGCTATTCTACTTTTTGGAAATTCACGATGACGCGTTACGGCTACGGTCAGATGATACAGAAGGGTGGGTCAGGACGAAAAACATATCAAAAGGACACAGCGAAGCCATCACCTTTGCGAAGGGAATGGTACGTCTGTTACGTGGTGATTGGAAAGGTTCTTTGGAAAGTTTTTCTAAGGTTCTAGAGAATAGTAATATCCCACAGAATCTTCGTGTTCATGCTTTGATCTATTCGGGATTGGCAAAGGAAAAGACTGACAGCTCAGGTATGCAAGAATTTGAAGCGGCTTATCGTCTAAACAGATTGGATAAAGGTGCGGCCTCATATCTCCTCATGAGCCGAATCATGGATATAGTACGTGCAAAGCGCCAATCCGATAAAACCAAGTTGGAAGTCTGCGTCCACAAATTTAAGAAGGATCTTAAATCGGTAAAAGTATTGTTTGTGAACAACGATAAATGGCTTCAACATATAGAAGATTTCTTGCAGTAGACAGAGGTATCTATGGTTCGAGAGTATTATTGCTCACGAGCAACTTGTATTTTTCAAAAGGGAAAATGATTTTAAAAATATCCGATGGTTACTACTCCCGCGATAGATCGTCTAGTTTACCATTGTGTCATTCTGAAGTCGAACCTTCCAAGAAGCCTAACAGGAAAGTCAAAAAATATAATGATTGAAAGGAGGTGAAATAATAAACATACCGAGTTGCCACATGAGCTACCCCTTGAGGTACTTACCTTAACCAATTACATTTGGAAAAAATAATTATGACTATTGAGTTAGCTCACCATAGGTCGTTGGAGGGCAACCTAGGCAAGCAGCCAGTAATCGATTAAAAAGTTGCCCCTCCCAAAACCTTCTGTTAAAGCGATAAGAGAATTCGTCCAAATA
>MAYW01000327.1 GCA_001723765.1 Candidatus Scalindua rubra
AGCCCTTCTTCAGATCAACGACTGCTTTTCCCACACCGTCCAATTTCATCAATGCTGATTGAATACGGTCAACACAGTCATCGCAGCTCATACCGCTGATCTTGATAACTGCAGATTCTGCTTGAACCGGCTGAGTGGCAACGCCAAAGACCAAGAACAGAGCGACACCCAGAACGACAACAAAAGATAGTTTTTTCATTTTTTAACCTCCGTTGATTGGAGCGAATTTAAGTTGCCAGTTGTAATGATACAAGATAGTATGCCTATGCAACCAAATCGAAAGGTAAATCAGAAATATCTCTAAGGCGATTCCCTGAAATCATCATGTCTAGAAGTTCAGTAGCAGTTTCCTTACCCAACTCTTTTGTGGCTTCAACCAACTCGTGTAAAGAAAAATGGTAAACGCAATCAATATCACCAGTACCTAAAGCAAGAGAAGATATCCGAGTTGGCATCGGCTCTGCGGTTACAACTACTATATGTGGAGAGTGACCTTTGCGGTGCCTGATTAAGTTAAGTCCTTCCGTTCGAGCATTTTGGGAACGGTCACTTCTAAGGGTTAACTTGCATGAGATACTTGCATGAAGTATTTCAGTAGCTTGCTCTTGATTAGACTCCCGAATTTGCGTTAGCTTGGGATAACTTTCAGTATTTACAACGTTATCACTCACGTTTATCTCTTCATCGGTAATAGGTTTTCTTCCTACGATTACATCAGGCTTTACCACATAACTACCTAAAGTGGTCTGAAGCTGCTTATTTCCTTTCATCAACTGTTTAAGATCTGCTAGGTGACTGTATTGATGGAAACTTGATATGTCAACGTGGATATTATATACGAATTTTGCAGGTCTAAGATGTGAAAGGAGAGTAAGAGCTGCTTCCACGTAATTACAAACAGCTTCTTCAAATCGCCTCCCTGCTGTTTGACTACTAATTCTACTTGATGCCAAGGGGTGACCCAATTTAACAATTACTTTTTTTGATAAGGCTGTACTTATTTTGCTGGACGCATCTGCAATGCTTGGAGTGTTACCGGATTTTCTAAACATCGATCGAGAACACACTTGTTTTTGAAACTGTAGTCTAAGGTCATCTATCGTAGCCATATTCTCGGTAGGTTCTTAAGATTTATAGAATCCAATGATGTATTCTTGATGCATTCGCTGCTGTATCTGAGAAGTTGTATCAATCTTCATACTAGCCGGTAACATTCTTCGGTTCCTGTCAAGATTCCTGACACCTGTTCTTGGCACCATAAACCCAAGTGAGTAACCAATCGCCTCAAGACATTGGGCAGTACGAGTGTCTTCACCACGCATAGTTGAGTTACCTACTACAACAATTGCAGGTTTTCCGGGTTTCAATACACGGTACATCTCCTTCAATACCCTAGTTATCTCTGAAAAATACCTGTGCAAAACTAGACCCTTTTTACGGTCAAGAGATGAAAAATGACTGACGATTTCCTGAGCCAAAGCAGGAAGTTTAACGAACTCGAATTGGCTCGTTGAATCACCGCCGATGTACTTGTTCCTAGTTCTACCTAGTTGATCAATCCTGTATCCCAACCAAATCAGTGAAAATTTATGCGCGCGCATATAGTCGATTGCATTAGAGGCATATGGAGGAGAAGTAACTATCAGGTCCACAGAGTTATCTTCCAATGGAAGTGATTGAGCATCAGCTACCTCTATTTGAGGTCGAGATAGTGGAAAACCGTTAGATGGCAAATATCGAATGTTGAAACGTGCGCGATTCTCAAATGCATCAAACGCAGATTGGAGTCGCTTCGTTAAAAACTTCATTCTCGCTGATTTGCTTTCGTCTAGATCTTTTTCTATTATCTTACGACCTTCAGGATCAAAAACGATTTTTGCACGATGTGGTCGAGTATGCGCCAAGTCAAGAGCAAGTGAAACTCCACCAGTCTTTGTAATGATAATAGCTGAGAATACTACTTCAAAAAAGGTCCTCTCATTCTCGTGATGCAGTTGTTCAATCTCTACGATCAGAGCGGTCAATTGTAGCTGTATTTCCTCTGTGAACCAATAGTCTGCGAATTGCTTGGTCTTAACATCCCACCGCCTTTCGAGAACTAGTTTGAGTTCTGTTGGTTGCTGCTCAATCCTGTTCCGAGCACGCTTTAAGATGTTATCAGTTAATCTTTCGAGCCTGCTTTGGTCTAACTCAGAAACCTTAACTCTAGCTATTTTTATTGCTAGGGGATCAATATCAAAACCTATTGCCTGTCTCCCAGATAAGTATGCCTCCAAAATCGTTGTACCAGAACCCATCATGGGATCCAACACTATATCATTTGGCTCGGTGAGTTCATTGATAAACCTCGAGGGAAGCTGAGGTGGGTATTTTGCCGGAAATGAGTGAAAACCATGGGAACTATTAGTACTATTCGAATCATGAAAGTCGAAGTTGCATTGCAATATATTATCTACGACTCTATAATTCTCAGATCCGATACTTCTTATAAGTTTTCTAAGTCTTACACTCATATCTATATCTATTTGCGATTGCTAACTACGTGTTAGTTATCTGTCTTAAGATTTCTTGGCTTCTTTGCCTAGTCAATTGTCGTATCCATACCGACCTCTGCAAGATAATCCTGAGTACATCAGAGAATCGCAAGCACAATTTCTCTGTAAAACATTACAATCTGACTCTCTAACAATCAAGACTTAATCCCAACTTAATACAAAGAACATAATCTTTATTTCGCGAGGAACTCCCGGGCCATCCTTTCCCCTTCTGAAATATCCACTTTCCGCAGGAGAAACCACCCAACTGCAAATAGAATCAGGATGGAGAGGATACCGAGACGTGCGTTACCGGTGAGAAGTGTAACTGAACCCATGAGG
>MAYW01000328.1 GCA_001723765.1 Candidatus Scalindua rubra
ACGACGGAACATCTGTTTCATACGAGTATCTCGACCATTATACGAATACTAAAGAAATCATGTCATTGCCCGTTCTTGACTTTATTGCCCGGCTCATATGCCACATCCCTGATAAACACTTTAGAAACATACGCTACTACGGATTCTTATCCAACAGACTTCGGGGAAAACTTTTGCCTATAGTCTATAAACTTCTTAACTCCAAGAATCGTATCACTACAAAAAAAGTCTACATCCCCTGGAGAAATATGATACAGGGCTCTTTTAAATATGATCCGTTAAAGTGCCCCATTTGTAAAACTTTTATGGCTTTAACATCCGTTGTCTTTAATTATAAATATCCCATTATCTCTCAACACAAGGAGATTGCACATGGACATTTTCCGCTTCTTCTCTAAAAAAAAGAAACAACCTACTCTTCTCAGATGCACTTATTGTAATTACGAGTTTCACCTCTCACCAAGAGAGGTACGTATTCTTGAAACTCGAAATATAGGTGACACTGTCTGTCCGGTAAAAGAAATGTGTGATATCTGCCATATCGGCTTTATGATACCTGTTAATTACACTGACAAACAGGGAAACGTTTATCTTTTTAATAACATTAAACCAAAAATTAAAAACCTTAACCCAAATACTGTTATGGAACGTATATTTGGTGATCATTTTCATTAACTTTTCAAACTTTGAAATTCCTGGTATAAAGATATTAAAGATAATTTAAATTAAATATATTGTTTATTGTATAGAAATTAAGCTCTTTACCAAGAGACCTTGAGAAAATAAGGTTTTAATAAACTGCAATTATTAACACCATTTTCTCAGGAGGTCTGTTATGGCAAAGAGCAGAAAAAGAATATCACAGCATATTAATAGGAACAAGGGAAATATCCTCACAGAAAGACTGAAATACTCAAGTCTGGAGAATACAATGATTGTCCCCATAGAAATAGGCAAAAGTAGTCACAAGCCTTAATGGCAGATTATTTTGGCTCGATATTTAAAGAACCATTTGAATTTCATAGTAGCCAGGAAGGTATCCAGTTTCTGCATAATGTCATTTCTAAAGTATCTGACAACCATTCCTCAGAAAATATACTCCTCGCTATGGAAGCCACAGGCCATTATTACAAAAGACCTGCTGCATATATTCACCAACTGGGCTACGACAACCTATTTGTGCTCAATCCGGTCTCAACAGCCCAGTGTCGCAAGGCTGGTCTTACATGGTCTAAGACCGATGACATTGATCTGATGGCTATTGGACAGGCTCTACTCAGTGGCTATGCAAGCATATATCGTCCGGAAACCCCTTTCTGGGAAGACCTCAGAGAACTTTGTCGATATAGACGCTTTCAAGTCAAACATCAAACTGCATTAAAAAACAAAATTCACACAGTATTGGACAATCTCCTCCCGGGAATCACCGCTCTTGAGATGTTTAAAGATCCGCATCTATGGCATCCTGCTTCTCTGGAATTCTTTAGCAAATATCCCAGTATTGAAAGCATTTCACGTTTAAGCTCGCACTACATAGTAAAATACTTTAGTCGTCGTGGACGTCGCCTCTCTTCAGAAAACGCCCACAGCTTTATCAGATGGACTAAACAAACTTTTAACCAGGATTTCCCTGCCAACCCTACAAGAGCAGAAATATTAAAATCTCTGCTTGTTGAATTAAAACAGCTCTCAGAAAATATATCTCAGGTCGAAGTCAGGCTCCTTGGTAACCTGGTCCAAACACCAGCCGTGTTATTACTAAGCATTGATTATATCGGACCTATAAGAGCCGGTGAATTTGCAGGAGAAATTACTCCCTTTGAACAATATCCAAATAGCCGCACTTTGATTAAAGGCGCAGGGCTCGATCCCACCAGAAACCAATCTGTAGATCGTGAATCAAAAAATCATCAAATCTCCAAAAAAGGGTCTAAAAATTTACGTTACATCAGTATTAATATTGGCGATGCTCTTATGAAACGTAATAACTACTTCATCTCCTTTGCCAATCGGTTAATGGAACGTGGAAAAAGCAAAGATTGCGCTTGTGTCGCCACTGCCACCCGCTTCATACGGGTAGCATTTCATATGATTAAAAACAATAAAACTTTTCAACCTCCTAATCAACAGGGAATCAGTAAAAACCCTTTAGATAAAATTCGAAAATTTCTTATCGAGCGACATGCTTCAGATAAGATTGAAGAATATGTAAACCTTGCTAAAATATATTTTGATCAATCTCTACCAAAGGAGGCAGACTGAGTTAAGAATTTAAGTTATATCCTGAGATAGTATATCAATTTTGTGGTCAGGACTTGGGGATTCCGCTAAATTCCTTAAGGCTCTTGGCAATTGCCAAACCTCGCTGTATAGATTAGATACTCCTGCCAGGCCACATATCTTTAAGTCAATCCCTTCAACCTCGCTAGGGCACCTTGGGGTAACACCCCGTATTGCGGCCAGGATTAGGCTCTGAAGGGATTTTAACCTGGCAATGATACCCTTAAATGTCTTTATTCACAAAACTCGAATACTCCGCTCAGTATCAATAATATTCTTAGTTAACCTTTTAAAAAATTCGCTTAATAAAAGGATACAGGAGAAATATTTTTAAAATTTTTACCTTTATTTTTTCAAGGCACTCTATACATTAAATTAGATAAAGACGATTTTTCAAATCTTAAGAGGAATTGGGGTGAAACATAGTAAAAAAACAATCAGCATTAACACCCCAATACATTTGCGTTTAAAATCAAGATGTGTAAATGGATCTGCCGGTGGAGGATGCTTGAATCCAAACAACAAAAGCATGATGGCAAAAATAATCCATCCCGGGTAAACAAATAATGTGAAGATACAAAATGA
>MAYW01000329.1 GCA_001723765.1 Candidatus Scalindua rubra
CTCATCGCCAAAAGTGTTAATCTCTTCGGGTGTATTATTGTCTCCTGTAATAGCAATCGGTTTCCCAAAAAGAAATGTGTCAATCAACTGCTCATCAGCTTCTGTTTTAGCGATACGATATAACATCTCGTCACTTACTGTGAAGTGGTTACCTAAATGGATGTTTCTTGTTTGTTCTTTAATTCTCTTATTAGACATTTAAGGTTTCACCGTCTTGCATGACCTTAACAGGATGGCTAAAATGTTCTTCGTAATCTCTTGAATTGAAAGTATGGATCGGAATAATCCATTTTGGGTTTACAGCATTAACCATTTTCTTCAACGTCTTTAGATCTGCATGTCCGCTGGTATGTATATGGTGAAATTCAAACCCTCGATTAATCAGATAGTCTTTAAACTGGCGCTCCCATTCTTTTTCAAGATAACCACCCCAAAGTGAGTAAATGTAATCCCCACCATCAATATTGTTCAACTTATCTAAAATATATTTCATTGATGGTCGTGTAATCATAACATATTTTTCTGGATTAGCTTCAATATCTTCTTTTCTGACCCTGAAATTGTTGAAATAGTATAGCAGCTTATCGTGATCATTCTTCCCAAGTATATCAGCATGAAATTTCGTGAAAAACACTTTTATTTCAGGAAACGATTTTGATGGATATGGCAACGTGTTTCGAAATTTAAACAGATTAAACAGGACGGTAGATGTATAAATATCCAATACAAGGATTTTGTTTGATCTTCTGCATGCCCGGAAGAATGTTACCAGGCGGTCAATATTTTGACCGCTGGTTTGAAATAAAGTAAGCTTGCTCGATTCATTGATAATCGTAATCAATTCATCCTCAAGTTTTTCCTCTTTTTGGCAAGTTTTTTCTACGTTTCCTATATTTGTTCCTTCCATTAATAGACAATCTATATTCGCAGGCGGGTCATTAACAAACTGATGAAAAATACCTTCCTTTCGTCCGTGTGCTCTGAAATCACCGGTGTAGTAAATTCGTTTACCGTCACCTTCGATTAAAAAGCCATAAGCATTAAAACCGGAGTGGTCATTCAGGTATGGTGTAATAGTCAAATCACCAATGGACAATGTTTCCCGATGATCGAAATAATGAGCTTTACTTATCTCCAGCCCTCGCCCAATGAATAATCGTGTAATATCAATCAATTTATGAGTTGCTTCGCCTAGATAAAAAGGAATCTTTGTATTGACAAAATGACCCAACCCATAATGATCTAAATGAGGGTGAGAAATCAGAACGGCATCAACTTTTACAGTATCTATATTGTAAAACCCGTCTATATCCGGTAAGATAGCTTCTTTTCGAAGCTCACCGATACTTTTCCTCTCAACATTTCGACTGTCGAATTCAGAACCGTCTTTGTTGACCAACGGCATTCCGATGTCAATGACGATTCTCGTTTTTGCGTCCAAAGTTCAACGCATGAACCACCAATTTCTTGAGTTCCGCGGTGGATTTTGAAGTTCATTCTATACTTTGAATATTTAGACTCAAAGAAAATAACTCAACATCTAATTTTTTAATCAATTCCTTTAGATAGGGTCTCTCATCTAATTGTTCCACCTCTTCATATGCTCTACAATCACAAGTGAGTAATACGGCTGGCTGTATTTCAACCTTTTTATACTTATCACCTAAATCATCTTTGAACGAATTAATGAAATTTGTTTGATTCAACTGTTGATAATAAGTTATTATTTCTAAAATTGCCCTTAACAAAGTTTCGTTTTTATTGGCAACTTTTAATTCGATAACGTATACGATATTTTCGTCCTTTTTAAATGATACTAAATCAATTTTGCCAACCTTTTTAATTTTATTATTTGGTTTTAACGGCATTTGGTAATAGAGAATATGACCAAGTTCACCGCATTCCATTTTATCAATCCTTTTTGCTACATTTTCCTCTTTCCTATTAGTATTACTGATAAATGTCTTTCCACGTGACGGTACTTTATAATTCTCTCGTTCTAAAGGTTTTATGTTTTCGGAAATAATATTTTCATTATTTATCTTATTAATCAATTCTTCAGCAATAATCTCTGTATAATATTCTTTACTATCCTTAGTAACCCCCTTCCAATTAACAAAATTTTCAGTGTATAATGTCCTAACATTATTTAAATTTTTGATTGCATTCTCAAAACAATCAATAGTTTCTTTTTTACTAGAACTTTGCATAATTATATATCTCCATTTTTATTTTGTAATTTCACATTTAATAAATATTTAAACTATCAATCCCGTCCCCAGATTAGAAAATGAATTTGATACTCTTCCATTATAATACATTTAAATCTTTCATGCAATGTCAACAATAATAACTTTTTCCATCCGGATCCCCAGCATCTGGACTACCAAATCCATTTGATCCTAATTCAAATTCACTAAAAATTGTAAAGGTTGGACTATTTTCATTATTACAACAAGACTGAAATATATTTTTGTTTTTCTTATTGATAGCTTTTTCTAAAACACTTTTTGTATCGTTAAACAATAGTTTGAACACCAGATATGACATTATTCCTCTTTCTGAATGAAGCCAAATATCTGGGGATTGCTTTTCTCTATGGATATAAAATTTCCCCATAATTAAATTCCTTTCATTATAATTGTCTTTATCAAGTAATTATATATATTTCAATTACCAATCAACTAACCCAACTTGAGTTGTATAATTGTAAGTCACAATGTTTTTAAGGAAATCACTTCCCTTTTTTACTCTCACAAAATCTAAAACTTCCTGATATTTTGATTTTGCAGAACTTCTATAATTATATTCTGATATTATTAACACAGGGATAATACCAGATATTGTTG
>MAYW01000330.1 GCA_001723765.1 Candidatus Scalindua rubra
AGCAACTGATTTAAGGAAACGTAAAATACAATGTATCCAAGTTTAGAGAAAGAAAATAACGAATCCGCATTTACCCTGAAACCAAGGATGAGAATGTATTTATACGGAAATATGGCGGGTTAAAAACAAGTTAGATGACCGAACAATATCATATATAAGGCAGCTTCAGAATGGCGGAAACTAGACATAGGGCAAATGCTCTCACGAGGGTTTGCATTCGAACGGAACAGAACAATGAAGGATGTTTGGAGTGAAGGACGCTCAGAAACCAGATCATATCAGCCTCAACACGCTGGTCAGCCGTCTAAAGGAAGGCCGCTTTGTTATACCAGATTTTCAGCGGGAGTTTGAATGGCAGCCTTGGGACATCAAGGATCTGATGCGGTCAATTTTCTTAGACTATTACATCGGGAGTCTACTCTTCTGGAAAGGAAAAAAAGAGAACTTCAACTCCCTCTCTTGCGAAATAATTTACGGATTCGACAATAAGACAGGCCAGCTTTCGTGGGATTATTATCCCTCCAACAACGAGCAAAAATCATCTATTTGGTCTTCATTAAAGGATTTATTTTAAAAGATGAAAAAGTTTGTTTTAAAAAATACAAAAAGAAAAAAAGAAAATTACTCAATTGATTATCATTCCGAATTAAACGAACAGCAATACAATGCTGTTACTTCAATTGATGGTCCACAATTAATTATTGCTGGTGCTGGTACAGGGAAAACAAGAACACTTGTTTACCGAGTAGCATATCTTGTTGAAAATGGAATAAAACCAGAGTCAATTCTTCTATTGACATTCACAAGAAAAGCCGCTCAAGAAATGATGAAAAGAGCATCAAATATTTTAGATGAAAGATGTAATAGGGTTGCAGGTGGGACATTCCATTCTTTTTCGAATTTTATTCTACGTAAATATGCTGAATTAATAGATTATTCAAATAACTTTACTGTTATTGACAGGGCTGATTCTGAAAGTTTAATTGGATATATTATTTCAAATTTGGGCCTTAATAAAAAAGAACGACGCTTCCCCCGAAAAAGGACAGTTTTAAATATAGTTTCAAAATCAATAAACACTACTTATTCCGTTCGTGAAATATTAGAAAAAGAGTACCCACAATTCATAGAAGAAGAAAAAGAAATCATTAATATTGGTAAACAATATACTCACGGTAAAAAAACCAGAAATTTAATGGACTACGATGATTTGTTAACAAATATGGTAAAGTTGCTCACTGAAAATGAAAAAATTAGACAAAAACTTTCAAATACTTATAACTATGTGATGATTGATGAATATCAAGATACCAATCATATTCAGGCATTATATGCAAGTTTGATTGCATCTGAACACGAAAATATTATGGTTGTTGGCGATGATGCACAGAGTATTTATTCCTTTCGTGGTGCGAATTTTAGAAACATTATGGATTTTCCAATAATTTTCCCAAAAACAGAGTTACATACTATTGAACAAAATTACAGAAGCACTCAACCAATTTTAGATTTAACAAATCAAGTAATTGAGAATGCAGAAGAAAAATATAGTAAAGAATTATTTACGGATATTGAAGGCATTGACAAACCGATATTCATTGTTCCAAAAGATAAATTTGAACAAGCAAGATTCATTTGTCAAAAAGTTTTAGAATTGAGAAATGATGGTGTTGAATTAAGAAATATTGGTGTTTTGTTTCGTGCTGGTTTTCACTCCAATGAATTAGAGATTGAGTTAAACGAACAAAATATTCCTTTTGTCAAATTCGGTGGTATAAAGTTTATTGAAGCAGCCCACATTAAAGATGTAATTGCAATTTTACGAGTAACATATAACCAAGCAGATGCAATTGCATGGATTCGATTACTTCAATTAATTAAGGGGGTCGGTGCAAAAACAGCTGATTATCTCGTGAACGAAATATTAGTGAATGATCAAGGGATAAAAGCGTTAATTTCCGATACATTGAAAGGTAAAAAGTATTATTCCGACTTACAAAGTCTCTATAATTTATTAGATCAGATTTTAGAAACAGATGATGAACCCATTACAATGTTTCCAAAAATATTTGAATTTTATTCACCAATTATTAAGCAGAAGTATGACGATTATAAAAAAAGAGAGTTAGACCTACAGTCATTATTGGAAATTTCAGATAGATATTCTTCTACTGAAAAATTCTTAACTGATATGTCGCTTGAGCCTCCTGAAACAAGTCAGGTGAAAGCAGTCGCAACTGATAAAGATGATGAAAATCTAATTTTGTCAACTGTTCATTCAGCTAAAGGATTGGAATGGCATACAGTATTTGTAATTCAATTATTAGATGGATTTTTTCCTTCTTCATATTCTTTAGAATCTCCTGAAAGTATTGAAGAAGAAAGACGGTTGTTTTATGTGGCTTGCACACGGGCAAAGAAAAACTTGTTTTTACTTTCGCCAAATCTTTCATTCAGTAGGTTTTCAAGTGAAACAATTTCTTACTCTGAACCAAGTAGGTTTTTAACTGAAATAGAACCTTTTGGTGAATTAACTGAACGATGGGAATTAACATTTGATAAATCTGAAAACGGTCAAATTGATGAAGAAACCCAATTATTAGAAGATGGAAAATCGAAAGATACATTTAACAGGATCATCAATTATTTTAAGTTATCAGAATAATATGTGGCACTCTAACCCCCACTCCACCGGACGGCTAAACTTGATGCGCCCGCCTGCTCACGAGCAATCGCGAGTGCGGGCAGGCCGGTGAGTTTATTCGATCAATGTTCAGAAATAAGGATTTATATGCTCATATTCAGAGATTTGGTTAAGGTTTTTCCCGGAACTAAATCACCCGCTGTTG
>MAYW01000331.1 GCA_001723765.1 Candidatus Scalindua rubra
ACAGGACATTCCCCGAAAACAGCCGATAGATTCCTCTAACAGGCTATATTATTAAAGATGTACGGAATTGCATGTGGAGAAAATCTTTTTACGTAGAAAAATAAACTCATATCGCTTTGCCTGCCTGTCGTATCCCGACGTGTGGGAGTAGACAGGTAATTAAATGTAGGTATGTCCGCCGTTTCTTCGATTAGGCGGATCCCCCCTCGGTCAAATCATACAGTTTATACACTAACTGATCTATCTGCCTATCGGTGACATCAATCTGCCGCTGGAGAACTTCACGGTCATGGAGTGTTTTAGCTTCCAATAAAAGATGACATCTTTGCGGAAAGATGTCATCTTTCTTCCCAGTCATCTTTTGATTCTTGCCTCCACAATCCCTACTTGTCCACCGTTTCTTCGATTAGGTGGATCTCCTCCTCCGTCAACTCATACAACTCATACACCAGCTGGTCTATCTGCCTGTCCGTAGCGTTAATTTGCCGCTGTAGGACTTCTCTATCATGGGGTACTTTGGCTTTGGACAGTTGCTTGTGGAGATCGAGCATCCGATCAACTAATTTCACCATTTTCTCGTGGTTTGAATGTTCGGTGGGATCAGAGAAGTCAATTGTAAACATGGGTAGAGCTTCCAACACACTAATACGTATTTGAGGAAAAAGTTTCCCCTCCTGTTGGACAATTGCTTGATAATAGAATTTCATCACAGTTGAATTAAGTAATCCCAAGAAATATCTAATGTCATAAGGATTATCCAATTCACGCAGTAATGAACCGTGCAAAGTTTGTTCGTAGTAAACACCTATTCTATCAAGAGTTGCAATAATGTGTGATCCCACTTTTCGAGTAATAATTTTCGGTCTATCAAATATCTTCTGTTCTCTCATCCATAGTCCCGGTCTTTTTGAGCCTTTTCTTTTCACTTCTAGTTTCATCATATATTCAGGTCTATAGTTTACCCATATTCCAGTCCATTCGAGCTTGTACCTTCCGACTCCTTTACCGAAATATAGTTTATGACAATATTCGTCGATTCTATAGTCAGTGAACAGAACATCTTTAATTCCGCCAGCAACTATTCCATCTTTTACATCAAAGAAAAATTTACATGGTTTTCCCATACTTACGATTTTGTTTACTATCTTAAGATTATGTTTTTCTCCTATAAATACAAAATTGTTAGTTGGCAGAGAAAGAATTGTAGATTGTTTTTGTTTACCAATATTTTCCAAATTACCCTTTCTCCATTTTTGAAATTCAATAACATGTTTAGTTGTTAGAATTTCTTTTTTACAACACACAACAAAGTTATTGACCCCGGCAGCTTTGAATTGATATCCCTCATAGGCAACTAGTGAAATTACTTTGCATTCTGTAATGATGAATTTTCTAACTTCACGAAATTGTAAATTCGTAGCAAACTTGTTTGGGATTATGAAAGACCAGTAACCTCCTTGTTTACAATTTTGCATTGCCTTCAAGATAAAAAGTACATATAGATCAAATCTACCTTTTACAGAATAAGTTTTTTCGAAATATCGTCTATCATTCCATTCAATTCCCTTTATACTCACATACGGCGGATTCCCAATCACTCCATCAAACCCACCTCGTTTCATGATCTCGGGAAACTCCACCTCCCAATCAAAGGCATTAATTCTGTACTTCTCTTCTTCATCCAAAAGAGACATTTGTTCACTTTCATAAAAGTCAGGACCGATAAGAGAGTTGCCGCATTTGATATTTTGGCTCAAGTCCGGCAATGCCCGCTCGTGGAAAAACTTTAACTGGCTTTCAATGGTCTCTTCGTTCTCGCCCTCAAGCACCTTCAAAAGAAGTGACAGCTTGGTCACTTCCACAGCCTGCGGATCAATGTCCACACCGTATATATTGTTAAGTAGAATTTGCTTCTTTTCAGGGGTAGTAAGTCGCCAGCCTCCTCCCGTCACCGGCTGAATCTTCTCCTTGAAACGCCCAGGTCCTTTTTTGATATAGTAATCTCTATGCCAGTCCAACAGGTATTGATATGCACCAATGAGAAATGAGCCAGATCCACAGGCAGGATCTACAATTTTCATTTCAGATACTTCTTTTGGTTTTACCTCTTTCACGTTACTGCCTGCACCACGAGAGGACGTGACAATCCCATCTGCAAGCAGCCTTCCTACTGTATTCTTCACAATGTAATCCACAATATATGTGGGAGTATAGTAGACACCGCCAGCTTTACGCACTTCCGGTTTTTCCTCAACCTTCGCCCTATGAGCAGTTGTTAAGCGAATGACTTTCCCCAAAAACTGTTCATAAACATGCCCTAATATCTCCGTGGGCAGTACAGAGAATTCATATGGACAGTCCGGGTAGTAGAGGTGAGTGATGATGTCCTTAAGCGGCTTATCATCAATAGCGAGATTTAACGTGAGAGTGTCCGGTGTACCTTCTCGATCTCTCTCCTTTCTAAAATGAAATAATCCGGAATTGAATCGTTCATCTGCCCTCTTGAATTGACGGCAAAGCTTTGAATAGATTCCATCTCCATTCAGTTGTTCCCTGAGTTGACCGTATCGCTCGATGCTTCTGTCCTCACAAATACGCAGGAAGATGATTCTGTCAATCGTGCGCTGAACAGCAAAATTCATTTCATACACAGTAAGATCAGGATTCCGGAGAGCAATATTCCTTGCCAATAGTTCACGCCAGTATTCTATCTCCTTTAGAAACGCTGAGTCTACCTCAGCAGTCCCGCGTTTCTTTCTTTTAGATTCTACGAACCTGTCGAAATCACCCTTCCATACAGCATCCCTCGAAAAAATATCAGCTATTTCGTTCCACC
>MAYW01000332.1 GCA_001723765.1 Candidatus Scalindua rubra
TCTACAAGTTGGTTAGGAGTAGATATTAACGAAGACTTTGTGGTAGTATGTGGATACACCTATGTATTTCCCCAAACAATAGCCATTGTCGCCAGAGGCTACAGGTATAACCGTTAATTAATTAAAGGATAATCTAATCATTATCAACGATGATATTGTTGTAAAAATACACCATAGGCTTTTTTATTCGGATGGAAAACGAGACACCAACACAAGTACGAGTTAGACTAATGATAAAAGATCCTTACGGAATTGAACTCCCCTCCTCCCCATATTTATATAAAGACTTAGCACCAGATGGTGTAGCATCTTTTACTTGGAAATGCGATGTGGAAGAGAGTGATGCTGGGCTGAACTATCAAGCTGTAATGCTGGATAACAGTGAACCTCCTAACGAACTTCAGGCGACAAATTTTCATATTGCAAAGCCAATGAATGTAGAGTATGATCACATGGAAGGATTGGATGTTTGGAATGGTCACCTTGATGATTCATCTAGAAAAGAAGTTCTAGATATTTTTAAAGAGGTGGTTCTTGATCTCAATATGGACCCTGATGAGCAAAATTTACCAGATTATGTTGATCAAGACGGAATTCCTGGACCTTTTCCCGATGATTTTGAGGAGATACTTCTATATGTAAATGCACATTACAATACTACGCTGGGGTATTCTTGGCATCTACTTGCTGTAGATAATTATGAATTGAATGGACCAACGTATCAAGGTAACCCCGGGATAACTATTACTCCACCTGCATCGAATCAGGTCCGTAACATTGCAAGTGAAAGGTTTTCGTTCATATTTGTTCAAGATATTGACAACTATGCCGCTAATGAAGGCTGGTCAATAGAAAAAACCGACTCATTGAAATGGGAAGTTATAGCTCACGAATTGGGACACCAAAGGGCTGGACTAACACACCCTTTAGATTCTGAAGGATCGCAATACCATAATCAATTAATGGACTTAGATGAAAACTATGGAGAAGATGCTGTTTGCATTATGCAATCGAACGCTTGGGGTTGGTTGCCGGGCGGTGAAATAAGATTTTGTACACAAGATTACCCTTATCAAGATGCATATTACCAGCATAATAGTACTTGCCTGGGAAACATCATAACCAACTTGAATGCAAATTAAAATACTGGTCCTACAATGAAAAATAAAAAAATAATACTTACTATTGTTAGAATATTGATCATTGCCACTCCTGTATTGTTGAGGGCAGAGACTCTAGTAAATGACCTTGTGATAATTGCTACAATTGATAAGGATACATTTCTGGTTGATGAGCCAATTTATATTGAGTTTAAACAGGTAAATACTAGTACAATCCCAAGGAAAACAACTTATCTACATCTTGGAGCTGGATTCTTCTTTTATCACGTTTTTAATGAAAATGGACATGAAGTACCTTTTCAAGGTATGATTATTGAATGGAATCCTGGTCATGCCCGAATACCAGAGCTCAAACCGGGAGAATCAATGATTACGGTCAAAAATATACTTGGCAATGTTGACAAAAGCTTAAGAGACGATGCTCACCACTTTATCTTCTATTTAAAACCCGGTCGTTATTCACTTTACGCTGAATTAAATATTGCTTCGTACAAACATAAAGAGAGATTGAATAGAGTTCTGGAAATTAATAAGGATACTGAATTATCAAAGTCAGAAAAGAGTCAACTAAGAGCCCAATTATTGAAAACATATGATGTTGAACCAATAACTATTGAATCAAACCATCTAACTTTTACCATTGTGGAACCCAAAGGTGATGAAGCTATAGCCCATGAAGCTCTGCTAGATTCTTATCAGAGAGACAATAATGCTTCGAAGAATGGGTTTGATAATAAACAGAGAGCAAGGTGGTGGAGAGAATATATAGATAAATATAAAAACTCAGTATATGCACCTATAGCTATTGATTGGTTAACTTGGCACCGGGGTTTTATACCCATGGAGGACAGGCCGGAGGAAAAATATATCACCGTTGATGAAGTTTTGCCACGATACAAAGATTCAATTTTCAGCAAAGTCATTGCTCAGCATCTTGCTGGATTCGTGCCGGCGAGAAGATCAGATCCGAGGGCGTACACTCCTGCCATCGAAATCCTAGAAGAATACATAGCTAAATATCCTGGAACGAAGTTTTCCGAGTATGCGGAGCTGAGGAAGAACGAATATATAGAGAAGCAGGCACTTCATGGCGATTACCCCAGTAGGAAGGAGAGGTAAGGTGAGAGCATTTCGGGTTGGACTTTTTTTATGCTTAGTTCTAATCGTCGCTTCAATGCTTTCTGGACAGGTATCCACACAAGTCTTTAAAGCTGTGGACAGTGATGACTATTTAAACAGGCAATTCTGTAGACAAATCTTTGAGCCCGACTGGGACCCCATAACGCTGCTTATCCTAATCCGTTCAATCCAGCTACCACAATTGCTTATGATCTACCTCATGAGAGCAATGTACGACTGGTTATTTATGATCTTTTAGGTAGGGAGGTGAGAACACTGGTGAATGGTGCAAAGCTTCCCGGCAGGCACACCGTTGTCTGGTACAGTATAGACAATGCTGGTCTTCATGTTTCATCAGGCGTTTATATATACCGATTGTCGGCTGTTTCTACTGAAGACAAGAGCAAAACATTCAGCACGAATCGGAAGGTGGTTTTACTCAAATAGTATTCCACCGTTGTTTGTTTGTAGGTGGTAAGCACAGAGTTACATGGAATGCCAGAAACGTCAGCTCCGGTATCTATATTATTCGATTGAACGGGGAAACGGGAGCCGTATCCCGGAAAGTTGTACTATTGAA
>MAYW01000333.1 GCA_001723765.1 Candidatus Scalindua rubra
GCCCCCAAAGCTGTCATTCCCGCATGTTTTAGCGGGAATCTAGGATGAATGAACCTCTAGATACCCGACAAAAGCGTTCGGGTATGACAAAACCCGCGCACGCAAAAACCTAACCGGACAATGCTGATTAAAATTAATAAATTATATATAATTTTTTACAACCAACAACGAGGAAAGTGATGAAAATAAGAATTTTCGTAACACTAATTTCTTTCGGCTTTATATTATTATTAATAAATGGCTGCGGTAAAAATGAAGAACAAAGCGGCCATTTTTCTTTTAATAGTGGCGGTGGCGGCGATATGAATTTTGAACAACAGGCACTACAAATGGAACAGGATGATCTTGCTAAATTAAAGGAAGGGAAGGGCTATAAATCAGAAACCTATGCCAAGGCAGATCACGGTTTTATGAAAGACCAGGATTTTGATGAAATTCATAAAGGAGTTGTTACGAAAAAAGATCCTAACGAAGTAATAGCGGTAGTCAATGGCGAGAATATACTCCGTCTGGAGCTTGACAGGATACTCGATAAGGTTGAGAAGAAAGTAAGTAAATCAAAGTTACACGTCATCGAAAAAGGAATTTTAGAAGATTTAGTAACACAGCTTTTACTCAAACAACTTATTAAAAAGCAGAACATTCAGGTAGATCAAAGTCGCATTGAAGATGAGATAAAAAAATTTAGGAAAAACATCAAGAAAAATCCTGATACTAAGGATAAAAGTCTTGAAACGCTTCTAGAAGAACAGGGTGGAAGTATGGAAGAGTTGAGGGTAGCCCTGGATATTTCCTTTTCAATAGATGATTATTTTGAGAAGGTAGTGCCGGAAGAAGAAATGAAAGAATACTTTGCTAAGAACATAGGTAATTTTAATGGGGAAGCTATAACAGCGAGTCATATACTCATAGACACGAGAAATATGAAAGATGAAGAGAAATTAAATGAGGCAAAAAAGAAAATAGAAAAAATAAAAGAAGAGCTTGATGAAGGCGCTGATTTTGCAAAACTTGCTGAAGAAAATTCTGATTGTCCTTCAGCAAGAAGCGGCGGACAATTAGGAACTTTTGGTAGAGGTGAAATGGTAAAGGAACTTACGGATACAGCATTTGCTACGAACGTAAATAGTATAAGTGAGCCTGTTAAAACGCAGTTTGGATACCACATAATAAAGGTAACAGGTAAACAAGAGGGTAAAGATATCAAGTTTGAAGAAGTAAAGGAAAGGGTAAAGATTGCACTTTTCAATGAGAAAACCATAAACTTAATACAAGAATTACACGAAAACGCAGATATACAAGTATTGTTGAAACCAACCCCATATGTATCAGATAGTTCGCATGCCGGTGCTGGCGGTCATGGCAGCATGTCAGGTCATGGTGGTTCATATGGTTCTTCTCCACATTGGAGCGTACCAAGCGGCAGCGGCGCCTTTCAACACGGACAAATGCATAAAAAGGGAGATAAGTCTTCTGAAGAAAATGTAGAGGAAAAATTCAGTCTTACACATTGAGGACTGAAAACCTTCTGCCCGGACTTTGTAATTCCCCTTCCGATCAAGCCTTACAGAAACTAGGCAGGTGTTCGGCCAATAAACCTCATAGTGGCACAGACATCTTGCCTGTGATTGACAGACTGCCTGCCCGACACTATGTAAGTCATTCAGGCGGGGAAGTCTGTCCCACTGTAAAGGTAATCTCCTTAACTACTTTGTTTCTTATTTTAACAAATCCCCCTCTTTCCCCCCACTGCTTTCTTGCGAAAGCAAGAAGTGGGGGGACTAAGGGGGATTGAAAAGGAGTTAATTTATAAAGTGGAATCACAGCTATTCATAAAATTATCCATTTTCTTATACTGGTCTTCATTATTTATATACACCTCTTATTGGATAGTTGGTTTTTTTGGAAAAAGGCCAAGATTTTATGTCCTGTTAAGTGGGGTTATTCTGCATTCAACCGCAATTACATTCAGAGGTATTGCTATAGAGTACTTCCCATTAACAAACAAATTTGAATCCTTCACCGCTTTTGCCCTTGCCTGCTTCACGGTGCTTTTATTTTATTCCAGAGTAGAAAGTTATGTATACAGGATATCTCTGTTTTGTGTGGGATACTGCTTTTTCGTTGTAGCCTCCGCTCTCTTTCCAATGAAACTATCATACGCCCCGCCGCTAATGTTGACGATATGGTATGTCCTGCACGTCCCCATATCTTTCTTTTGTTACGCATTGTGGACAAGTGCATCTGCTGCAGCAATGGCGCAATATTTTTCTTCAGGAGATAAAAGACGGTTTGAACAAATAATTGATTCTGGCTTTCAATATGGGCTGATAGCCTTCTCAATATCTATGATTTTCGGCGGCCTATGGGGATACGTAGCCTGGGGGTCATATTTCTTGTGGGATCCAAAGTTGCTGTGGTCTGTTATAATCTGGTTCTTTTATGCTACATGCATTCATCTTGATTTCTGGTCTGAAGCCAGGAAATTTAAAATACCACTGGCCATTGTTGGATTCTTGATATTATTAACAACTTATGTCGGTACAAGTTTCTTTGCACGGAGTTCCCACAGTTTCTAATAACCCTCCCTTGAAATCCTCGCTTACCACGAATTATTTGTGGGTAACGAGACGCCCATGGGGGAGAGGATTAAGCCTGCCCTAAGGAAACTCAGGGGTGAGGGGGTTTTAGAAGGTGCTACGGGCGTATTCGTAGGTATTTACCCAACCTGCCGAGCCAGAACCAAAAAGGTTAAATATTTCGTTTATTCTGGTTCGTCCAGGTTGTCAAATGAAAACCTA
>MAYW01000334.1 GCA_001723765.1 Candidatus Scalindua rubra
AAGATCTTCTAAATTTATCTTCATCAATTAAAGGATAAATTTGGTCTCTGTAAATATAACACCGGTCTTTCGGTGGGAGAATGTTTGGAAATATATTATCTATGCCAAATAAAGATGATTGGGCACTTGTTTTACGAAACATACCTTGGTCTCCAAAAAGATTTAACTTGTTATATTATAATTACTTATGATAACACAATCCTTTGTCGGAGTCAAGGCAATTCTTGACATAATTTATTATTTTACAAATACTTAGGTGTTTTTTGGTAGTAAATCAACAAGATCATAAATAATTCTGGTTTTCGTGGTAATTCATACTGGAGACAGAATAAAAAAAGATTTATAGATAAAGTAAATAATGAATACACATGCTTTTTACATGTTCTTATCAATAAATTGGAAAAAATGTTTAATTTCCAGAGCTTATATCCAGAAGAAGATTTTTCTAAATGTTTCATGAAATTTGCAGAATTATTACATGGGATGAGAATACTAGAACTAATGTGGACTAGGTCATTAAGAAGAAATATTAATTTAAGGAAAAGATTATGGACAAGCAAAATAACGAAAATATAAAGCGACATGAAAATTTTAGTAAAAAAATTGTCAATGAAATGAAAATTTATGAATCTAGTCTAAAAGAAAGGATTTCATTATCTATCAAAATTCTTAATGAAGAGAACAATGAAAATGCTAGGTGTATAGCTGCAAAAGCCTTAGGAGAAATTGGAGATGATGAAACAATAAATTCACTGATACCAACACTCAATAATGAGTCATCACCAATAGTCAGAAGTGCTATACTTCAAGCTCTTTCTTCAAATATGGATGATGAAAATGTTTTTGCTGCTATTATCAATGCAAGAGATAATGACAAATCCCCTATTGTTATAGAAACAGCTAAAAACATTATTTCAGAGTATAATAAATTCTTGAAATTATTTGAAAATGTGGAAAATATAAATCAAGAAAAAGCTATAACACAGAAAAATGGCGATTTAGCCAACATGAAATTAGCTGCTTCTGAAGAACAAATTAATTTACTTGATAAGAGCATTCTTACAGAAGATATTTATTCCTACTTTGGAAGGTTTGAAGTTGATGGTATTAGTTACAAAAACTTTTATGATGAAGAAGGAAAAGTCTACTTATTTTGCTCCAAGGGCATGAAATCAACGCATATCCGCCTTGACGGTAAATTATTTGAATTAAAAGCTGTAACTGAAGACAATACTATTTGTGAAATTCTAAACTATACTTTAGCAGATATGGAAGATTTTCTTATTGATTATAAAGAAAATCCTGATGCACATAATATTTGCTTTGAACTTAATTAATCAAACAAAATTATGATTCAACGTTGGATTAAAGCTCAGCGTATTGGTTTAATTGCTTACTGGTTAAATACTTTAAAAGTTTTAGACTCAACTCAAGGGAAATTAGCCAGGAAGTTGCTTAAAGAAGAAATTGCTTCTGCTTGTGAATTTGATAATAAAATTATCCAAAAACTTCCTCCTTCAATACTTAACATCTTTTTAAATATACCAATCATTAAACTTGACCTCCATCTCAGAGCATTAAGAAATAAATATGAAGAGGCTCTAAATTACCTAAAGGATGCTCGCGACGAGAAATCGTCGTCAATAATTAATAGTGCACAAATTATGTCACATCATATATTTCATGGAACAGGAAACCCAACAAGAATTATACGATTCGCAAATCTACTTTTTAAAAATAATACCATTTTGAAAAATTTTGAAAAGATTACGGGGTATGACAAGATAATAGAGCCTTATATTACTTCTTTACGGTCTAGCTTTTCTAAGACAAAAGAAAGACTTAATTCAATTGAAAAGTTAGATTTACTTTTCCACAAAACACTTCCTTGGGCACAGGTTGTAAATTCACTTTACCAACAAGTGTTAAGTTGGCCACTCCTTACTTTTAATACAGATATTAGCAGTCATTTTGCTGAAGGTATTAGTATTCCGATTGGTATAGATGTTTACTTTGATGGAAAGTCAGAGACTATTATTGAGGGTGGAGAGATAATTGATGTATCTCAATGGGCTGACCACTTAAAAGAAGCAACAAATACTGCAAAATTGCTTTGGAGAAGTAAACATGGGAACTTTGGCCATAAATTCAGAAAAGAAATAAATCAGGCAAGTGTTATATTCAACTTTAATATAGCAGATGATATCGTAAAAGGCTTTCCTTTGCGTGTTTCTCTTAAAGAGGGAAGTGCTAATACTTATTTTTCCCAGGTAATCCTTAGTCGATTCTTGGCAAAAAATACGTCAATTTCTAGTGCAGTTACTGGTCTTATTGGTGAACAATGTAAAGACGAAGCAGGGAGAGAATTACTTGACTTTCACTTTGTTTTCCCAAAAGCAGTAACAAATAAAATGAAGTACGTTTTTGATTCTTCTTTTTTTGAGAGAATAGTTCTTCCTACTCCTAATTATAATGACAAAAGAGGTGAGGAACTAGATTCTTTTATAACCCAAATTGAGCGATTTCAAATGTACAACAAAAAAAATGCAATGATTTTGCATTTTAAACCAACTAAAATAGTGTCAGGTTGGCAATAACCGATTACTTGCTATACATACTTTCTCAAAATGAAGACGTTTGGTGAAATTATACTGAATATGAACGTACCTCTCCCACACAAACTTTCTTTTTACAATGGGAAATTGTAGTGACTAAATAATTATAGGTATCTGGTTTTGACTTCGTTGCCATAAAACATCAAATTTCAAATCTTCCATGACTGCATTTGTTACCTTAAGG
>MAYW01000335.1 GCA_001723765.1 Candidatus Scalindua rubra
CCGGACGGGTATCTGAAACTTCACCGGAATCACTGACCGAAACCTCCGGAATTTCCACATTTATAAATTCAAAATAGTCAATTCTCAATTTCAAAATGCTTCTCCCCCGCTCTGCAAAACACCGGTCTTACATGTCAGCCAAGGATCTGTTGAAACTTGTGGAGGTTGTGGGGTTTGAGGAGCAGGAAAGGGTGTTTGATCAGGGTTGGAAATGAAGTGTTTACAGCAGCCGAATTTCTATTAGGATTGGGTTTTTGGAAGGGACAACCTGACGTGGTTGCAGGAAGCGTGAATGAAGATTTTTACAGAAAACTATGTTAAGTTCCATTATGAATGTTCAGAGATTAAATTGCCACGCAGGTGAGTTTATTCTTAAAGGGAGCAGTTTCTTAATATGGTCGAAAAATATTTTAATCACGCCAGTTCATTTAAAGAACCATTGTTTATGGATTTATATTATCAGTATTTCGATTTACTAAAACTTCGGAGCCATATCCTGAGAATATTCAAAATATTAGAAGTTATAAAATGAATTCTCTGAATATTCTATTTCTTATGCTGAGTGTAATTTTGTTTTCATGTACCAACAAATCAGTAGATAAAAGCATCATTTTTCATGGTGGGCCTATTCTAACTATGAGTGATGATATGAGCAAAATGCCGGAGGCTGTTTATGTAAAAAATGGTAAAATTATTTCTGTCGGTTCAAAGGAGAGTATTCTCAAATTAAAAACCTCCGACACTCACCTGATTGACTTACAGGGAAAAACGCTTCTTCCCGGTTTTATTGATGTACATTCTCATCCTGACCTTACTGGATATTTAAATAGCTTCTTAGACTTGAGCGGTTTTACGAATAAAACACCTGAGGAGGTCTGGATCAAATTAGAAGCAGCCGTGAAAAAAGCGGAAAAAGGGGAATGGATATTAGCTAAGGGTTTTGACCCGATGTTGATCAATAGTCTCAAGGCTCCTTCACTTAGCTATTTGGATTCCATTGCTCCGGATAAGGCCATATTTATTATTGCCCAAAGTCTTCACTCTGCTTGGGCTAATTCTCTTGCTTTAAAAGAAATGGGGATTACCGCAAGCACACCTGACCCGGCACCAGGAAGTTATTATGAAAAAGATGAAAATAGTGAACTTACCGGTTTTATCGCTGAGGTTGAAGCCATCAAACCAGCGCAAAATATTATATTAAAAAAAATTGATATCAAAAAAGATATAGTTGCAGTTCTGGATAGTTACACACGTGAAGGAGTC
Organism: Candidatus Scalindua rubra; assembly: GCA_001723765.1. Classification (GTDB taxonomy): domain Bacteria; phylum Planctomycetota; class Brocadiia; order Brocadiales; family Scalinduaceae; genus Scalindua_B; species Scalindua_B rubra. Next base: position 1,264 of record MAYW01000335.1, read on the forward strand.
ACCACTATTTCTACATTGGGTCTTTTTGATAAAGATGGCAAATCTTTTCTTATGTATGAACACCTGTCAACAAACCACCAGAGTTTTATACAAAAGGTCCTTGAGCTCTTAGGCATATTACCGGAAAAGAAACCAACAGTGAGACATTTTGTGTATCTCATTGAAGACAATCAGGATAAGTTTCCTGAAACAGTAGAAAATGGTGACGAATTTTTTAAGATACTGGGAATCAAACTTTGGTATGATGGATCTCCCTATACAGGATCAATGTATTTAGAAGAACCTTACCTTGAATCAAAACTGATGCAAAAAAGTCTTAAGATTCCACTCAATCATAAAGGAAAAGCCCTTATCTCCCCGAACGATTTTTACCACAAAGTAAAGCGATTTCACGAATTGGGCTGGCAGATAGCCGTTCATACACAGGGCGATAAGTCATCGGAAGAAGTAATAGGAGCTTTTAAAAAAGCTTTAGCGGAATCACCGAAAAGAGACCACAGGCATCGTTTGGAACACTGCGTATTGTTTTCCAAATCTCAGCTTGATACTGCCAAAGAGTTAAATATGACGCTGAGCTTTCACATCAATCACTTATACTATTATGGAAAAGCTTTGAGAGAAGATATTCTTGGTAAAGAGCGTGCCGAGCTAATTCTACCAGTCAAAAGCGCTAAAAACGCAGGACTGTATTTTTCACTTCATGCTGATCTTCCTATGTATCCGATAGAACCATTTAGTTTAATACAAACAGCGGTTACTCGTACCAACAAAGAAGATGAATTACTCGGACAGAATGAAGCTATTTCTGTGATGGATGCTCTTAAATCTTTAACTATTTATTCTGCTTGGCAACTGCATATGGAAGATAAGATTGGTTCCATCGAAGAAGGTAAATACGCTGATTTAGTCATTCTCGACAAGAATCCCCTGAAGGTTTCCCCTAATAATTTGCAGAACATCTCAGTAGTCAAGACGTTTGTCAATGGAAATGAGGTATTTAGTCAATAATCTGTTCTCAATTCTGCCAATTGCAGAACTCAAGAATTTTGACTGCGAAACGTAAAGCAGAATTGAATTTCCAGCGTCAAGAGCAGTTGAGGAAACCAAGAAAAACAGCATAAATTCAGCCAACAAAACGTTCAAGACAGACGCCTGCGGTATGCCTTTTCGATGTTTTGTGATAGTTTTGATGTTTTTTGCCTTTTACTGATTTGGGTGTTCCCCAAGCACCACGCCACTTATTTATAACGTTAGCAATACCAAAAGAAAAAGAGTTATGAAAGTCAGAAAGTCCCTATTTCTCGATGCACTGTAACGCCGGAATGAGCGACGTTGAAACCTCCAATGTAACGAAAAAAGTTTCAATTAAGGGTAATTAATCCGAAAGTTTTCCGGACGGGTATCTGAAACTTCACCGGAATCACTGACCGAAACCTCCGGAATTTCCACATTTATAAATTCAAAATAGTCAATTCTCAATTTCAAAATGCTTCTCCCCAGCTCTGCAAAACACCGGTC
>MAYW01000336.1 GCA_001723765.1 Candidatus Scalindua rubra
TGCAGTCATGACTCTATATATCTTTTATTTGATCGTATAAGACTCACCTACTTCTTTTTCATAGAGTTTAATAAAATCTAAATACACTTGATGTGCAATACTTGGTTTCCCATTATTTTTTAAAGATTGGATATATATGGACAATGCTTCATCGTCCAATGGATTCCATTTAAGTATAAATTCACCTATTTCTTCGACTGGGTCCCAATTTTCGGACTCTTTGTACTGGGTGCATATATTTTTTAATCGTTTTATAAATTTTTGATTAATATCAATTTTAATTATATCAGCCCATTCTTCATGGTTATCAGAAAGTAGTCCATTAGGTTCAAATAGTTTTAAAATGGGTTTATAATTACTATTATTATCTTGAAGCCAGTTTTGGGCAATCGAATAGTCTGATATAAATGTATCTCCATGTAGAATGAAATATCGTCCATCTTTAGTGATTAAATGCTTTTTATACTTTCCTAATAATTTGCGTATTTTGGATAATGATGTTCCCATACTATTTTTTGCACTGTCTGAAGCCACATTTGGCCAAAACGTAAGTGATATTTCTTCTCTTGTTACACCATAATGATCTTTTAGAATAAGGTATATAAATAATTCTCTTGATTTTTTTGATTGCCAATCTTTTTTAAATATTTCTTTCCCGTCGATCCACATGCGAAATACACCAAAGAGTTGAACGGATACTCCCTTGTCCAAGACATCAAAGCTGCGGTTATCTGAAACATCTTCTTTTATCAGTGGAATGTCTTTTTGTCTTTTTCTGAAATAAAACCAAAATCCACCAAATGTAATAACAACAAGAACAATGATTAATGCTAAACTATTGTTTTTGGATTCAATTTTCTCTTGCGGGATTATAAGCGGTAAAGCCAAAGTGAAAAAGTGTGTTTTATTCTGTTTTGGATTAACCTTCGTTAGACCCCTAACCATAAATAATAATTCAGAAGTTTGTTCAATAAGACCCATTTGAATATCGTTTACAACTGAAAGATCAAAATAATCTGCAAAATTCAAAGGGAATTCCAATTTACTACCGTGGGGGAAATCAAAAATGTTGAGATAATAGGTAAATGTTGAGTCCAATTCTTTACAAATAAATTCAAAAGCACTATTTTGTTCTTCCCAAATTTCGAATCCAATCAACTCGTTTAGATTGGGATGAATACCTTTTTCAGATACTAAATAAAGAGAATCTGTTTTCCATTCAAAAGCCCAAATATCAAAATAGTTTTGCGTGCCGGTTTCTTGCTTCCTGTCTCTTGATCCAAGCCCACCGATTATATATATTTTATCTTTATAACCATAAACATACTTTGGCACTCGGGAATCAAATATATCATTATTCCTTAATTTTGGTTGAACTTTTGCCCATCTCTCATCTGAAAGGGAGTATTTAAAAATATCATTTTTATAGGTATAATAGCCGTAACCGCCAAAAGAGTAAATATCTTTAGTATCAGAATTATATATTCTTTTAGCTCCATAATACTGGCCTTCAGTTTTTAAAGATAAATCCAAATTAGGCCAATCACCCGCTTCCCAATCAAATGTATATACCGGCAGGTCACCACCTTTATGAAATAGAAATAATTGATTTTCGTAATCATCGTACATTAAAGTATGTTTTTTAGGGATTTTTTTAAATGGAATAGCTGCTTCCATTCCCCAAGTTTGAATATTTAACTTGTACAGAGAATCATTTGTTAAGAACAGATAAAAGAGTTCATCCTGATCTATTGATGTCCAGGTAATCGGATTCAGTAGATTGTTTGTAGAATAAACTGAATGGAGAACTGTATGTCGTCCGGCCAAAAATTCACCATTCATAACTTTGCCATGTTTTGACCCGATGCTATTATGGACCACATCCCCAGTCATTTCATCGATTGGCCAGTAGGCAACCCCTTTTTCCTGATACAAAACCTTAATCTCTCGAATATCCATCCTTGGAGGCTCATTTTTAATCGTGATACCGCCAAAAATCATGCCAAATTCATTAATTTTGATTGGATCAAAAGTTGCTGAATCAGATATAGAATCATTGAGAGTTAACTGAATAAAGTCTTTTTCAAAAACCATTTCCAGGCGATGCCATTCGTAGCGGCTAATCAATTCATTGGGAAAAGGCAGGGTAATGAGTGTCGGATTATCAATAATTGACAATTCAATAAAACTTGTATCGGGATTTCGGAAATCGACATAAGATAAAACCAATAAATCTTCTACATCCTGGGTGGACATGGATAAAATATAGCCAAAGGGATTCTTCTCACGGATTCGAAAATCAAATTCCAGACTAAAACCATCTCTGAAGGTTAAATAAGAATCTGCTGGAATTTTGAGGGATGTTATAGGTTTATCATCATAATGAGTAAAAAATTGAATACCACCTAAACTGTTTTCTTCATCTTTAGGGACGGATGGATTTCCATAAAGAAATCCCAACAAACCTAAAGTTGTAATTATATATTTTATGTAAATCATAGAACTGAAATATAGGCTAATCAAAGTAATTTCGCATTAGAAAATAATGGGACAATCATCCCTGATAGCGCTTCATTGCTTTAATTAATTTAACTCCAGCCTAACCTTGCGAAAGTTTTGCTTGCCCGCCATTGGCGGGAACTTCCGCAAGGTTTATTTTAATCCAATTTTCTATTAGGCAGTACTTCCTTATTTCAACAAAACCATCTTCTTAACTGAATGAAAATTTCCAGCTGATATTCTGGTACAAATACAGTCCCGCACTCACC
>MAYW01000337.1 GCA_001723765.1 Candidatus Scalindua rubra
TATTATGAAATTGATTTTTGTAGAGAGAGTTTAAGCTGTAACCGGTTGTATTATTATTGGTTACGGCTTTTTTTATGGCAAGAATTGTTGTATACACTGATTAGTAATATTTTTGTATTGACAATGTATATATATGTCCAAAAAACCTACCAGAAATGATCTGACATCTGGAATTACTCTCTTGCTGGGAGCCACCGGACGGGTTTGTATGCCTACCAGCAAAAGAGGTTGGTGGAATTGGGCAAAGACAACTACCTGTGAATACTTACTCAGGTGTATTTATATCATCTATTATCTCCTTTTGAATTTCACCGGGTTCGGTCATTGATTCAGGTGAAAGTATTTCGTTGAGCTTTTCTTCAGATAATAAACCTCTTTTCAACACAATTTCCCTTATAGACTCTCCGGTTAGTAGCGATTCCTTTGCTACCTCTGCTGCATTTGAATATCCTATATAGGGATTCAGTGCTGTTACGATAGCCATGCTGTTAACGGCATATTGATAACATCTATCCTCGTTTGCAGTGATTCCATTAATGCATTTAGTTGTGAAAACTTTCAGTGCATTCGTCATGATTGATATTGAATCCAGTAGTTTGTACTGCATTACGGGCATCATTACATTTAATTCGAGTTGTCCTGCCTGAGATGCCATCGTGATTGTAAGGTCGTTACCTATTATTGAGAAACAAACCATATTCAGCATTTCAGCTATGACTGGATTAACCTTACCAGGCATGATTGAAGAGCCAGGTTGTACTGCCGGTAAATTTATTTCGGCTAGTCCCGTCTTAGGTCCTGAGCTCATGAGGCGTAAGTCATTTGCAATCCTGATTAGCTCTATCGCAAATACCTTCAAAGTACTTGAAACTTCTGCAATAGGTGCGTTACTTTGCATAGCCTCAAAGCGGTTTGTAGCTCTTCTAACATCCAGATTTGTAATTTCCTGAAGTTCTTTAACAACCTTTTTCGCATAATCTGGGTGTGTGTTAAGCCCTGTTCCTACGGCGGTGCCACCAATGCCTAGCTCCTTTAGTGTATCACTTGCCTTCTCTATCCTCTCTACTGATTTCGAAACGGCGTCTGCATAGCCTGAGAATTCCTGGCCGAGCCTGATAGGCGCTGCATCTTGCAAATGTGTTCTTCCTGACTTAATAATCTTATCAAATTCATCTGTCTTTTCATTAAGCAAATCAACAAGTTCATCCACAACAGAAAATAGTTCCTTCAACAGCAACAATGCAGCGATCCTCATAGCGGTTGGAAATACATCATTTGTTGACTGTCCATAGTTAACGTGGTCGTTTGGATGGGTTATAGAGTAGTTCCCTTTTTCACCACCTAAACCTTCTATTGCAATATTGGCTATTACCTCATTTACATTCATATTAAATGATGTGCCGGCGCCAGCCTGATAAACATCCACAACAAATTGGTCTTGAAACTCTCCTTTAATTATCCTGTTAGCGGCATTCATGATCGCTTCACTTTTATCATTGCTTAGACATCCGAGTTCGTTATTTACCTTTGCTGCAGCCTTTTTTATATAGACCATTGACTTAGTAAATACCGGGTGCGGTCTTGTGCCACTAATTGGAAAGTTTTCTAACGCCCTTACTGTTTGAGCTCCGTAATAAACTTTTTTAGGCACTTTCACTTCGCCTAATGTATCTTTCTCTATACGGTATTGGTTGTTTTCGATGTTCATAGAGATTTTTTATTTTCTATACTAGTTATTAGTTATATGTTATTCGTTATTAGCTAATCCATTTCGGATTTCGATACCTGCCCTGTTAAATAACCTAAATATTATTCCATAGTTGTCTTATGCCTTTTTATCATTTATATCGCCTAAACATTAATGAATGTATAATATTAAACAGGGTGAACATTTTGAATTTTATGTATCTGCCCGCCACTAGCCAACAGGGTCGTCCTCCCGATTGAGTCGGATCTGTGGACTTTATTCAGGGTCGGCCCAGGCGACAGGCGACCTTCTGATTCTCCTCCTAAAGTATCTTCCCCCCAATCCAGCTAATCAATTTCTGATTTCGGATTGCGGATTTCTGATTTTTTCTTGTAAAATACTTCTTGTCGTCTGATATCTGTTATCTGACATCTTTTTCGTGCTCTTCTCAAATAATTGACCCCTAACCCAAATAGACCAATACCAAGCAGGGCAATAGTCGTAGGTTCGGGGATAGGTTCGCCTCCTGCTTGAACAAGTGCAACGGCATCAATGTCTGCCTTGTATGCATTGTCAAAATGATCACTGCCGTCAAAGAACATACTGGCTACTCCTTCTGTCGGGCTACTCAGATCAATGCGTACGAGGTCTTCATCCTCGAATATAAAATCATCTATCTCTGCCTTCTTTGCAGTAGAGATTACAATTGAGTCTGAATCAATCATAGAGACCGCATCAAGATTGTTATCTTCATTGTTATCATCTCCATTAGACCATCCATATCCTGACTCAAAAAATTCACTACCATCAAAGAAAAGACTTGCATTGCCTGTTGATGGGTCAAAGAGTACAAGGTCTTCTTTGTGAAATGTTGTACTACCAATTGTGGCCTTACTCTTGGTAGAACATAATTATCGGCTAAATATATATTAGAAAAATATTAATGATATTTTGATTGACTTATCGACGAGTTCTCCTTAAACTGCAAGGAGTAAAACCTTAAGAAAAAGGAGGTCTCGTTGAATTTTAAAAAAAACCGAACGACAAGAGAAAAAA
>MAYW01000338.1 GCA_001723765.1 Candidatus Scalindua rubra
CCGTTTTTGGCCTGGGTTTTTGTCATTTTAGAAGCAATTCTTTATCCACAAAAACTAAAAGAAACCACAGATTTCGCAGATTACTCAGATTTTACTATAAAAATAATCAGTGAAATCAGTGAAATCTGGTACGCCATGAGGCGTACATATATCAGTTGGTGAAAGTCCAACCCGTCAATTGACCGTTCGGACGGTAGTAAAAGAGACAGTAAGTCTCATGGGAGGACGTAAACAGTGATGTATGCGTTCGAGTTCCCTGTAGCGAACAGGCAGACCGTAGCGCAAGCGAACACGTAGGCTTCGTTACGCTGTAATACGATAGATGAGCCTCCCGGATTGGGTGAAATCTGCAACTGCATATGTAAGAGTGTCAAACGGTAGAACTATGTAGTGTCGTCGGAGTTATGAGTGATGGTATGTCTGTAAAAGGTATATGTATGAACATGGGAGATCTCGTTGTTCAGGTTGATGACCGTAATGTGGAGCTATAAGGGAAACCGAAGTGTGCCACAGGACAACGAGAAGTCGGAGATGCTCATAGTGTGTGCTGGGCAGTACCTAATCAGGAGGGTTAAAGTCCCTCTGGCTCTCTGATGAGGGGAGCTATATCCAAAAGCGGGGGTAATTTCTCGCTGGCCAATACATAACAGTATTGGAGGACAAGGTGTCTATCGTGAGATAGAATCTGAAGGGTTTGAGGAGAAGTGCCGGGCTGTAATCAAATATCATGATGAACCGGTCGGCCAAAAGTGGGGCAAGGTCGAGCCTGCACTATGGAGGCGAAGGCAAACTCATCCACCCACTGTACCAAGGTGTGTGCGGACGGCACGGTACGGAAGATTAGAGTATGACCCCAGGAGGACTTACAAAGTTTCTGTTGTGGAGATAGAATAAGTGACCCTATAAGTAAAAAGCGAAGTGGGAAATGATGCTTTGTAAGTAGTCGGACAACCGAGTAGTACCTTAAGTACGGTGAAAAGTGTGCGATCCGCATAAGCGGGCAGCAGGGTGAGCTGGGGAAGGCGGTTGGTAAGAGTAGTTGGAAAGAGACAGGAAATGAGAGGAGTAAGGAAGTTGTCAAGGAAAAGTTCGATAAGAGAAAAACCCTTAGGGCAACGGCCGAGGAAACTTAGAGACTGGCTTAATCCAACAGGAGCAAGGAAGGTTCACTCTTTAGTGGACAAGGTGTACAAGATGAGAAATTTGGAGTTGGCCTGGGATAAGGTGAGACGAAACAGAGGAGCGGGAGGTATAGATGGACAAGGCATTGATGATTTTGAGGCTGAGGTATCAACAAACCTCAATCGGCTAAAGAAAGAGCTAATAGAGGGCTCATATCAACCGCAAGCAGTACGGCAACAGATGATTCCTAAGTCAGGTGAGCCAGGGAAATATAGACCGTTAGGTATACCGACAGTATACGATCGGGTATGTCAGCAAGCTCTCCTGAACAGGCTGGAACCAATCTTTGAACCGGTATTTGATGAAGCCAACTTCGGATATCGTAAAGGGAGGTCGCCAAAGGATGCATTGAGTAAGATCTGGCGGGAAATAAAGTCAGGTAATGAGTGGATTGTGGATGCAGATCTTAAGGATTTCTTTGGATCAGTAGATCATGATAAACTAATGCCTTTGATAAACCAGCGTATATCAGACGGACGAGTGTTGGATCTTATAAGGGACGTACTCAAAGCAGGATGCTATGCGCAGGGGAAAGAGTTACCGACAGAACAGGGTACTCCTCAAGGAGGGGTGATTTCACCAATGCTCAGCAATATTCTTCTGACCCCCTTTGATCGAGAGATGGGGCATAAAGGTTATAAACTGACAAGATGGGCAGACGATTGGGTAGTGACATGCAAGACAGAGGCTGAGGCCAGGGCTGCACTACAAACAGCAAAGAAGATTTTAGCCACTCTTGGAGTAAAATTACATACGGGAAAAACCCGTATTGTACACATACGCCAAGGTTTTGAGTTTCTTGGTTACAAAATCAAGCAAGGCAATCGACCCCTGAAGCTATCTCCACAGAAAATTAAAAGTGGAGTAATATGTGGGAGTTACTATGCCTACCCAAGTGATAAATCGATTAAGCACTTTAAAGAGCAAATTCGCAAACGAACAAGGCGAAAAGCTCCTATAAGTTTAAACAAACTTATTGAAGAGGTTAATCCCATAATCCGTGGTTGGGGTAACTACTATTGTAAAGCCCATGTTCGTAAGCTTTTTAACCAATTATCAAGATGGATTATACGAAGAATTTGGTCATTCAAATACAAGCGATGGCGTAATAGTGGATGGAAGAAACTTCCATCAGCTAAGCTCTATCGTGATATGGGATTGGTAAACCTTGTGTCATTAATACCGTCAATTGCAACACGTTATTAACGTACTCTTATGAAAGCTGGATACGGGAAAACCGTACGTCCAGTTTGTGCGGCGGACGGTGGTTAGCCTTCAGGCGCCTCCTCCGACCCGACAGTGGTGATAGTGAAGACATTAAAACTTCACAGGAGCGAAGGAGCATTGCTTCAGTTAACGTTTACAAAGAAAAGAGGATATTGTATTGGGAGACCTACAAGCAAGACCCAAATCGCAAGTGAGCGATAAGGAAAGAGTTCGAGATTTTCAGCGTAAACTATATCGAAAAGCCAAGCAGGAGGAAACATTTCGCTTTTATGTATTGTATGACAAGGTGAGACTGCCGCATTTTTGAGAGAATCCTACAAGCGTTG
>MAYW01000339.1 GCA_001723765.1 Candidatus Scalindua rubra
AATATGCCGAAAAGAAAAGCTAAGTTTTCAAGGTATTAGCTTATTTGAAGGGGATGCAAAAGAGATGGTATATCGAAAATAAAGGGTTGTTGTGTAAAACCAATTAGTAATATAAAAAACATGCATCGGGTACAGTTAATTGCTCTGTATCTTTGAAGGCTAGAATATGCTCGAACAGTACGGCAGGTGATGGAGGTGGGAAATTGACCACGGAAAATAAACGACCCAATTCAGGATCCAGTGGTATTAAACTGTCTGCAACAATGATTATTGGGTAAGTGCGTGGATTTGACTGACACATTTTAAGGATTCTCCATGCTGGTGGACCATAATCCCACCATGTGCTGCCTCTAATTAAGACAATTGGAATATCATTGGAGCTACTACTTTGGAGCATAGTAGTCACTTGTGAAAATATGATTTCTGCATTGTACACAGCAACCTCATTATATGAGGGGAACCCTGGAGATGGTAAATTATTTTGTGCTGCCTGTTCATGCATAAGTTGATATAATTCTTGTGCATTAACCCATGGGACAATCAAGTTTCCGGAACGCTGATCTACCAATCCTACTTCTTCGGACATTACAAATAGACGGTAGCTTATGTTGTGATTGGTTGCTGAGGTATTGGCAGGGAGTCGTCTGTGTTGTCGTTTAGTCATACTAATAAGTATTGATTCTAACTCTGATACGTCATCAATGATAACTGCAAAAAGCCTGTGCCCTGCCTGGATGCGGATATCTAATTCAGTTTCAAACTCACTTATATAGGTACCACCTGCTTGATATGCAAGTACTAACCTCTTGGCAATCAGTTCGGCACTGGGACGAAGATTGGCAGACGGAACAAGGCACTCACGAATAACTCGATCCAGAGCCTCAGGAACAAGATGACCTGTGGGGCCCAGGGCTTCTTTTAATGAATACCGCAATCCTTGTTCAGACGATTCTGCCTCCCCAAAAGGTGATTTTCCAGTAGCAAGCTCAAAAAGTATCACCCCCAACCCCCAACAATCATATTTGAGTTCGTCGATTCCTTCCTCATTCGCAGGCTCCTCTGGCGCTGCATAACGTGGATCCGTAAATCTCCCTGGAAGTGCATGTCGCACCCATGCATCCTTAATAACGACCTGTTCAATACCTCCGTCCTTGTGAAAAAGAATACTGTCTGAATCAAGATTGCCGTGTTGAATCTTCTTTGCATGGAGTTCGGAAAGATAGGCACTTATCCCGGCACCAATACGTAAAACCTCCATAAAGTGAGATGAAGAGTTCTGATTAAAACTCCTCGATCCTAAAGGATACCAATTTTTATCTGAATCATCGGATGGTCTATCATAGACAATAACGTGCATATTTCTTTGCTCTTTACCTTGTCGAATGAGCATACAGACCTGATGGCGATTTGGTACCAAATGTCCAGGACTCAGGCCTGCTTCTGTAAATTTTTGAATTGCTGTTTGCAGCCCTTTGGTCAGTCCAGGTTTATCCTGCCACTCATCTACCAAGACCTGAACTAAATGATAACTTTCTTTTATAAGATTCTTTGCCCAGAATGTTCTTGCATATCGTTCTGACCATAGTTCCTTAGTTATTAAGTAATCACCAAGTTTGTCTCCAGCCGATATACCTGAAACAAGAGCGCCCAGTGGCTCCTTCCTTCCATGTGTAATAAGCTGCTCACCTCCGACGGAGTAAATTTGATATAAGCTTGTCAACAGGTGAAAATTGCACTTTTCCTTGGCATGGTAGAGATGTTCGATAGCTTTGTCTGAAGTATCAGCCCAACTCGAGAAAAACTCGCATACTAACCTTTGGATGATATCAAGGTCATTCCTCATATTACCTGCTGATAGTACAATATCCATTGAGGTGCCAATGAAGAAACGAACGCCTGCATCAAGGAATAGTTTAGGGTAGGAAAGTGCCTCCTGAGTTCGGCTCTCAGGGTCTTCTCCTGCACTAAAACAGCAGTTTGCGAAGACAACTTCCGGTATAGGAGAACTACCACCATATTCTTTACCGATGAACGTGCTACCTCGATGTTTTCCCTCTGCACCTAAAAATTTCCCCAGATCCGACATTTTTAATACCTTTTCCCTGGTCAAACTCCAACCACCTTCATCACTTTCCCTCCCTCTATGTAAATGACCTAAGAATAATACAGCACGATGCTTATGAAATACTTCAGTTAAAAGTGATACGTATTTTTTATGGCCATTGACAAACTCGCCACCATTGTAAAGATCAATCTTTTCCAGCTTACTATTATGAAGCTCTCTTTTAAGCATTCTAGCCATCTCAAAAAAGATATCTTCATCCTGATAGATAATTGCTAATGATTTATCGCCACAACGCCGTACCGGACGTTGTTCAACATGATCAATTGTTCTATAGATTGGGGTAAAGGTATCCAACCAGGTTGCCGAATTATCGTTATTCCTAACTGGTAAAAGTTCTGGTAACAGGATGCATGATTCATAACTCATGGTAAGCTTTATTGTTGACGGAGACATACTGAGTAAATGTGAAAAGCCTTCTATCCATCCAAGATTTGTTTGCATTACATCTCCAGTGTCAACAGGATAGGCCTCTCCAGCAGCGCTTACTGTTGGACAATTTTTTGCTGGACAAAATGATTTTTCATTGGCATAATATTTAAATGATGCCAATAATTGTAGAAGATAGCGTAGAACATAAAAACGCCAAATGGCCTCAAAGAAAGATAGAAGATTTAGGAGAAATTG
>MAYW01000340.1 GCA_001723765.1 Candidatus Scalindua rubra
AATTCTACTTCCATCTCAATTGCTTTATTTTGCCACTCAAAATACTTTTCAAGAATAGTTTATTAGTTTTTGGCGATCTTCTTTATCAAGTTCATAAGCTACTGTGTGAATAAACTCCGGTATATAGATATACACTTTATCCTCACCAATATCATATCTAATATCAAGGCTAAAATCATTCATCGATTTCCAAACATCGTTGTAATGATAACCTGTCACTTTCTGATATGCTTCTTGATCTGCAAAAAGAAGGTTTAAACTAATTATAAAAAACAACTTCAATATCTTATTCATCTATTTCTCCTTTTTCTAAATGCTTGCCAACGAATGAAATAACCTGTCGTAAAAAAATTAACCACAAGTCATTTCCTTATTCAAGTTTACTCTCATAAAACTACCTAAACCCGCAACTACGCTACACGCTTTTCACGTCAGGTTGATTGGGGGTTATAAAGCAATTATTACTTTGTTGTTTTTGCTGTTCTGTATGCACCATAAAAATCACTTAACCAAAATGTGAACGTAAAAGAACCAGATAAATAAAGGAGTAAATCATTTTCTTTTTTATACTGTTTGTAGGTTATGTAAGAAAGTAAACCAAAAGAAAAAAAACTAATTATACCATCAGAAAATCTTCCTAAATATGTCCTACCTAACCTGGAATCACAGATAATCCTGTTGCTAATAATACATTTTTTGATGGACTTGGGTTTAGGTTTGGTGATATTTGGTCAATCATTCTACCATCATCCCAGTAATTGTCGTCATAGGTTGTATTCTTAAAATATTTCTTTGCTGAATTGTTACACCTAACTATTCTATCAATTCCTTTTACAATACCCCAATAAGTATTGTTTTTAAAAACTGATAAAGTAAAATAATTGGAACACGATGGATAAAATTGACAATTGAGGTCTTCATTAGAATAAGAATGAGTTTGCCATTTTCTAATTGCGTTGATGAAAATGCTTTTATCAAACGATAATGATTCATAATAAATTAATGTATCAACAGGAACATCATAATATTTTGCATATGGTATTTGTTTTTCCTGTGCAAATAGATGAAACTGACTCATTATCAAAACGACAAAAAAAGCGATTTTCATTATGCACCAGCCGCCATCAAGAACAACCCGCCCAACAATAATAAAACACAGACAAGTCCACCATCGCCGCCACTTGGTTTTTTATAAGCAAGCGAACCTGTATTATCATTAGTGTATGGTTCAAAATCTGCATTTATTTTATAAATTGAATTTTCAGGTATTAAATGAGTAATAGTTTGATTATCCATATGGTTGACAACATCAAAAGAAAATTCTGGAAACGAACCACCAGTTGGTAAAAATGCATCAATAGGGTAAACAAAATAACCTGCTTGGGCTAAATCTTCACCGGAATATGAACCATAATAACCAGCGGATTTAAAATCTAAAGTGATGTATTGAAAACTATTTATTATTGGCTCAATAACTTTACCGTCTCTTTTTAATGTAAAGTTTTCGACATCTGATTTAAACTCATATGTATGATGACCATAATATGAAGTGCCAGCATATCCTGCTGCTGCTGCACCACAAGCATTTGCTGTTGCACTTGCTGATGTTTCACCAGTTGTTGGTTCAATTAATATCGATACGACAGGTTTAAACTGACCAACGCTTGAAGTCCAGTTTTTTAAATCAGAGAACACTTCTTCTGATTCATCGGAACCACTAATTGCACCTTCTCTTTTTGAAGCCATTCGCAAAGATTTTGCTTTTTGAGCATTATATTGATAAGGTGGAGTAATAAAAGTAATTTTGAACTTCCCGGCTTTTAACTGATAATCCTTATCGTGAAATTCATTCAAAGCAGCAGTTTCTAATGCATCAAGCGGAAATCTATCTTTTGGCATAATTGGTAAAAGTTTTTTTGATAATGTAAGGTTTCTCTGACTTACAGCTGCAACTGCATTACTAATAATTTCATTTGCTTCAGTAATTATCACACTACCTGACAATCCAGGGCCAACAGACGAAAAGTCACCAAATGTATTAATTCCGACCACCTGTCCAATCATATTAATTAAAGGACCGCCAGAATTTCCGGGGTTAATATTTACATCAGAAATAATTGTTTCTCTTTCGATATTACTGACAATACCAGAGGTTAAAGTTCTGGTTTGATTTAACGGACTTCCAATTGCGATTACTCTTTCACCAACATAAATCATTGTATCACTGGCTACGGCAATTAACAAACCTTCCAAATTTTTTACAAAGTCAGGGTGAATTGCCAATACAGCCAAGTCTTTCCTTTTATCTTTTTCTATTAATTTTGCGTTGATTCGTTGGTTGTCGTCAATTTGAACGCTGATGTTTTGAGAGTTTGATATCACGTGTTCATTCGTAAGAATTAAACCATTGATCTTGTCAAATAAAAATCCAGATCCGTGTTCGTTTCCAAATACTGTAAACACATTGTCCTTTGTTTGGTTGAACATTTTTGCTTCTTCACTAACTCGTCTTTGCGCAAAAACAGTGCTAAAAACCAATAATAAGAATAGTATAGTTGCTTTTTTCATTTTATTTGTCCCCTTTTCATTAGTTTCAATTTTACTTTCTTAACGATAGAGTTGTGTGGCGCAAACGAAGCGCAGCGTAGTTTGCGTCCGAACGAGCGCCTTGTTAGAAGCCATTACCCAACAGCTCTGAAAAATAGCCTCCGATTTTGTGTAATAAATT
>MAYW01000341.1 GCA_001723765.1 Candidatus Scalindua rubra
TCACTGCTTGTGCCATTAAGTGAGATGTACTGTGCAGTAATACATCATGGCCTTCTCTTGAGGAAGCCGTTACAGTTTCTATCACTGCATCCTTCATCAAGACTGTGTCCCTATCACTCAATACACCGTTTATTTTAACTGCAACGGTGTCGTTGTAGAGGTGGGGAGCTATGTCTTGGAGGATATCAGATGCAGATGTCGCTGTGGGATACGACTGCTTTTCGTGTCCGGATATGGATACTGTTATCTTTGACATATATGTATGATGTAACTATCATTTCGTCTCGTGGGCGATAGAGGAGTCGAACCTCTGACCTCATGCACGTCAAGCATGCGCTCTAACCAGCTGAGCTAATCGCCCTTACCATAGCTCAATCGTCTTGAAAAAAAGTGATATGTTATAAAGTCGGAAAGTGGCTACCACGTCGGCTACCCTAAAGTTGAATCAAATACTGCCGGTTTTGCTATCATTAACATTTACTTAATTTTGTTAGACAATTTATATTAAAAAGTGTTACTTTCCTATTATACAATATTAATTAGCTATTCATGGAGGTTACAATGATTTTGGGTAAACTCACCCATTTAGATCTACGACAACAGTGGCAAGACGAGGCAAGAAATTTTACACCATGGCTCTCCAGCGAAGAAGGTCTATCAATACTTGGAGAGACTCTTGGAATGGAACTAGAGCTAGAAGATACAGAAGTGTATGTTGGAAACTACCGAGCTGATATTGTTGCTAAAGACACTCCAAGTAATGACTACGTAGTAATAGAAAATCAGCTTTCATCTACTGACCACGATCATATAGGAAAACTTCTGACATATGCTGCATCCTTTGGTGCCAAGACCATAGTTTGGATTGCGAAGAAGATTAGGGAAGAACATCGACAAGCTTTGGACTGGTTTAATGAAATAACAGTTCAAAACGTGGATTTCTTTGGCATTGAGATGGAACTACTTCAGATTGCGGATTCACCTTATGCTCCCAATTTGAAGATTGTAAGCAAACCCAATGAATGGACTCGATCAATAAGAGCTGAGAAGCAAAAGCTTACCAAAGGTGATACTCTGAAAGTTGAGTTCTGGACATCTTTCAACGATTACCTTCAGAATAATCAAGTAAACATAAACCGGCGTAAGCCTGGAGCTCAACACTGGTATGACATTGCTGTAGGTAGAGGTGGTGTCCACTTTGCCCTTTTACTGCGTACTAATAAGCGAGATATAGCTTGTGAGGTCAATATGCACGATGAAAATGCCAAGAGAATGTACAACTATCTTTTTGCTGATAAAGATGATATAGAACGAAATATAGGCAATTCATTAGAATGGAAAGAGCTTCCTGAAGGTAAATCAAGCAGGATAATATTACGAGAATCTATGGATCCTTCAGACAAAAGCAAATGGGATGAAATCTTCAGCTGGTATGTAGATACAGTTTCACGATATAGAAAAGCTTTCGTGCCTCGAATAAAGCGATTTAAAGCTTAATGTCCCCTACGCCTGAACAGCAAGCACGCAAACACATTGATGAGCTCTTAATTGATTCTGGATGGCAAATCCAAGATTTTAATGAGTTTAATCTCAGTGCTTCTTTAGGTTTAGCAATTCGTGAATTTCCTACTGAAACAGGTCATGCGGATTATGTTCTCTTTGTTGATAAAACTGCCGTAGGTGCTATTGAGGCAAAGCCAATAGGTACAACTCTTGGTGGAGTAGCTGAGCAGACAGCCAAATATATCAAGAAATTCCCAAAAGAAATTCCACATATAGGGCTCCCTCTATACTTTGCCTACGAGAGTACAGGCATAGAAACATACTTCAGGGATGAAAGAGATCCTGAACCAAGATCAAGACGAGTATTTTCTTTTCACAAACCTCAAACTCTTTATGAATGGATAAATGAAAAAGATACTTTAAGAACTAGGCTTCAGAACATACCTGAATTAGATGTTGCTGGTCTCTGGCCGTGCCAGATAGAGGCAATAGAAGGTTTGGAAAAATCATTCAAACGGGCAAAACCTAGAGCACTGATCCAGATGGCTACTGGTAGTGGTAAAACACTTAGCCTGCAGACACTAAATGGAAAGGAGGTTACATTATGAGAGAGCTGGAAGTAAGATCGAACGACTATAACCTTCAGGAAGGGTGGCAGATTGCTGCCATCAGCTATGCTGAATTTGGACAGTGGAACGTTGTGAAGTACATAGATGTCTACTTTGAGGGGTTGCCAGAGACTTTGAACCTGAGGATCTATGAGACTGTAAACAGTCAGACTGGTAAGGAGTTCGCTATTGGTAACCTGTTCCGCTTTGCCAACGCCGGTATTGTGGAAGTGCAGACTAATGGGGACAGCAAGCATGTCAGGATCAATGATGATCCTACTGTTCTCTCAAGCAAGAAGCTCAACATCTTCCTATACCGTGAAGGGAGTCGCTACTTCAGGATTTTGTCCAGAGTGGCACCAGCTGAATGGTTCGAGAACGAGCTGGAGATCATGTCACCGGACAGTATAGAATACTGGAAGGACAGGGCAGACTGGTACTACAAGCAGTATGTGGAGCTTAGCTTAGAGAGCCAGCTGAAGCTGAGAGCACGCCGTTCTGACGACTACAGTTAGAAGGAGGAGAAGTTGCTGTATATAAAAATATGGTAACTTCTCCTTTCCCTTTTTGGAGTTGTAGGCAATAACTTCCT
>MAYW01000342.1 GCA_001723765.1 Candidatus Scalindua rubra
CTGAATGGCAAAGTCGGGCTTCAAGTTTTAAAGTCCTTATAGAGAGGGTAGCCGCAGGCTTCAGCCTGCGAAATAACGCAACCTAAAGGTTGCGGCTACCCCCGTATCATACATATCTAAAATGTGAAGTTATTTTTTTACAGCTACTAATAGTATATTATGGTAGAGAAGGAATCTATAAGGAGAAAGATGTTTATTAGAAGATGGCTTAAAGAGAATCATCCCAGAACCTTTCGTGGAGGAGTGCATCCGCCGGACTGTAAATCGATTACTCAAGACAAAAAAATAATACAGGCGCCTCTACCGGAAACGGTTTATGTGCTAACAGCCCAAGGCATAGGTACTCCGTCCAGGCCAATTGTAAAAAAAGGCGACACGGTAGAGAAAGGCCAGGTAATAGCTGAAGCTACGACACTTATATCCTCCTACATACACGCCCCGATATCTGGCAAGGTAAAAGAAATAACTTTCTTGCCACATCCTGTTACAGGCGCAAGGACTCATGCAATAGTCATCAAAAGATGTGATGACGATGAGTGGACGAATGGAATAAATGAATCCGTACACATAAATGCATTATCGCCAGATGATATTAGAAAACAAATTAAAAATGCCGGCATTGTAGGGATGGGAGGAGCCTCTTTTCCGACTCATGTAAAATTAAGTCTACCTCCCGGGAAAACTATTGATACCGTTATCCTAAACGGCGCCGAATGCGAACCGTATCTTACCTGCGACTATCGGCAAATGATAGAAAGAACCCAGGAGATAATTGAAGGACTTCGCATCATTATGAAATGCTTAAGTGTAAACAACGCTTATATCGGGGTTGAGGCTAACAAGATGGCCGCATACGAGAAAATAATATCTGCTGTCAACGATGATCCTAACATAAAAGTAGCGCTTCTTAAGGTGAAATATCCTCAAGGCGCAGAACATCAATTGATAAAGGCAATAACCGGGCGTGAATTCAAGCCAACACAATTACCTCTTGAGGCTGGCTGTACCGTATATAATGTGAGTACTACCTATGCTATCTGGGAAGCGATAAGGTGGAAAAGACCGCTTATAGAGAGAGTTGTAACAATAACAGGAGATGGAATTGAGAATCCGGGAAATTTTATTGTACGTGTAGGAACGCCAATAGAAGATTTACTTTCAATGGTAGGCCTAAAGAAAGGCGTAAACAAGGTCATCTTTGGAGGCCCTATGATGGGAATAGCCCAGCAAAGCATTAGCGGCGTTTGCACCATAAAGGGCACTGGTGGGATCTTAGTTACCAGGGGAGCAGAGACCTGGGAGCCCCGGGCTTGTATCAGATGCGGCAAGTGTATTAACGCCTGTCCGTACGGCTTAAACCCCAGCGAACTTAGCATTCTGTGCGAAGCGCAAAAATTTCAGCAGGCAATGGAAGAGCGTAATCTTATGGAGTGCAAGGAATGCGGTTGCTGCACCTTTATATGCACATCCAAAAGGCCCATTGTTCACTTAGTAAAGACAGCTAAATTTGATCTAGACAGACAAAAGAAACGAATTCAGGCATGATGAAAGTAACAGAAGAAGATAGGTTAATTGTTATCGCCTCTCCACACATAAGAGATGCCGAAAGTATACCGAAAGTAATGTGGACAGTAGTGGGTGCGCTTGCTCCAGCAGGAATTGTAGGTGTTTTTATGTTTGGATATTATTGCCTTTGGATTATTTTTTTGTGCGTTGCCACAACTGTTATCATAGAAGCTGTCTGTCAGAAACTCAGAGGAAGATCTGTTACTATTAATGATGGTAGCGCTGTCATAACCGGGTTGTTGCTCGCATACACGCTGCCGCCAGGTGTACCGATATACATTCCTATCATAGGCGCGGCATTTGGGATAATAGTGGTAAAGCACACCTTTGGGGGTCTCGGCAATAATATCTGGAATCCTGCACTCGCTGCCAGAGCATTCCTGCAAATTGCTTATCCCACATCTATGAATTCTGGCTGGTTAAACTTTAAACAAACAGATTTTCTACAAGATACCAAAAGCGCCAATCTAATCGGAGAACAAATCGTAGATGCTGTTACCGGAGCCACACCTCTTGCTAAAGAAACAAGCCGAAAAGTATATGATTATTTAGACCTGTTTCTTGGCAATGTCCCCGGGTGCATTGGTGAAGTGTCTGCCATTGCTATCATATTAGGCGGGCTTTACTTGATATACAAGGGATATGTAAATTGGCGAGTGCCATCTGGATTTATAGGAACGGTGTTCATTCTCTCCCGGGTGTTGCCACCAAGCATAAAAGCTCCCTGGGCTAATGATCCTTTATACCACATTCTGGCTGGAGGACTCATGTTAGGCGCCTTCTTTATGGCTACGGATATGGTAACCACTCCTCTAACCCATAAGGGACTTATCATCTTCGGCATAGGTTGTGGGTTATTTACAGTACTAATAAGATTTTACGGCGGATATCCAGAAGGGGTATGTTACTCTATACTCTTAATGAACACAGTTACACCCTTAATAGACCGTTATACCCAACCAAAACTTCTAGGAACCTCGAAAAGAAAGAGAATATAACTTAAATTAGCTCACTCCGTTCGCTAATTTATGGCATTTTGCTACGCAAAATGAATTAACACCAAGAATGTATATAAACTTTTGTAAGAACATAGCTATGCAAATTGATTAATGATGTTAGGGTGGGACATT
>MAYW01000343.1 GCA_001723765.1 Candidatus Scalindua rubra
TCAGTTTCAATATCCTTGGTATAGCTAATAATATCAAGGAATTGTGGATTTTTGCCTCGTGTGGTCGATGCAGATCAAGATCGCAAAAATGAAGGTTTTTATTCCATAATGAAAATCAATGTTATATAGAACTAATAGGTAAATTCCTGAATCTTGCCGATGTCTCATCAACACTAACCACAATACCTTCTTGCAATTCTTCCACAGTTAATGGTGATATATTCATATCTGCAATAAATTCAAGTTCAGGCATTTACTGTTCCTTTCATAGGAATAATCTTGACCTTTTCAGATGATGTCCAGGCTGCGTATTTAATTGCCTGCATTATATCTTCTTCCTCTAGCTCAGGATATGCTTTTAATATTTCTTTTGTGGTCATACCGCTAGCGATTTGTTTGAGGATGACTGAGACAGTTATTCTCATTCCTCTGACGGTTGGTTGGCCAAGGCAAATTTCCGGATCAACAGTTATTCGATCTAATACATTCATTTTTAATGTCCTCCTTAATTATAGTTTAAATTTCCAGGAAAAAAGATTGAGAAAGATTGGAGTTGCATACTAAATCTTTAATCTTTCAACTTACTCTACTTTAAATTTATCAGAATCCAATACAACTTCTAATCCACAAAACTTATTCCCTTTTCTCTTAAGAGCTTCTCTTGGTCCATATTTAATAAATAAACTGGCCAAATCCCCTATCTCAGTTGCTGGTAAAGCACTTAATTCAAGTTCATCGCTTATTGTAAGATATAATTTGTTTGGGCTTTGTTTATTGTTGTCGATAAATTCTTTCTTTTTGACTTCTATCCGATCAATTATGTTTGAGTCCATATTTTCTCCTTTTCATATTTTCTATTTTAAATAGTCCCTAATTTCCTATCTGTCAAATGTATAATGTAGGTTTGACCCTGTTTTTACTGTTTTTATTCAATAATTTCTTCCGAATCCAGGCAGGGATATCCTTTATAGACATAACAATTGTTCCATTTTTGGCAGGATAAGTTTCATTGCCTGGATAAACTACTATTTTGTACTTTGGTTTTAGGTCGTCAATTGAGTGCCAAAACCCCTTTTGCAGTTTTGGAGACAGTGAATACTTTGCTTCTATTACGACCTCTGCCTTGTTTGACTTTGTTAAGACCATGTCAATTTCAGCACCTGCGCTGGTCCTATAAAAATAGGGCGCAAAATTGCCAGGCAAAATTTTTAATATTTCTTCAATCACAAATCCTTCCCATGAATTTCCGATTATAGGATTCGATTGCAAATCTTCAAAGGAATTTATATTTAATAATCTGTGTAAAATTCCGGTATCACGAAAATAAATTTTTGGAGATTTAACCAATCTTTTGCCCACATTAACAAAAAAAGGAAGAAGTTCCCTGATAACAAATGTTTCTCCAAGAATATTCAAATAATGTTTAGCCGTTGGTGCGGAAACACCAAGGCTGTTTGCAATTTGTGAAGCGTTCCATAATTGTCCTTGATTATGGGCTAACATTGTCCAGAAACGTCTAAGTTGGATGGAAGGCACTCGAAACCCAAGTTGAGGTATATCTCTTTCTAAATAGGTACTTATGAAAGATTCTCTCCAGTCGTTGCTTTCCGTGTCGTTGTTGGCTAAAAAGCTATTGGGAAATCCCCCTCTAACCCAGAGTTTTTGAAAATTGGAAGCGCCTATTTCGGCTAAGTGAAAAGGTGAAAGTTCTAAATATTTTATCCTGCCTGCTAAACTCTCCGAAGATTGTTTCAACAAGTCTGTCGACGCAGAACCAAGGATCAAAAACCTACCGGGCATTCTGTTCTGATCGACTAGCGCCCTCAGCAATGGAAATAGCTCAGGCTTTCTTTGGATTTCGTCTATAATAACTAAAGTATCTTGATATTGGCTTAAAAATAGTTGGGCCTCATCTAACTTGCTGAGATCTGAGGTCAATTCCAGGTCCAGATAAATGGTGGGCTTCTTGAATTTCCCTACAATCACTTTAGCCAGGGTTGTTTTACCAACTTGCCTGGCGCCCAGCAGGGCAACAACCGGATATTTTCGTATGGAATCTTTTAAGATTTGTATTATTTTTCGTTTAACCATACTTGCATATTAAAATATTGTGTTTTAATATGCAAGGAAAATATATTAGGGAAATATTGCAAAACTACTACTATACCTAATTCTGTTCGGTACGGAGCTTGATACAGGAACTAAGGATGATTGACAAATAATTTCCTTAAAATACCAGAACTTTCCATCTTCCGAGATTTCAACTTCTTCAAGGGTCAAGTCGGAGTATTTCTCCTCAAATAAATCTGTAAAATATTCTGTTGCCAATTTAGTGGCTTCCTTAACGTCTATCATTTGATTCACCTCCTTAAAAGTTATGAAAACTGAATTTCACTATTGTGAGATATAATTTGGTTGGGCTTTGTTTATTATTGTAGACAAATTCTTTCTTTTCGGCTTTTATACGATTGATTATGTTTGGTTCCATGTTTTCTCCTTTTCTGTCCCTAATTTCCTTAATAAGTGGCCATTTGTTTATATGGCTATTGAGTTAACTCACCATTGTGGTATACTTCTTTTAAAACTAACCAAGTCAACAAACAGAGGAAGTTTCCACGATGGCTCAAAGAGAACCGATGTCATTATTTCAATTTCATAAAATGTT
>MAYW01000344.1 GCA_001723765.1 Candidatus Scalindua rubra
TCTGTCTGTCTGTCTGTCTGTCTGTCTGTCTGCCTGTCTGTCTGTCTGTCTGTCTGTCTGTCTGTCTGTCTGTCTGTCTGTCTGTCTGTCTGTCTGTCGCAAGATGGATGACATAATAATTGCCTCCCTATCTAATCCTTTCGATAAATGCCTTTGCAGCATTCAGGGCCTCTTTAACTACTTTCACATGATGGAGATCCCCTCTATAATATCCTGCTATGTGCAGCTCGTCATAAAGATCTTCAAACTTTCTCAAGAGTTTCCCGTTATGGACTGCTAAATATTTTCTCAATGCCTTTCTATAGGCATCTACAGACCTTGGAAGCTCTTTTTTGACTAATCCCTTATTCTGTAGATACTCATCTATTGCCTTTAATATTGCAAGATATGCAGTATCACAAGCCTCCTTGACGTATTTAACATCAGCATATCTATTATCCTCAATGGGAGATTTTTTCAATATCTCTTTCGCATTGTTCAAGTATCTCAATGATTCCTTACTCATAATAAATTCACCTTACATTTGATTATATTATAATCCTTAATGGATATCTTTGAATTATATAGAACTTCTTATGATAAGAATGGGTAATTTAAATTAAACTACTTAGTAAAGTCAAGAAGAAAATGTGGAGAAAATGGGAGAAAATTGGAGAAATAGGTGTTTTTGTAATTAAGTATTCAATTGACAATCGTCAATCAACCCTTCGACTTTCCCCGACCTCATGGTTCGATGTACTCACCATGCTGAGCCCTTCGATAAGCTCAGGGCGGTGAGTTTGCCGAATCCGCTCACGTCGAGGGCTCAGTCGAGGCCATACATCGACTCAATTTCTTTAACAATGTTCTCTATATCTTTTGCATTTTTATCGTTCGATGAATATTGTAGAAATAATCTTAGTTCCTTTAAAGCCTTTTCATACATTTCCTTTTTTTCGGCTTCAGAATCTTTTTTCTCAGCTTCATCTTTATAAGCCATTCCCAAACCAAGTAAAGCTTCTGTAAAATTTGGCTTTATCTTTTTTGCCATCTCATAGTGTATAATTGCTCTATCTATCATTCCTTTTTCTGAATACGCCTTTGCAAGTGCACTATGAGCTACTACGCAAGCAGGATTAATTTTCATGGCCTTTCGGAATTCAACTATCGCCTGATCTATTAAACCCTTTTCAGTAAAAGCACGTCCAAGAACGTAATGGGACACGGCATCAACAGGGTTTATTTTAATAGCCTCTTTAAACTGTACAATGGCTTCGTCAATAACACCTTTGATACCGTAAGCAATTCCTAAATTAAAGTGAGCCGAAGTAGACTCTGGTGTAATCTCCAATGTTTTTTCAAACTCCAATATGGCCTCATCAATTAATCCTTTCTTACTATAAGCAGTACCTAAGACATAATGAGCTTCTGCAAAATTTGGTTTTAATATTATAGCCTCCTTATACTCATTTATTGCTTTATCCATCAACCCCTGCAAACTATAAATAAGACCCAGATTATAATGAGCAACAGCATGATCTGGATCTATTTCCAGTACCCTATTAAATTCTTCAATAGATGAATCATACAACCCCTTGTCGGCAAATGCGAGAGCAAGTAAATAATGGGTTACAATATCTAATGGATTCAGTCGAAGTACTTCACTGAATTCTTCTATAGCTTTATCAATATCCCCATTGGTGTTATATATTACTCCGAGGTTATAGTGTACTTCAGGAAAATCTGGGTTGATCTCTATTGCCTTTTTATACTCTTTTATGGCATCAGTCAAAAGCCCCTTTTTGCCATAAAGTATACCCAGATTAAAATGCGCATCTGCATTTAAAGGATCTAACCTTATAGCTTCTTTATATTCCTCCATGGCCTTTTCCATTGAACCTAAAATCCCAGAAAAAAAACCGAGGTTAAAATGAGCTTCTACATTGTTTGGGTCGATTTTCACAGCTTCTGTAAATTCTTTAACCGCACTTTCTATATATCCTTTATCCGCATAAATAAGACCAAGATATAAATGAGCTTTTGCAAAGTCTGGCTTTGCCTTCAATGCTTTTTTCAATTCTGCAAATGCCTCAGCAAGTAATCCAATCTCATAATAGGTTAATCCCATCTCATAATGATTCTGCGCCAAAGTCTCCTTGTTTTCATCCTCTGCAAACAAGGGAGTACTATTTGAAACAAGAATTAAGAAAGTGAAGAAAAGAAAGAAATGTAATTTTTCTTTATGTCTCGTGAATTTCATAATTTCTAAATATATCGCTTTTGAGTAACAAACTCAACTTAAAAGCAACTCTTCTTTACTATGGAACTATAAGATTTTTCTACAAAAAAAAAGAGCCACAGTTATAGCTATAACTGTGGCTCTTTAGTGCTTAATCGATTTGAGCCCGATAAATACCATGTGTCTAACAACTACATCTTTATAAAGCCTTCATAAACTCAACAAGGTCCTGTAACTGTTGATTCGTCAAATGTGATGTAACACCATGCATATCCTTTGTCGTTGTTGTATTATCTATTGTTGACAACAATGTAGTTGCACTGCCATCATGGAAATATGTGCCTGATGCATATATGTCTCTCAATGTAGGTGTATCAAATTCCTTCACAAGGTCCAAACCTATAATTGGCACATTGTATTCTTCTCCATAAGGATCTA
>MAYW01000345.1 GCA_001723765.1 Candidatus Scalindua rubra
CTAGGCGAGCAAAATCACACGAGCAGTTTCGTACTGAAATGGAAAAAGCCATAATTGAGTTTGCTCGATTTAAACCTAAGGTTGGATCCAGGGAATTGAACGCCTTTACCTCTCTTTTATATTATCATACAGGAAAATACGATGATAGTAAAAGATTTAGAGATTTAAAAATATTCCTGGATAAACTCGATGAGGAGCGTGGAATACTTCCTGGTAAAGGCAACCGCCTATTCTATCTATCTACCCCTCCCACCGTCTTTTCTGAAATCATCGCTATGCTTGGCCAAACTGATCATATAGCAGACCCTAAAGATAAGAAACGTTGGACTCGTGTCATTATCGAAAAACCTTTTGGAAGAGATCTGAAAACCGCCCGCACTTTAAACAAAAACATCCTATCCGTATTTGATGAGGGTCAGGTGTATCGCATTGACCATTATCTAGGTAAGGAAACCGTACAGAATATCATGGCATTTCGTTTTGGTAACAGTATATTTGAGCCGCTCTGGGATCGTCGCTATATAAGTCACGTTTATATCACCGTAGCTGAGGCCGTAAGCGTGGAGGGCCGCAGCAGCTATTATGATAATACAGGCGCCCTCCGCGATATGGTTCAAAATCACATGTTACAACTATTGGCGCTTGTTGCTATGGAACCGCCCGCTTCTTTTGCACCCAACGCTGTCCGGAACGAAAAAGTAAAGGTGCTAAACGCTATTCCTACTATTGGGGTAAATGAAGTGGACCAGTACGCCATACGCGGACAGTATGCCGCTGGAACTATAAATGGACGATCTATTCCAGATTATTTAGGAGAACCTGGTGTGAAATCTAACTCCGTGACTGAGACTTTTGTTGCGCTGAAGTTGCATGTGGACAACTGGCGCTGGGCTGGTGTGCCGTTTTATCTCCGTACGGGAAAGGCTCTGACTAAGCGTCTTACTGAAATAAATATTGAATTTCGACAACCACCCCTGGCTCTTTTTAGGCATGCTAAAAGTGATGAACATGAAGAAATGGAACGCATGCAACCCAACATGCTATCCTTACGTGTACAACCGAATGAGGGTATTCGGTTGTCCATTGGTATGAAAGTTCCCGGCCCAAAAATGATTTTACAACCCACAGATATGGAATTTTACTACAGCAAGGTCTTTGATGTAGAACCACCAAACGCATACGAGCGCTTGATTTTGGATGCTATATCAGACGATAGCACCCTTTTTATCCGACAGGACGAGGTTGAAACAGCCTGGACCTTGATTGATAGTGTGCTTGATGGCTGGGCTAGTGAAAAATCACCCTATATTCATCTTTATCGAGCTGGTACCTGGGGTCCATATGCTGCTGATGAGTTTATTACTAAAGATATAAAAAAATTGTCAGCGTTCTAGTTAAAGTAAATTTTCCTGGATTATTTAACTACAATGTATAAAGAAGCCTTATCCATTAATATTTATTATTGACCTCTACTTCTAATCTCTATTTCCGTCTTGAGAAGTAATCTGTAATGATCTATTACGGAATCAGGGAGTTTATCTAACAGGCCAATTATTTCATCATAATATGGTTTGTGTCTGCGGTATTTTTTTGATGGTTCTGCCACCCCGGTTGGAGTCTTCTTCACCTCCTCATCAAATAGCTTATAGATAGGAACACCGAGAGATTTTGAGATCTTTTCCAGAGATTTTTTTGTATAACCCCTTTTGCCACTCTCAAGGAAGTTTATATAACCCTGAGTTAAACCAGCTCTTAAAGCCAGCTCTTCCTGGGTAAGGTTCATACTTTCCCTTATTTTTCTCAGGTTGTCTCCTACAATATTCTTGTTCATGCAAAATTATACTATAACACTTTGTTATAGCACACAAATACTCACCGTTATTTTCCCTTGACACAATATAACCCAAAGTTATACTTTTAATAATAATCGGGAACTTCTGTTTCTATGTTTTTCATAGAAAACACAGTTGATTTTCATATTCATCATTTGTCAGCAACCGTACATTTTTAAGCCATTCAGAATATGATACATAAACATCTAACACTTCATAGTCTCCTTGTTCCTATAATATTTTGGCTTATTACTAGCTTCGTTTTTCAGATTGTTTTTCATATTCCTGAAGCGATAGCCAATGAAAATACAGTTATCATTATTCGTAGTCAACAAATTACGGCCTATAATAAAGTGATTGATGGTTTCGAAAAAGGATGTAAGGAAAAAAATATCTTCGTAAAGGAAATGTACGATTTAAAAGGAGATGTGGAAGAAGGCAAAAAAGTCATTCAAAATATCAAGGCCAATAACCACAAACCTGATCTTATCTTAGCTGTGGGCATACTTGCAGCAACCCTTACAAAAACCCAATTTACCAATATTCCAATAATATTGGGTGTTAAATCAATATTACGTAGTAATATTGCATAATATGGGCGTATATAAGCATATCATAAAATAATATGTTGACATATATGACAATATTATGTATTATTGTCGTATATGAGGACGTCTGATGTTTCAAATGTAATAATATCAAGCATTAAAGATAAAGTTGTTGATGATTTATCTAGTATAAAAAGATACGATTTCCACGGTAATTCTGTACAAGCTATAAGAGAAAAGATTCTTCGACACGATAGGAAAG
>MAYW01000346.1 GCA_001723765.1 Candidatus Scalindua rubra
GAATAATTCGATATTAATCTCACCAATGATAGGAGAGGATTCCTAAAACCCTCCCCCTTGATGGGGGAGGGTAGGGTGGGGGTGAACTATTACATATTTTTAAATGGACGTCATAACAAAGGTTAATGAGATGCAAACAAGGGTACTTTCGATCAAGGACAGAAAAAAATCTATAGGATTTGTACCTACAATGGGTGCACTCCATGAAGGCCACGTGAGTTTGATCCGTAGTGCAAGAAAAGAGAATAATAAGCTTATTGTCAGTATATATTTGAACCCCACGCAGTTTGATAACGAAGACGACTTCAATAATTATCCTCGTCAGATGGATAAGGATATTGAGATTGTAGAGAGAGAAAATGCGGATTTAGTTTTTGCACCCGGCACCAAGGAATTGTATCCGGAAGGATTCTGCACTTACGTGACTCAAGATAAGCTTACAGACTCTCTGTGCGGCAGGTTAAGGCCCGGACACTTCAATGGTGTAACTACAATTGTAACAAAACTTTTCAATATCATTAAACCTGACAGGGCATACTTTGGTCAAAAGGACTATCAACAAACCGTTGTCATAAAAAGGCTGGTTGCAGACCTGAATATGGATATAGACGTTAGGGTTCTCCCCATAGTGCGTGACGAAGACGGCCTTGCCATTAGTTCAAGGAATAAGCGATTAAACCCTGAAGAGCGCCAGAACGCACTCTGTATTTACAGTTCTTTATCAAAAGCCAAATCCGTGTTTGCTTCCAATATAAAGGACTCAAAAGAAATTATAGAAGAAATGACATCCATCATTAAGAAGACAAAAAATATCAAGATTGACTATGTATCCATAGTTGATCCGAATACACTTGAAAATGTTTCATCGATTAATGGAAAGGCTGTAGCTACTGTAGCTGTATGGATTGGAAATACGAGATTAATAGACAATATAATTTTAGAGTGAATAAATTGTATAGGAATTTTCATTCTAAGTCTATTGGAATTAAAGCTTCCTGCCCGACTTCGCCATTCAGGCGGGCAATCATTCTGGCGGGGACGGGTGTAAACGTTCGAATAACTATTTTTGCTTACCAAACCACTGTCTGCGTGCGGTCACGCACAGGCAGGCATGGAGGTGGAAACCTAAAGGCATCGGCGTAAGCTCAGCCGAACGGTTTCCGCTACGTTGGCAAAATTTATTAATTACTCTGCAAAGATAATACGCAATTTTAGGTGCAGTTTTCATTTTGCGAAAGCAACCTGCCTGCCGCAGGCAGGAATGCCATAAACCTGTCCTGACGATAAGTCAGGATTGGCGACCTGTCTGCGTGTTACGCACAGGCAGGCTGAAAGGAGCTAATTTATATGCTTAGAGAAATGTGCAAATCGAAGATTCATGCTGCGACTGTCACAGAAGCAAATTTGAACTATACAGGTAGTGTCACAATTGATAAGACATTACTTCAGGCAGTAGATATCGTGCACTACGAACGGGTACATGTCTTAAACCTCAATAATGGATCAAGAGTTGAAACGTACGTAATAGAGGGTGAATCTGATTCTGGAATCATATGTATGAACGGTGCGGCAGCAAGGTGGGCAGCTCCCGGTGATAGGGTAATAATAATTTCATATTGCCTTATTGATGATGCCCAGGCAAAAAAATGGAAACCAAAAATAATTGTGATGGACGAAAAAAACAAGATTAAGGAAACTCTCTGAGAACCTAGATAAAATCAGAACCAAACAGGGTTAAAAAATTACAAATCTCAAATAACAAATCCTTTACCCCGTGGGATAAATAATATTAGACCATATAAGCAATCCAATTTAACTTTTGAATTAAACAAAAATTAAACGTATAAATTTATATCCCACAGGGCGGGCAAATTCCAAATTACAATATCCAAATGACCAAAGCAAAATGTACTAATTACTTAACTCCTATCAATGATTAGAACTCTCTTTGAAATACCAATCCCGTTCATCGACAAATCAATTCCCATTTATGCATACGGCTTCATGCTTATGGTGGGTTTTCTTGCAGCCCTTTACGTTGCACGAATAAGGGCAAAATCTGAAGGCATAAACCCGGAACATATTTCCAACTTAGGAATATTCACAATCCTTACAGGTATTGTAGGAGGTAGATTATTTTATGTGATTCAGAATTTCGATTCATATAAACACAATCTTCTGGGTATCCTAAAAATTTATGAAGGTGGATTAGTTTTTTACGGAGGCTTATTATTTGCAATTGCTGCTCTAATTTTTTTCTTAAAGATAAAGAAACTCCCGGTACTAAAGACACTTGATATTATTGCAATTTCTTTAGCACTTGGAACAGTCTTTGGACGGATAGGATGTTTCCTTAATGGATGTTGCTGGGGTGATATTTGTAACCCAAACTTATTATGGGCGGTTAGTTTCCCTAAATCAGTTGATGTATACAATATGATTGATGGCAGTCCTGCATTCTTGCACCACCTTGAAGCGGGGCTTTTAAGTGTGTCAGACAATTACTCACTCCCCATTCATCCCACCCAGATATACTCGGCATTAGGTAATCTTGCGATATTTTTCGTATTAAATGCTTTTTTCAAATATCGCAAGAGATATGGAGAAATAACGTTATTATTCTGCA
>MAYW01000347.1 GCA_001723765.1 Candidatus Scalindua rubra
CATCAGCCCAGTAATAACCCATTTTGTGTACTAATCCATCATTAGGCACATCCCAATAACACCAGCTTTCAAGGTCTGTTAGGTCTTTATTAACTACGACATAGTTAATATCAACAGAACTTTGGTTTGATAAGAATAGATAGAATGCGCCCGGATTTACCCACACGGTCCATCTCAGGTCTTCATCTCCGACTTCTATATCAAAATCCCAAGCAATAGATATCCCACAGCCTGTCCAACTATAACCATAAAAATTCGTAATCCCATTATTCTTAGGAATTTCTACTTCAATACTATCCAGCGATAGTAACACATCACTTACACCAGCTATTTCAAAATCTATATCATCCCATGTAGTGTTTACAAATTTTAATATTCTATGATTGATAACTGTTACATTGACTGGGTTTGAAGATGATTTATTCCCTGACTTGTCAAATGCCTGGGCAAGTAGTGTGTATTCACCATTATCTCCGATATCTGTATCCCAGCCGAAGGAGTAAATGTCTTTTTCTGATAATGAACTATCAAGTGGTACGAAATCAATGTATAAGACGACTTTCTCGATTTCGTTGTCGTCAGTAGCATCAATTTTTACTGTGAATACATCCGAAATTTCTTCACCCTCTGCTGGGTCTAATATAGTCACTTCTGGTGGAGTAGTATCTGGTTCAGTAGGTTCTTCACAAGTAGATATTAGTAGTACTCCAATTGATAGAATTAAACATGATTTCAAATTGTTATTATTCATATCACCCTCCTAAACTTCATTCAAGTCCAAGTTCTGTAATGGAGAAACACACAACGTAAAGAATGTAGAATCTGAACCGATAAATTGCAATATTAGTGTCAGTCGTGGTGAAAAGCATGAGGATTAAGACAGCATATTGCTATAGAGGAGAGAGCCAAGAATATAATAAGACAATTGTCCCAATAAATTTTATAAGAAGTTTGAATTCTTCTATATCTAGACTATTACTCTTATGTTCCTTTATATCTTCGGCCACAATTGTAGTATCCATCTGAAGCGCTAGCGATTCCTGATATTCTGCACATCTTTTAGTAAATGTGATAAAGTATTCATACTCTCTATAGGATAATGTGGGGGTAGGCTTATTTTTTAGTTCGACGAATAGAGAATCCTCACAAGGAGATTCATCCTGACCATAGATTAGTATAAGTGCTAAGCTTGAAAAAAAAATAGCTAAGAACATTTTCATATAACTATCTTAATTTCCTAAAAGCCCACGATTGTAGATATATTGATTCTAGAATATGTTACATCAAAATCTGCGTCTATTGTGTAGTAATCCCAATCAATCAAAAAAGACTCATAATATGGATAAATTCCTTTATTAACAGAGTATGACACATCTACACCAAGATTATCAGCTAATACCAATATTGCCCCAATAGAATAATACAACCCACCTTCTAAAACATCTGCAAGAGCGTATTCGGTATGCTTGCTGTCTCCATCGTAAAACCCATATCCAAGCCGACCAATCAAAATGAAGTTCGGTGCTATTTTAGAGGTAATAATACCGTAAATTGACTCAAAATTGAATTTCCCACTATCCTTTAATTTTCTGAGAAATTGGTATTCTATCCCTACTCCTAGATTTAGGTCATTCGTGCTGTAAAAGGTACGTTCAGCAGCACCAGTGAATCCTATTTCTGGTTCATCATCAACCTCTTCTCCCTCATAAGACATTGTAAAGTTGCCTCCAATGTCAATACCGACCCTCACACTACTATTAGAAATATCAAACCGATTTGATTTGGTTTGGTAAATTGGTTTTCTTTTAGGTTGTAGTCTAGTTGTTGATTGCTTCTTTGTATCTAATTGAGCCGACTGCCTGAATTCATAGCATTCCTTTTCCTTCATCAGAAAGTACTCGTATTCGCGGTCTGTCATATCATCTAGGTTCTTCTGTTTTAATATTAGGTATTTTTCATCAATACATGGATTGTATGTAGATTCAGTCTGATTTTCACCTTCTTGTGTTTCTACAGTTTGTTTCTGGTATGTAAAGATTATCTCATTCTGTCCCAATACTTTGCCTGTAGTTAATGACAATAAAGAGACTACTAGAAGCACCTTATCTAATTTCATAATTTTGTCCTTTCGTGGAGTACACAGATGCTAAAATCATACTCACAATCTTGAATACAAAACAAACCGATTGTAAATGTAATTACTATTATAGTCATTTTATTTTTCATAATATCAATCCCTTTATGACAATTCAAGACCATAAGACTAGAAATTCAATGCTTTCCTAAAGCAGCCGAAAAGCTAAGTGGATATGCAGCGCAAGCCACCTCACAGCTTATTGTCCGTACAGGTGTAAACTCACTTTATTGAGAATGTAGCTTTCTTGCCGGTGAAAGGCAATAGAGTAATATTATTGCTGATTACAGTTTATCTATCTCTTTGTCTAATTATATCTGAAAATCTGAGATTTTATATCACAATGTGTGTTGAGTATCCCTTACCGCGGCGCACTCCCGTAGCGGTTTTCTACCGCTAATGAAATCGGTTGAAAAGCATAATGCGACTTTTTCGTAGTGCCTGTAGCGACGTTCCTTTTAAAAGAGATTTATGG
>MAYW01000348.1 GCA_001723765.1 Candidatus Scalindua rubra
TAAAAACTATTATCTTCTGTTTAAATCTTTTGTTTTTCTTAGTGATCTCTGTGCCTCTGTGTGATTACTTTTTTTACCCGTCCGAACGGATTCATCCGGGCGGAAATGTTATACTCGTTTCGGTTCAATCTGCAGAGCTAAGCTCAGCTTTGCAAGATTGAACCGGCAATGGGATAACTTTGCGAGCTTTGCGCCTTTGGGTGAACTATCACTATTACTAAAAAACTTTAAAATTAGCTTGTATATAAACAGTCGGTTTATGCCCTTCATCGGGTATGTCATGTTGAGGATAAGCCACATCACATTTTACATTCAGCCTGTCAAAGAGATATAATCTGGCGCCTACCCCAAAACTATTAAGGGAATCCGTATGTTTTTGACCGGCCACTGGAAATCCTCTTCTAAAAACCTTCCCAAAGTCCCCAAAAAGCGCAACTCGAAACATATCTGAGAACTTTTTGTCTTTAATGTTTATATTTTTAGTAAAAGGAATAGGTGAAGAAATCTCTGCAGATGATGTGTAACCACTATCACCCAAAAATTTTGACAGTTCGTATCCTCTTACTGTAGAAGCTCCGCCAATGCTGAATTGCTCAGGAGTAACGAGCTTTGAAAAGCTAAATTGGCCTGATGCTTTCAAATACAGGGTAATTCCTCTCCATAATTGCTGCACCCTTGCAAAATCAATGTTAATTTTGCCAAATTTACCACTTGCTCCAAAACGGCTTGCTTCCAGATCTTTTCTTCCAATACTATGTAATACCGAATTAAGCCCTTGAGAATAATTTATTGACATATAGGTTTTACCAAGAAACCTGTCAAGACTGTCGTATTCCATCCTGAGGTAAATAACACTAAGGACATCATTACTTTTTGGTTCGTTCAATATAAACTCCTCCATATGCTTGGAATCAAAACCGAGTGTTGTTTTCAGGTTCTTATCCCTTGACCGTATAAATGGATGCATAATATAACCGCCATATATTTCAGAGTTTCCTTCAACGTCGAGTGCCTTAAACTCTTTTCCTACAATGTAATCGGCATTAATATATCTTCCCCCTAACCTTGTGCCGTGATGAGTTATTGGTATCTGATAATCAAGCCCCACGTAAAGGTTATCAGGAAAAGAATCTCCCATAATTCCCAGTAAAGATATGGTGCTTCCAAATTTTGGATCTGTTATGCTAAGGTCTACTCTATACCTGCTCCTGCTAACAAGAGTATTTCCATGG
The DNA here is from genome assembly GCA_001723765.1 of Candidatus Scalindua rubra. Taxonomy (GTDB): domain Bacteria; phylum Planctomycetota; class Brocadiia; order Brocadiales; family Scalinduaceae; genus Scalindua_B; species Scalindua_B rubra. The sequence goes on from MAYW01000348.1 coordinate 1,233, forward strand.
TTATCATATTGAAGGTCGAGTTTTATCGGGTAGTTATCTTTTGCCACTGTAGTAAGATCAGCAGTTCCAGGTTTTTTACCTTTCTTAAGAATTGTTTCAACATTTAATGAGGGAGTATCGTTTAGTAAAAGGATCGCTCGCTTCAAATCACCCTCTTCTACAGCCTTCCCTTTAAGGGGATTAAACCAGGATTCTATATATGACCCGAGATAATATTTGCCTTTAGAGACGTCAACAGACCCCAATTCTCCCTCTATAACAGAAATGGTTACAACTCCATCAATAATTTTCTGTTTCGGGACATATGCCCTTGCCAGCATATATTCATTTTCCTGATACAATCTCGTTACCTCTGTCGCTACTTCCTTCAGCCCTTCAAGGGTAAAGTCCCTATTACGAAAAGCGCTAATGCTTGACAAAATGGTATCCGTATCGATCGATTTATTTCCAACAATCTTAAAGCTCTTAACATGAATTATTGCATCTTCTTGTGATTGTTGACTAAAACCTCTGGCTGGAATTATTAGTAGTGTGAAAGATATGAGTAAGGTGAGTAAGGTAGCAAACCGATTGCCCGTTGCCGGTAGAAAGGTTGTTTTATAGCTTTAAAATTCACGTATCTCTCCTTTCGCAATTAGGAATGACACAGTCATCGTTAAAAAACAAGTTACCCACAGCATATTGCTCTGCTTCATAACCTTACTCCAGTTATTGATTACACTCGTGAGTAGATATATAAATCGAATATTATAGATTTTCATGGTAAAAAATCAACCTTAAAATAAAAAAATATGTGCCTTTCTTCTGCTATGAAAATAGACTGGATTCCTCCCCAACCTGGCCGAGCCAGAACTCTCCGAGGCGTAGTCTCTACGAGACGGAGTCCAAAAAGGTTAAATATTTCGTTTATTCTGGTTCGTCCAGGTTGTCAAATGAAAACCTACGGTTTTCAAACCCTGGCCCAGACGCAGGACGGATCGCACCAGGGCAGGCTTTCCCTTAAGTTATAAAGAATAGCTAAATTATAAAGCCGCTAAGGAAAACAGGAAATTCAGGAAAAAAACTTTAGAAAACAAATTCTCTGCTTCTTTTCTCCCTTCCTGCAATTCCTGCCTTCCTAAGCGGCCTTACTTTTTAAAAGTGTTCGATCTTAGTTCAAACGGTCTCCAACTCAGAGAGGTTGCTACTGGTCTAAAGCTCAAAAAACTATTTATTATTCCACAACTTTGTTATTAATTGTTTTGTTTACCACACCGAAGGCATCGGCGTGAGCGCATTCGGCATGCTCACCGGCGTGAGCGCATTCGGCATGCTCACCGCCCTGAGCTTATCGAAGGGCTCAGCCGAACGGTGTGGTAGAACAGCAAGGGACAATC
>MAYW01000349.1 GCA_001723765.1 Candidatus Scalindua rubra
TGTAACTACAATGGTAGTTACACACGACCTTCATTGCGTCAAAAAAAATTACTGACAGGCTTGCAATGCTTTCTGAAGGGAAAATTATTACAGAAGGTACATGGGATGATCTTGAAAACTCTGAAATAAAAGTGATAAGAGACTTTATTGCGGGAAGTCGTTATTGATATCCGGGTTGTCAAAATGTGGAGTAATTAAATATGAAAAAAGAACAAGCCGCTGCTCTTCGTGCTGGATTATTCGTTCTCTTTATGCTGGTTGCATGTGGTATCGCAATCTTTGTACTTGGAACCGAAAGAGGATATTTTAAAAAACAATTTACTGTTTACACGTCGTTTTCTAACGTAATAGGACTCCAGACAGGGGCACCCGTAAGGCTGTCTGGTGTTACGGTTGGAAAGGTTGTCAGCGTTAATATACCCAAAGACCTGGCAGAAACAAAGCTCAAGGTAGTAATGCAGGTTGAAACGAAAGTTCAGGAAAGAATAAGAACAGATTCGGTTGCAATGATAAAATGGCTGAGTTATGTTACAGGAGACCCATACATAGAAATATCGATTGGAAACAGCAATAATCCTATGATCAAGGAAGGGGATTTTATTGAAGGTATCGATCCATCAGATTACTCCAAGGCCTTTGACAGCGGTATGAACGTCATCGAGTCTATTTACAAAAACCTGAAAAAAATTGAAGATGAAGAACTTCTTGAGACATTAAGCAGATCCTCCAAATCTTTAGAAACTATCGTCGAAGAAATCAAAACGGGTAAAGGAATGCTCCACAACCTGATATACGAACCCGAAGGGAAAAACCTGGTAGAAAATATTGCAAAGACCACTGGAAACCTGAGAGCTATTACGCATGAAATTGTAGAAGGTGATAATCTACTGAATGCCTTAATCTACGATAAAGAATACGAAACCTTTATAAAAAAGATAGCGGACTTATCAGAGGAAATTGACAGGGTAACCAATCAGATAAGGACTGGTGAAGGACTTCTGCATGCCATTCTATATGATGAGGAAAAGGGAAAGATACTCGACAATCTGGCAAAGGCAACAGAAGACTTAAAAACTATAACCGCGAATATTGCCGAGGGAGAAGGCACCATCGGTGCAATTATCAATGACCCGGCTCTTTATGATAATCTGGTTCAGCTGCTGGGTGGTGCAAACAGGAGTTTTATCCTCCGCACCATGATCCGTCGCAGTATGAAAAAAGCGGTCGCAGAAGAAGTAGAATAAAAAAATCCCCCTTATTCCTCCTCTAATACTAATCCCCTCTTTCCCCCTTTATTAAAGGGGGATCAAGGGGGATTGTATTTTGACAAAAACTGAATTTAATCCTTTGACTTGGCCTCTTTCTTCTCTTCTTCGTACTCAGCTTTTGCTTCGTTGTACAAATCCTTTGCCGCTTCCTGTATTGCAATCCCGGTCTTAAGTCCGCCTTTTATTCCTCCCTTGACGCTTTCTATGATTACGTTACCGGCAGCCCTTTGGGCAGTAATCAACATAGCAAGGGGTATTAATGGAAGATCCATTAATGTAAAAGCCAGAGCCGACACACCCTTTTTTACATTTACCATTACTCCAACCTCCTTATTTAGAAAAGGTTAAAATTTGCCCCCTTATTTTTCATGTTTACAATAATTATAATAAACCTTTCTTATGGATATGTCAAAGCCTAAATCATGTTATATTTTAATAATTGTTTAGACTGGATAGTCTTTTCATTTCTCCCAACTATCAAACATTTCTTCAAGAGAATCAAATAACTACACCTGTCCCTTTTTTCTAAGGGGGATTATTTAATTCGTTAAAAATAATGTTTAGCGCTGGCGATGAGCAATGAGTTCTCTCACTTCCGGTAAAAGCTCATTTGGAATTTCTATAAAAGTTTGATTTTCGTCTTCGTAGGCCGCTTAATCTTATGAAAACGGGTTTGTCCTGTTTTTACACAGGAGACAAGTAATATTGTTACCCACAGAATCATAAACAGACAAGTTGCCTGTTTCTGTCGAGTAGGCATAATATGATTCCTCCATTTAGGTTTATTTTGTTTTCCCTGTTTCTCTACTCTTTCGATTGTAGAGTGTCACATTATTCAAACCATGTGTGAGGAATTTCAACACCCCTCACAGAACCGGACTTGTGGATTTCCCACATCCGGCTCTTCAACTTAACTCATTTCACATGTGACAGTGTGTATAGATTATGCTTGATACTTGGTTTAGGAAGAGGATAACAACTCAGGTACTCATTCAACTTACTCCAACTCATCCTCTTCTTTTGACTTCGCCTATTCAGCCATTTGTGTACTAAACGAACTGTTATTGAGTAGTATTTTGATATTGAGGGCATATTTCCACTGACACCATAATACTGATAGTGTCCCTGTAGTTTAGTCCTTAATATTTTCCACCACTCTTTCGTTTTCACGAGGTTTCTTACTGATTTAAGCCAGAGATTCATATCCTTGCATTTGAATGGGGTCACACCTTGATTAGTGATTTAATTATAATGAAAAATTCGTCACATCTCGACATTCGACATATAACATTTTAATGCAATGATCATAATGGTAATAAAGTAAAG
>MAYW01000350.1 GCA_001723765.1 Candidatus Scalindua rubra
GCGTTAGAAGGAGAAAAGTAGAGGTGAAAGCTAAAGATAACCAAAGGGGCAGTTGGATTATCTTTTGAAAGAAGATTCCTCCTGAGAACAGTAATGCAAAAGGCGCCAAAGGTGCCTTTATGAATAGCTTTATAAAATTAAGCATTTTTGCTGAAGTGTGTACGATGTTAGAACACAGCTAGTGCTACTAAAAAGTGTGTTCGATGTTATGAAACTTGCTAATTAACTGTAAAAGAATAGTGTTGGTATTCACTCACAACATAACCACTGATGCTGAATGAAGTCTTCAAGCTCAATCTCCTTGTCTAAATAAGGCAAGGTAATCTGATTTAGGAGGACGATACCAACGAAGAACTCTGAGGAGTTCATACAGCCATCTCTATCTTTCTCATGATCTGCTCACACCGCCAAGCCAGGGCTGGAGATTCTAATATTCTTTTCCGCAGTTCGTCTTGTGGAAAGAGCGTCTCACCATCCAGATCCCCTCTGGACTCAAAACTGTCAATTGCACTTGCCTCATCCTCTGAACAGGAGAGAAAAGGGGTAATAAATTCCTGTGCTTTCTTTACCATCATGTCGCGCTCGGGAAATTGACCTCTCACCAGCATCGGATGAAGATGCCGACGGATATCATACTCACTTATCTGTTCAAAGGTCAAGTGAAATAATTCAGCGATGGGTTTATGGGATATAAGTCCGTAATAGAAGATAAGTGAACGGAATAAACGTGAATTAAACCGAGGTTTCGACAAAGAAGTTTGATAGATGTCATACAAATCTCTTGGTGTATAGCGGCTCAATAGCGCCACGACCTTCCCCGCCAGGAGTTCCTCCTGACCCATCAGCGAAAAGGTAACGGATTGTCCAAACTTGTCAAAGGTTGATTGCACTGTTGGGATAACTGGCAGGCGGTGGAGAAAGTTGATGTCCATCTTGAGCTTGTCACTACCACCACTAAGGGTCTTGTATCGAAATTCATACTGCAAAAGCGCATACTCCTCCTTAGATGGCTTTACATCATAATAAGGGGTGAACAATGAAGGAATGATTTGGGCTATTTCCTCACGGTCATTTTTCATTTGAGCTTTATCAACAGCTTTGATATAATTCAAATCTACATCCACGGAGAGCCGAGGCAGGTCATAGACAAAGAGGTTCAGGGCTGTGCCTCCTTTAAGCACGAAACAGCGTTGAAGAAGAAGATGCCGAGTGATTTCCTTAAGAACACATATCAACCGCATTGCCTTTTCAAACTCGTTCCTGAGAAAACCCCTTTCTTGGGTGAATTGGATTAATTGCTGTGGAGTGAGATTCAGCATTACATCTCATCCAAATAATCGAGTGTTTTGGGCACCATCAGATTCCACCGACGCTCCAGTTTGTTGTATTTCCGTTTGTTGGGTACCAGAAAAAGTCGTGTGACGCTTCGGTACTTTTCTAGTTTATTGAGCACTTCTTCCGTGATGTACCATTTCTTCTGGAACCGCTCCAACAGCCACCCCAAGCGCATCGCAGCCGTTTTTACGGGATAGTTAGGAAGTATCTCCAGTAGATCGTCCGGATTCACGTAAGGAAAACCTTCTACGCTCTGGAGTAATTCTGCTATGCCCAGAAAGCGGTCCTGATACATCAACCCCTCAAGGAGAATGCGCTCTTTTGAGAAATAGGGAACGGTTACGTCGTGGATCACTGCCTCCTCCAGACCAAATGACAGATCCGTTCGATAAAACCGATAGAAGACATTCTGAAACTCAAAGGGCCGGGGCGTCTGCTTTTCTTCCTTCGGGATTCCAACCTGATAATGAGTACTAACGCTGTAAGCAATCCCGGTCACACGCAATGCAGTGTGATAAGCTATGACCCCTTGTGGATGAACCTTCCCAGCTATCAATAGTGGATCAACCAAAACATCCCCATCGTAGAATTCCTGTGGTGTTTTGAAATAGTAAACGTTCGCTTTTATCCGTATGGCTCGTTCCGATTTCAGAAGGCGATGGATATTTAAATCACTTTTTTTCACATCGCCACCGTAGAACTCGATGACATCCTCACGATAGACGATGCGCTGATGTTGAAACGCACGATACAGCTTTCCAGTTAATTCTGGGAAATGACTATTTTTCGCTGTGTTTTTTTTCACTATCATACTCACAAAGTTGCTCATATATGCATTCACTTATCATATTCTGATAGATAATTTACACTATTAGCAATTGTTAAGCAATACATATACTTAACAGAGATTGATGTATAAACGCAATTATTAGCAACTATTGGTTATCGTTTGCTTTCGCACCCCCAACACGGGATTGCGCTACGTTAATCTCTTACACCTCAAATACCAACTGCCAAGTGTGGTATCCTCTAAAAGTCGAATTGTAAGCCTATACGCTTATATGCCTGCATGTTGTTTCGAAAGAAAATTAGAATTGAAAGATAAGCAAGTAATATGGGAAAAAACTCACTCACCTGCCTTCAAACCGAATCCTCTGCTTTCTCAGCAACAGCTCGTTTGCTCTTGTCGTCTCTCCGCTCTCATGCAGCATAAGTATATGGAGAGCATCCATCACAGGAATGTGGGAATTGTCAG
>MAYW01000351.1 GCA_001723765.1 Candidatus Scalindua rubra
TGGAGGATCACTTTACCAAGGGTAAAGGACGGCAAATCTGGTGCAATATTTTTTTATCGCCTGTACTCCAGGTTTTTCGTCAACGGATACCGTAATAATTCGACTGCCTGGAGTCTCTTTTAAGTTATCCTGTTTGTTTTGTAAGTTAACTTCTTGATAAACAATAAGAACTTCTTCCATTTTACGCTTGAATTCAGGATCTCGTTTTTCTAAATAGTAACGTATCTTATGCGGTTGCACAGGATGTTCTTTTAACACCGATTTTCACTCGTAGCGAAACCGCCATAATAAGCACCTAATCCACATTATAATTTTTTAGTATACCATAATAATTAACAAATTCATTTCTTTTAGAATATTCCCTTTCCTGCCTTCTATAACCGTACTCAATCTAATACAAGACTTGATTTCCAGTCATCTTCTTTGTCGTATATCACACAAATACTACTTAAATTATTAGGGGCGCATTATGTCGAATAAAATGCTTGCATGGCGGTTATATATATGATAATATAGCTATCGTTATACAAGATATGGCCTAAAAGCACTGTTTATAGCCTGGAACTTGGCAAATAACTGGAATATCACAGATGGCTAACCGTCACAATAACACCCAGACAAATAGACGTATCGACTTGGTACACTATTTCAACAATCCTACTACACAAAGGCAAAAGCAATATGAAGTTGTTCGGGCTCTTGTGCTTGAAAAACAATCTGTGGATGTCGTGGCAAAAAGATTTGGCTATAAAACCAGCACGATCTATTCTTTGCTCAGAGATGCTAAAACTGGAAAGATAGAACTTTTTCCTGTTATACGCAAAGGCCCGCAACAAAAGCGGACTTCTTCTGATATACAGAATAAGATTATTGTGTACAGACGTCAAGGGTTCTCAACAACTGATATCCATTATCACCTTGAGGAAGCAGGGATTAATATTTCACCAAGAACAGTGGAACGAGTTTTAAAAGATGCGGGTTTTGGCAAACTTAAGCGCAGGACCAATAAAGAACTTGGAAAGACTCTTAAGAATAAAATCATACCGGAACGTGCGGAAAATCTGGATTTTTCAGAACTTGAATCGCTTAATGTTGACACTCCTGTGGCAGGAGTATTCTTTTTTATTCCTTATATTTTAGAAACCGGAATCCTTGATATTGTTAAAGAATGCCAACTCCCTGAATCAAGCGTCATTGGATCTATCCAAGCTTGCCTTTCCATGTTATTTTTTAAATTAATAGGAGGCAAGAGGCTGAGTCATATGGGATCGTATGACCAGGAACCCGGATTAGGTATTTTTGCAGGATTAAATGTCCTTCCAAAACCTACCTATATGAGTACATATTCTTGCCGCTGTTCAGAAACGCAACTAATGGATTTGCAAAACAAAGTTGTTTCCATTTTCAAAGAAAAGTATTCGGAGTTCTACAGTGGAGACTTTATAAATCTGGACTTTCACTCAATACCACATTATGGTGAAGAATCAGAGATGGAACAAGTTTGGTGTGGGGCCAGGGGTAAGGCTATGAAAGGCGCAAATACTATTTTTGCTACTGATAGTCAGAGTAATGCAGTAGTATACACGAGAGCCGATATACTGCGTAGTGAGGAAGCATATGAGGTTAAAAAGTTTGTTGATTACTGGAAAAGGATAAAATGCAACGCAAACGAGACACTTGTCTTTGATTGTAAGTTTACAACTTACAATGTCCTTGATGACCTTGAAAGAGACAAAATCAAATTTATAACCCTTCGTAAACGTTATGCCAGCCTTATAAAAGAGACGCTTGAGCTTTCAAAAAAAGAATGGGAAAAAGTACACGTGCCAATTCCAAAGCGAAAGTATAAAGACGTTTCTGTATATGAAAGTATGGTCAAACTGAAAGGTTGTGAAAATACGTTTCGGCAAGTCGCGGTAAAAGACCATGGAAGAAGCAAACCTACATTTATTTTGACAAACGACAAGGAACTGCCTTTAAAAGATATCCTGGAAGTTTATGCTAAACGCTGGCGTGTTGAAAACAAATTAGCAGAGATAGTTACCTTTTTCAACCTTAACGCGCTCTCATCTCCTATCATGATTCGAATACATTTTGATATTTTGTGGACAATGATTGCAGATACACTATACCATCGTTTTGCACAGGACTTGAGACGTTTTGAGGATAATATTGCGCCAACAATATTCAGAAAGTTTATTAATATGCCCGGGAGAGTAGTTTATGATGGCAATAAGTTCATGGTAAAAATAAGAAAAAGAGCGCATACTCCAATTCTGACAGGAGTAGAAAAATTGCAAACCCATTTCACTGTTCCGTGGCTTGATGGAAAATCTGTAGAAATTGTATGGACCGCGTGATTGGGTAGTATTATGGCGGTTTCGATACGAGTGAAAATCGGTGTTAAATAAATATGGAAAAATCAATTCCTCTATTTCACAAGAAAATAATTAAAAAAGAAATCTTCATGTGCAGAGCAGAGGAAGGCAAAACAGAAGAAAAGCACCAAGGCAGAACTCAAAAAAAGAATTCTTAAACCATTGCGGAAAAAGCCATAGAAACATATCCGGATATTCAACCGCAT
>MAYW01000352.1 GCA_001723765.1 Candidatus Scalindua rubra
ACAGCTTTATAATTTGGCTATTTTTAAGGGAAAGTTTGAAAACCGTAGGTTTTCATTTAACAACCTGGCTGAGCCAGAACCTATAAGACATTCATCCTTTTTTGGTTCTGGCTCGGCCAGGTTGGGGTATTTAAAAGAAACGGAAGATAGTAATAACGGTTTGAAATTAAAATTTACATGAAATATAGATACGAGATATTGCTAACTTGGAGTCTGCTAAGGAATTGTTAAAATGACCCGGATTACTAAAAAAACAAAGATAAAACATCCCTATGTCGTTTCACTAAAGACACATTGTGGCGGAAGTCCCATAATCAGAGGTACAAAATTTCCTGTGCGGTCAGTAGTTTATTATGTTCTGAAACAGGGTATGACTCCTGAGGAACTAGTGTGTGAGTTCTCGCATCTTTCTCTACCACAAATCTATGATGCCCTTTCATATTACTATGAGAATAGGAAGGCTATTGATGAAGAACTTGCCGTTCATGAAGAAGATTTAAGAAAAAAGACCGCAATTGAATAATGACACAAATCTCGCTTTTTTTGGATGAAGATGTCAGAGTGTTATTGGGAAGGGTACTACGTGAACGAGGGTTTGATGTTTATCATGTTCTCGAGCGAGGTAGAAAGGGCAAGAGTGATTGTGAGCAGCTCGCCTATGCAGTTAAACAGAAAAGATCTATATTAACACACAATATTCGAGATTACATCAAATTAGCAAAAGCCTATCAGGAACAAGGCAAGCATCACTATGGCATTATTGTTTCTCACCATCTTCCATTCCGTGAACTATTAAAACGTACATTAAAATTGTTGTCTTCTCATTCAAAAGATGGCTTGAAAAATCGCTTCATCTGGTTGCATGATTATAAATAATTGAAAAAATAGAAAATAGGACAGGTCTGCCAACAGTCACGTCGGCCAAGTTCACCAAAAAACGCTGTGTAACAGAAAACGGGGTTGCGTCTTGCATTATTACATTTTTAAAGCTCAAGTTCCAAGATCAAATAGGGGCAGCGACTGTCAGATACGTTCCCAATATTATTATATGAATAGTAAAGAAGACATTATAACTTCTGTGCAGGATAGCAATATCAAAGCTATGGTAAGCTTTAATGATGAATATGAGTATTTTACATGGAAGGGAGATTTTGAAGAGTTTAAAGTAGTATTAAAGAGTTGTGTTGAATATGATAGGGTAATTAGGGACAGACACTTTTGATTACTTATCCTGTAGGGATAATTTCCAAATACGAAAATGCAGGGAATCTGTAAACTATGTGGTAATAAAACTAAACTCAGAAAAAGCCACATTATTCCAGGTTTTGTCTATAAGTATTTTAAATATGTTTAAAAAAGTGTTCAAGTGATAATAGCGATCATTAAAAAAAAAATATTATAAATAATCAAGAGATAACTATGAAAGGAGGTGTTTGTATCAATGAAAATGTTACATGCGGAACTACCTGACAAACTCTATGAACAGGTTAAAACCCTTGTAGATGGGGGATGGTTTTCTAAAGAAACAGATGTTATTAATGAAGCCTTACGGCGGTTTCTTGAAACACACAAGCCAGAACTTATGGAACACTTTTTAAAAGAAGATGTTGAATGGGGTCTCCATGGGAAAGATTGAACACTCTCTTGTTCAGAAAATTGTTTTAGATGCAGGACCAATAATCCATCTAGAAGAAATCGGACGCCTTAATCTCCTTTCAGATTTCAAGGATATCCTTGTTCCAGAAGTTGTATGGGAAGAAATAGAATACCATCGACCATTGGCACTACAAATAAAATCAGTTCCTTTTAGAAAGATTAAGGTTTCATCTGAAATAAGAAATAATGTTAATATCATTGGTACCGCCTTTAATCTCGACAAAGGAGAAAAAGAGGCAATTTCTTTATGCATTCAACACAAAGGTTCAATTTTATTAACAGATGATGCTGCCGCAAGACTTGCAGCAAATAGCATAAATATAAGGGCTTATGGCACCATAGGCATATTGTTAAGGGCAATAAGAAGAAATATGCTTAAGCCAATAGAAGTAATTGGGAGTCTTGAGCAAATTCCAATAACTTCTTCTCTTTTTATTAAGAAAAATCTCTTAAACGAAATCATTGAAAATGTAAGAAAGGAATACAGTCTCTAAAGGGAAAGGGGGGGTCAGGTCTTTCATTGTTACAATTACATTGAAAGTAAACATGGTTAAATCCAATCTATTGACAAATGATTCAATCCATTCTGCTTATCCATAAAGTAGTAATCTGGTTTTTCTGAATATAATTATACCCAAATTGAGCGATTTCAAATGTACAACAAAAAAAATGCAATGATTTTGCATTTTAAACCGACTAAAATAGTGTCAGGTTGACGATAACCGATTACTTGCTATACATACTTCTCAAAATGAAGACATTTGGTGCAATTATACTGAATATGAACATACCTCTCCCACACAAATTTTCTTTTTACAATGGAAAATTGTAGAGACTAAACAATTATAGGTATCTGGGTTTGACTTCGTTGCCATAAAACTTCAAATTTCAAATCTTCCATGACTGCATTTGTTACCTTAAGG
>MAYW01000353.1 GCA_001723765.1 Candidatus Scalindua rubra
CCTAACGCCCTGTTTTTTTAGCAAGGATTTTGTGCTTGCTCTGTTAGATAAAATATTTTGATGGCCTTGTTTGGCGATTGGGGTTTAGTCTTTATGTGTGTAAAATCCTTGAATGTCAGATCCAAGGTGGCATGGACAAACGAGTTTGTCCATGCCACCACTATAAAGAACATTATCCCTACTTATTGAGAAGTTACCTTTTTGGTAACATCTCAGCCCACCGCAAAGCTTGCTATATTGTAGAAAGCCTTTAAGTTTTAACAAAAAAGGCTATACTCTTTCTTTTGATTTTAAGTAATTCAGCAAGTTGGTTTAACTTAAAACTTAAGAAAGGAGCATAGCCATGAAAAGTATTGAAACGAAAAAAGTTAAAGCCGTCAATAATAAAACGCTTATTGTAACAGTGGATATCAGTAAAAGGACGAATGTTGGTTACTGTAGATGCCCGGACGGAACAGACACAAAACCATTTAAATTTAATAATAATGGTCAAGGCTTTAATTATTTTTGGAATAGAATCACCCAGATGAAAAACACCTATAGCATGGAGGAAGTTGTGTTTGGTTTTGAATCTACAGGTCCTTACGGAGAACCAATTATTTATTTTATGAAGAAAAGGGATGTAAAACTCATCCAGGTAAATCCGATGCATACCAAGAGAGTTAAGGAACTTCAGGGTAATTCTCCGAACAAGACAGATGAAAAAGACCCCAAGGTTATAGCAGACATTATAGAACTTGGCCATGCACTGACTGTAGCAATACCAGAAGGGCCTGCTGCGGAACTCAGAAGACTTACACAAGCCAGGGAGAGGGCAATGCAAAGACGTACATCTCTCTTTAACCAACTTCAAGATTTGGAATTTATTATATTTCCTGAGTTTTCGCAGGTATTCAAGAATGTGAAGACTAAGAGCGCAATGTTTATACTTGAACATTTTCCAGCACCTCAAGATATCGCAAAATTCAAACCTGAATGCTTGACCATTGTCTTGAAAAAAGTTAGCCGTGGAAAAGTGGGTGAAGAGAGAGTCAAGAAGCTTTGCGAAGCTGCGAAAACGACTGTAGGTATTAGAGAAGGCCAGAAAAGCATACTTTTTGAAATAAAAGAGACGCTTGCAACAATTGAAACTACGGAGCGTTTTATTGCAGAGATTGAGAAGGAAATAGGTACTCATCTTAAAAATATACCATACAGTAAATTTCTCCTTTCCATAAAAGGAATCGGAGAAATCACTATTGGTGGTCTCGTAGGTGAAGTTGGTGATTTCAGGAATTTTAATACCATTGCGGAAATATTGAAATATGCAGGATTTGATCTTTTTGAAATAAGTTCCGGTATACACAAGGGACAACGACACATCTCCAAAAGAGGCCGTTCTCTTATGAGAAAGATTTTGTTTTTTGTATCCCTCAATGTAGTTCGTAAAGGGGGAATAATGCATGAACAATACCAGAAACATCTTGAAGGTGGAATGTTGAAGAAGAAGGCTTTGATTGCCATATCCAGAAAGATGCTCGGTATTATGTTTGCGCTTGTTCGTGATCATAGCAATTATATAGAAAATTATGTTGAAAAAGAAAAACTAAAAAAAGCAGCCTGACATTGGTCTTAATGTGTAGGCGGGAAAGATTATCATTTGTGTCATTAAGGCGGCCTGGCCGACCTTCTCGCGAAGCAAAAATAACTTCCCGCTTGCACCTTAGTCCTAATAAAGCAAGATCAGGCTCTGTTGAGATCCTCAAAAATGCCAGGGTTGGGCAAGGTGTTACACTTAAGATTGTATAAAATAATTTGAAGTAGTATAAGAAAATTGCTGATTGTTGCTAACTCATTGATAGGTAAGCCACTGGTTTTACCAGTGAGACTATCAAAGGTTTTACCTTTAAGTATTTAGTAATATAATATTCCTCCAACTGGCTTGACGGTTAGAACAAACCAGAGAGGAGGAATAAATGGAAAAGTTTAATAGTTTATCACATTCGAGGTATGATTGTAAATATCATATAGTGTTTGTGCCCAAGTTTAGGAAGAAATCATTGTTTGGTAAGATAAGACAGTATCTAAAAGGAGTTTTTCATGAGTTAGCGAGGCAGAAGGGTAGCGAGATAGTGTCGGGACATATGGCATCAGATCATGTGCACATGTGTGTATCTATTCCGCCAAAGTATGCAGTGTCTGAGGTGATTGGATATCTGAAGGGTAAAAGTGCAATAGCGGTGGCAAGGCAATATGGAGGTAAGAATCGGAACTTCAACGGAGAAAAACTTTGGGCGAGAGGATATGCAGTGTCAACAGTGGGTTTTGAGCTTGAAAAGGTTAAGAAGTACATAGCTCAACAGGAGAAGCTTGAGAAAGACCAAGAAGATGGTAAATTTTAAGTTGGTTTGATTGGCTGTCTTTGAGACAGCTCACAACCGTCAAGCCACCCCTTTATGGGGTGCGTTATGACTTTAAAGAGACTACAGGCAGTCGAATTATTACGGTATCCGTTGACGAAAAACCTGGAGTACAGGCGATAAAAAATATTGCACCAGATTTGCCGCCTTTACCTGGTAAATGTCCTCAAGTTTTGCG
>MAYW01000354.1 GCA_001723765.1 Candidatus Scalindua rubra
CCGCACACAGGTTCATCCCACATACTGTAAGCGCAGATAAGCCTGCAAAATCAGGGCTTACAGTATTGCGATCCCAATAAAATATTTTATTGAACGGACCTGTAGGGGCTTCACTTTCTATGTCCTGCATTACCGCATAAATCAGGTAATCAGCGCAGAGGTCGGTTAATATCCCACTTACAGATACGGAATAAATAGTACCTGCTTGAGTTACATATATATCCGTGTTGGATTCTACGATTTTCCCATCGGAGCGTTTTGTTATATCTCTCGTTACTCCAGAGTAATCAATCTGCGTAGGTTCTGTTATGTGAAGTTCGAGCAAGTTTGATTGTGTCGTAATTGCTGTTCCCCATGCTGTCTGTCGAGCAATTCCTAACCTGAATTCACTCGGTGCATAGCTTCTTTCTTTTACTGCCATAGTTTATCCTGTTATTTCTGTTATGTTTGCAACCCATAAAACGGATGTTACCAGTAAGTCTCCGTTTTCTTCTTCCTCAGTTAAATCGGGCTCGTAATCTATTTCTTCAATTCGAGCATTAAACCAGCCGATTTGTCCTGAAGGTACGTAAGTCATATTATCGCCACACAGTCTCTTGAGTCTTTCAACTATATTTGCGCTAACTTCAAGATGACTCTGCCTCCCATAATCGCCGCCTCGTTCAAGATAATGTCTAATCTCAACTGAATACTCTCTCGTCTGTCCCGGTGAAATTAATGTGACAAGGCTGTCCGGTAAAAGTTTAAGATTAAAATATTCGGAATCTCTCGCCATATATGTACGATCCCAATATACATCGAGCAGGAATTCCTCTTTGAGCAATTTTTCCAACGGCTCTGTGATGTTCTTTTTAACAACATTAACATAAGTAATCGCCATTAATATACCATCTGCATTGTTCTAATTTTAGGCTTTTCTCTCCTCAATCCCGACATGGTAATTCGCCATTCGTCATTTAAGGTATAAACTCCTTTCGAGAATCGTCCCATCAAACCTCTCCCAAGAGAATCATAGCCTCCTGTGATTACTTCATCGTCTATTACTTTTGACATTTCCAATCCTGTAGAATCTCTAACATAAGTAGTAATCTTAACCGGTGAAGATGTCCCGCCTGTGAGAGTCCCCGCTGTGGTAACATAGACTTTAATCGCATCCCAGTTGACGGTAGAATCACCAATTACATCTACAAGGTCTCCTGTTGTACTGCCTCCGATAGATACTTGGTCGATGACAGGCTTATGTCCAGATTCGTGATGCAGATGAATCTCTCCTCTTTTTAACATTACCAAAAGTCCACGCCTGCCAACTTCCTCTATAATATCCTCAGACATAATATCCCGTTCATATCTGTCTGCTTCCAAATGCTTACCCGCACCACGCATAAGCTTGACAACTGCGAGCTGTGCATTGATTCTTATGATTATATCATCCCAATTCCTTGCGGAAGTCCCCTGTTCTTCTACTCCTTTGCGTGAATAAATCGCCTGTCCATAATAAGCCCGCATGAATTCCGCTGACTGGTCAACTGCCTTCTGAGTTAAGGTTTTCCAATCTTGCCCAGCCTGCATATTCTCCTCATCAGGGTCAGTTGCACTCTGAAGGTAAACCGTGTCTATTGTTTCGTCATAAAACCATTCACCATTTGTATCTACGGCGGCAAGATTAGCTTCGGGTGAGCCGAGGTCTTCACCATCTTGAAATAAGACATTCACATATCCGCAGTTTTCCGATTTATATACAGTACCGGAATGGACACTCCAGACCTTTATTGACCGCTTTTTATCGTAAGATTCTATATTAGGTTCAATATCCTGAAGGTCGGATGTGATGTTACAATATGCTGTGGATAATGTGGTCATGACTCTCTAACTATCTCAGACAATTCTTTGGCTCGGTTGGGAGTTTGCACAGCCCAGCGGGAATTCATCATTTCCTTTGATGCTTCTTTCCATCGTTTGTTAGCGAGGTAGGCGATAGTCTTCCTGAATTTGGAAAATCCGGTTATTCCAAGCTGATAGCACATTTCCACAACTACTCCCTGAATTTTATCCGGCATCTTGCGAAACCATTGGAATCTTTCGTGTATATTAATTATCAGCATTAACAGTTTTTGTTTGAGAAGAATATCTGAGATACTTTCAGATAATTCCAGATTCTTAATGGCAAACCCATAACCGATAGTATCAAATCCGAGGGAGTCTTTATACACCCGGGAACGGAAGCCCTCATTATTCTTGATTGATTTGATAATTTCATCAATATTCATTTCAGCTTTTTTGCCATCTTAGTCAACTTGGCACTGAACGCCCAACCAGTCCAGAATCCCACACCGTACATGATGAACTTAAACAGTTCAAAATCAATAACACCAAGCACATATAGACTTGTAGCGATGAATCCTGCTATAATACCAATCTGTCTTTTTTTACTATTCTGCCCAGCGAATAAACCGATTATGTTATTTATCATTCTATCTCCCATTTATGATTAACGTTTCAATCCGGTCAAGCCTCGTATCCAGATATTCTTTGAAAACTTCAAACTCCTTCTCTGTAACAAACTTAGTCGAG
>MAYW01000355.1 GCA_001723765.1 Candidatus Scalindua rubra
TTTAAGCCTGATGGCTACCTGCAGGAAGCAAGGAATTACTTTTTGGGATTATGTTCGGGACCGTGTTTATAATCTGCAAAAAATACCGCCCCTCGCTGAAATAATTGAAAATGGACAACCGGTGCTTGACCCTACTTAAACTCCCCTCTATAATAAAATGGAAATCCCACAAGATATTGGGTAATTACGAATGTATTGCATAATCAAAGTTCATAATATATCCAACAAATTGTATGGTTTTGAAATTTTTTAAGTCAAAGGTGTCAAGGTTGTATATTTGCTATGGAGCGTTGGCAGAATGGCTGTCTAGCACACCCATTTGTTAGACTCTTTTTACTTTCACAATTGTAACATCTAATTCTCCTGCCTTGATTATTACAGGTAGGACGATAAGCTGACTGATATGGAGTTTGTCCAATGTCTTCACTTCTATATGCTTAAGTTGATTCCCTTTCACTAACAGCAAATCTGGCCACCCCTTACTGAAGTAGTCGTCTAACAAATATACCTTGGCAATCGCTTTAATTGACTTCCGTCCGAGCATTTGGAAGCATGCCATGACCAAGGTTTCTGTAATGCCATAGAATCCATAAGGAAACCATGTATCCGTGTTTTTCGATTGGACTTTGAGAAAGTTATGTCGGACTGTGTCCTGATCTACGGAATCTATCTCAGCAAGCAATTTATTTATGGATTCTGGAGATCTACCAAGAAAGTTTCCAAAAACGTTATGCTGAAAACTCGCCTCGGCGGTTTCTCGGTCACAATCCTTCTCCTGCATGACATGAGTGCAAAACAGATCATACCAAATACAGTAAAGGAGGACGAAAATTATTCCTCCTTCAGTAAAACAGCCTTGCCATCCTCTCTTACAATAATCAGCAAGCACGTCAAACTCTGGGCGTTGGCCTTCTCGTAACAAGGTTATTTGTGATAAAGGCAATCCAAGCAATTCACACTGTATCCTTAATGAGCATTTACTTAGTGCATATACACGGCCAGTCTCCGTCAAATTTCCTAATTCATCGAGGAGTCCACGGTCTTGAAGTGCTTGTATTGTGGATTTGCTCGAGACAGTCTTCTTGCCGCATACCATTTTCCGAAGAACACTGTTCATCACACTGGAAGTTTCCATACAAGACCATGCGTGAGGAAATGGCCACTTACCTTCATCCTTTCGAAGTGAGAAGATCATTTTTATATCTAATTCTACATGATTTTCAAATAGTAGTTAACTACAGCACAACTAACAGTAATCACTGGAATTATTCTAACTGACTATTTAGTTTACTCCGAAGACACTTTGTAACTTATTGATTTTCAATACAATATGGGTTTTGATCTCGATTCTTGTTTATTTATTCTTAATGCCTTATTAGAATAAGTGTTCTGCAAATATTGTTCGGAGTAAGCTCAATAGTCATTTTATTCTATTTTGTCCTCTTACTTATTTTCTTATCAATCTCTTCATAATCTTCATATTCAATAACTTCATACAGTTCTTTTCTTGTCATCATTTCTTCAATAAACGCTTCCTGAGTTCCTCAGCATCCAGCTCTAAAATTTGCTGTGATAATACTGAATTACTTACCAAAACATCTTCAATCTTTGATTCTCTAATATATAATGGTAAAATAATTGTTCAGCGTAAATTTTTCTCTACTTCATCAATAGGAATAGTTTCATCACTACTCTTAAATCTATCAAGCATAGAAAGAAATTTGTGATTTCTTCGTAAAAGCTCTACTTCAGAATCAAATTCATCTGCTGAACTAATAACAAAAGATTCCCCGTCTTTTGTTTTGACAAGAAGTGATTCTTCTTTGGCCATGTCTAAAAGTTCCTTAATAGATAGGATATTGGATGATATATCTACGGTTTTCATAATATTGTTTTCTCCTGTGGTAAATAAGTTAGTTGGTCTTTTATGCTGTCGAGAATTCTATTTCTATCAAACCTCCGAAATGCATCAAGATGCCCATATGCTGGTTTAGAAAATTTGATTATATATGGTTTTTACCCGCTAAGGAAAACAGGAAATTCAGGAAAAAACTTTAAAAAACAATTCTTTGCTTCTTTTCTCACTTCCTGCAATTCCTGTTTTCCTTAGAGGCCTTACTTTTTAGAAGTATTTGATCTTAGTTCAAACGGTCTACTTGCTTTTTCTGTCATTGGTTTTGTCCTTCCTTCATAATCAAGGTTCGCCTCTTTTATTAAATCCGCAGAATATTCAGGTTCATCTGTACCATAAGCCTTTTCTAACCCTTTTTTAGACAAAAGCATCCATTCTTCTCGTTCTTCATCAGCGTACTTCGGTAAAACTGTTATGATGAGCTTAGTATCCTGTTCAAGGTTAAATGGCATTATTGGATTGGGATACCTGGAAAAAGACAATAAAGCACCAAGTTTTTTTAACACATCTTTAATCACATTATTTGGTAATTTGCCAATAAACTCCACTTCCCTTACTCGCCAATCAAGGTTCTTGACATGGTCTGATAAAATAGAACCAGAAACTTTAAAACCTTTTGGAATTAAGACTTCAAATGGCCTTTACATTTTTGGTGATAGGACAAAAA
>MAYW01000356.1 GCA_001723765.1 Candidatus Scalindua rubra
CCGAACGTACCCGTTCGGTACGGGCAGGCAAACCTCCACACACAACGGATTCAATACCAACCCGCCCGGATGAATCCGTTCGGACGGGTTTAAATTTTCGTATAACCATCCCTGGCCCAGACCGCAGGGCGGATCGCACCAGGGCAGTCTTTTTGTTAGTAAGCCTGTGAACGTGGAAGGCTAAAGCCATTCCGCTACCCATTTAATGTTTAGCTTGTAGGGCGGGTTAAGCGAAGCGAACCCACCATTTACACTAAAGAAAAATTATCATCGATAGACAAGCCGAAACTGCTGACATATTTACGGCTTAGTGATAAACATTTAGGTTTAATAATCAATTTTCATGTTGTATTATTATGCGATGGAATTTTCCGGGTAGTCAACAAATTACAGTAAGTTCCCTAATAAGCTCTGCGACCTCTGCGCCTCTGCGTTAAGGTAAATTTATTAGTAGCGCAAAAGGAATATACAAATATAGAACCTCCATTTTCTTTCAGTTGAAAGGAGTTTTATTTATGTCTAAAGACGATATGCTTGGGCCATACAGCGAAAAAGTGATGGACCATTTTATGAATCCCAGAAACATGGGGGAGATAAAGGATGCAGATGCAGTAGGGACGGTGGGTAATCCTGCTTGTGGTGATGTAATGAGACTATACTTAAAGGTAGAGGATGATAAAATATCAGATGCTAAGTTTAAGACTTTTGGTTGTGGAGCAGCAATTGCTACCAGCAGCATGGCTACCGAAATGATTAAAAATAGGACAATGGATGAAGCCTTGCAAATTACAAACGAAGCAGTGGCTGAAGCGCTGGACGGCTTACCCCCAAATAAGATGCACTGTTCAGTCCTGGCTCAAGAAGCGATAGAAGCTGCAATAAAGGACTATAGAGGAAAGAGTGATAATAATCAAAAGTCTGGTAAAGAGAAATAAGACATCTACGCCTTTTCCGAGACTACGTTCGGAAGTTGAGCAACCGTTTAACGCTCAACGTTTTATGGGGGTAAGCAATTTTAATATAGAAAGGTGAGGTTATTTAAGCTCTCCAACTCTTTTTAGTGCACTTTGATAAACCTGGCCATTAGGGTCAAGATGAAAACCTGCAGTGACAAGATCATGAAGTAGTGTTTTTAAATTTTTTATCAATCCATTTTGACGAGCATAGACGAGAATGCCCACACTGCCTATTACAGAAAGCCCTTCACTTTCTGTTAGTTCGCGCACACCTGAGTCATCTGCTAAGACTATGTTAGCTTTTTTTTCAAGAGCGCAGGCAACAACCGCTGCATCCGTTTCTGAAATATTATCAGAAGTGAGCCCTTGAACCAAAGCAAGATCGGTTACTGATTCAACTTTAACCCATCCATCTTTGATTGCTTGGCGAAGTTCAGAATCTCCTGGTCTTCCTTTTCCTTGGGTGACAACTTCCTCATATACCTGAGGAATGATTAGGACATTGTTTAAATACTCTTTGAGTAGGAAAAACTGTCCAATAATGGAAAGATGGATCAATGGACCACTATCTGCTACGACTATCATAGTTAGTGTTCTATCTTCTCTTTATCGATAGTCGCTAGCTCCCTCTCAAGCCATCCTTCATTATAATCCAGTGTAGGAATCTTATGCTCTGCCATCAAGGCAAGGAAATCTCGATAGGTCATACCCAGAAGTTCAGCCCCTTTTCGCCAAGAAATTTTTTTTTAATCTCACCCAGTCAAGAACGGCAGCATGTTTCACTTCCTCACATACTTTAGTCTCATCCTGAACAACAACTCCAAACAACGACTCTGGCAATTCCCATTCAAATTGAACTTTACGTACCATGATAGTCCTTTCTGTTGTATAAATTGTGCTAATATACGTGAATTCCTAGAAAATATCTGGACAAACCTAATCAGGCTGTCCGAGAATAGGCATTTTGGCAAATTTCCGAGTCATAAGTCCTTTAATATCAACGCTTAATTTTTTGAATTTTGAGTTCTCGGACAGCCTGTAATCTATTGACAACTGAAGTAGAAAGGGGGAAGCAGAAAGGTAGCTTTAACAATATCTACGTTTTCTAGTTTTCTAGTATTTTTTTTATTAAGTTTCATAGTTAAGGCTTCATTTATATTAAAATAGTATAAATAAAATTGTTATATATGCACTATTAGTAATGTAATTACCGCTATTTGTCAAGAGATATCCGTTAAAAACACACTTGACATTCTACTAAAATGTTGTATAGTGTCCTCAAATATCAACAATATATAACTTGATAGTATATAATTTCCATTTTAAGTCTTCGTGATATAATAAGATACATCCTTGTTATTTTCATCCGCCAATCTTTGTGGCGGGCTGAGCTCTTCGCTTTATGTCATGCTGAATCGTGGGTTGCTTCCTGACTAGCTTTAGGTAGTTTTTTGAGTCTCATAAAAAGTTAAAAGTGCCCTAAAGTTTGAAGTGAGCTAAAGATGAGAAGAAGTGACTAAAGTTAGGAAAAAGGTGGGAATTATTAAATAATACATATTCATTTTCCCCCAACTTTAG
>MAYW01000357.1 GCA_001723765.1 Candidatus Scalindua rubra
GTTCCAGTGACAGGAATCTGACCTCAGCAGGAACCTGCCGCAGGTGATCTATTCGAAACTTAACCGCCGAGTTCTCGACGGAGACTCCCATCCATAAAGAGTCCGGCCAGTGCAGCTTTGGAGCTATTCTGGCCGTTCGCTTCGATCGCTTCGTCAGGATCTTAAAATGGTGCTGCGGGTTATCCTGAATCACCTTGAACATTGCTTCAATGAAGATGTCGGGCACGCTCTTGTGGAAGACGTCGCTCATGGAATTATCGAACACTTTCCTTGGCTTCTTCCAGTGGTTGGGCTCATCCAGCTTGTCCCAGTGTAACGTGGGTTTAAATCCATTCACATATTTGGGATTATTCATTCTCTTCAACCACTTGGCTGCGCGTTTTGCATAACAATTATCACAACCATCTGTATATTGGGTGCATCCCGTTACGGGATTCCAGTAGCATCTGTCCATTCTATTTTTGACATTTGTTTATCCTTTCTTTACTCATTTTCAACTTTCTCAGTACACGTTATATTAGTATGCACAGGCTAAAAAGGGGCAAATATCGTGCCAAACCATAATATGGTAAGTTCTTACCGTGTAATAACAATGAGTTATGAAGACTGTGTCGGCGAATACTGGGAAAGAGTAAAATAGTATAAATCGTCCTAATAGTGACGATATCGTCTATAATATAACGTTTTATGTGTTAAGATCTACTGGGGTTTCCACTTTTTTACATATGAGGGTGAAACACCCAGTAAACGAGCAGCTTTAGCCTTATTTCCGCCAGTATGATCAAGTGCGACCCCAACTAATTTACTCTTCATATCTTTGAAAAACTCTTTCAGTTTGAAACCATCAGTACTTTCTTCTATTACACCGCTTTGGGAAAGGAACCTCTCAGTAAGTCTTGGCTCAATATCTTTTAAGATGATCTTTTTATGTTTTTTGCGATCGAAGAACCTAATAGTGTGTTTTACAAAAATTTCCAGTTCTCGAATATTGCCGGGCCAAGAATAGTTACGAAGACAATTTATAACGGACTTTGCAAATGGAGGTGGGCTTTTAACACCTGCCTTTTTTCTGAAATGTTTAATGAGTTCAGGGATATCATCTCTTCTGTCGCGCAGGGGTGGAACATAAATTATCAAATCGAACCGATCTAGAATATCCTGAGGAAAGATATCAGGATCATACACATCTTTATTAGTTGCGGCTATGATAACACCCTTAAATTTCTTCTCCTCTATGTCACCAATACGATAGAATGTCCCATCCTGGAGCAACCGTAATAGCATGGGAAGTCCCTTAGGATCCATGTTAGCTATTTCATCAAGAAAGACAACATCCTTATCCCATACCTCGAGTATCCCTTTTTTATCTTCAGTGGCTCCAGTGAACGCACCCTTTGTGTGACCGAAAAGTTCCGACCGAATCAGATCTCCTTGCATGACTGAACAATTAACTGTATTAAATTTCATTCTCTTAAAATAGTTTTCATGAATAGCCTTTGCAACTACCTCTTTCCCGGTCCCACGCTCACCAGTTATCAATATGTGATAGTCAGGAAATACCTCATATATGATCTTTTCAATCACATTACTCATTTCTGGTGAATTTGCAATGAATTCAGGATGCTCCTTTCTGAATTCATCTGTTGTCATGTGAATTAACTGGGCTTTCTGCTTTTCCTTTATAATAATATCCTGTCGTTCTTTTGAACTACCTTGTAAGTCTACCTTCTCAACATCCAAAACCTCCTCTCTATTTATAGCTAATCGCATGTAGCGGATTAAATGCACATCTTCACCTGTTTCTTCGAGGTAATGAAACATCCTATCTGTCATTGCTTTCGGACCGTAATGTATATTGAACCATATTTGGGATCCCTTGCCTTGCTCATGTTTCAAGATGTTATTTAACTCCTCCTCAACTGCCAGTTTCCAATAAACTTCTTTTCCATCGGAAGGAAGTTTGTGTGATACTATGGTAGTATTTGTTTTGAAGTCCTCCTGCTTTATCACACTTTCCGTGAACTGGGCGGCTCTTTTAAGCTTAGTAAAGGCATTGTCTGATTCTTCCAGGACTATGAGATACGTCTTATAAGGATTTAGGTCTCTGGTAAATTCCACAGCAGGTCTACCAAGTGGCGACCTTCTCCTGGTATCATAATAACCAATAAGAGAAATCAGAACTCGTCTCACGTTATCCTCAGTATTTAGATTCGTCATTTATCTACTCTCTCCCTTCTTAATCCATATACGTTGACCTATCTCTACTATCAAATTGAATTTAATTACTGAAAGAGAAAGATGACAGAGAAGTTCACTTTATGTAACCATATACAATCGATTTATCTAGTTTTAAACCGGCGCGGCTTCTGTGGCGTGCTCCTTGGAGACACTTTTGAGATTAGACTCTTTCCTCCGGAGTTAGCAGCTCTCTGTTTGCCAGCAGGTGATCTATCAATTCACTGGCTTCCTCTCTTGTAAGATGTTCCAGCTCATCCTTATTGAATAT
>MAYW01000358.1 GCA_001723765.1 Candidatus Scalindua rubra
AGAAGGTGGTGGGATGGTTTCAGGGTCGGATGGAATTTGGTCCCAGAGCATTAGGGAATCGTTCGATCATTGGGGATGCTAGATCTTCCAAGATGCAGCGGAAGATGAATCTGAAGATAAAAAACAGGGAAAGCTTTCGTCCTTTTGCACCGACGGTTTTAGCTGAACGGATATCAGACTATTTTGAAATTGATCGTGAAAGTCCCTATATGCTGCTGGTGGCTCAGGTAAAGAATGAAAGACAGATTCCTATGAAGGAGGAGGAAAAAAGTTTTTTTGGTCTGGATAAATTGAATGTGGTCCGGTCAGATGTGCCGGCTATTACTCATATTGATTATTCTGCGCGCATTCAATCAGTGAATGCTGATGATAATCCAAGATACCATCAGCTTATCAAGAGATTTGAGGAAGAGACCGGTTGTCCTGTTATTGTGAATACTTCATTTACGTCCGCGGTGAGCCCATTGTGCAATCGCCTATGGATGCCTATAAATGTTTTATGCGAACAGAGATGGATTATCTTGCGATAGGTGATTTTTTGTTGGATAAAAAGGATCAACCAGAATTTATTGATGATATGGACTGGAGGGAAGAATTTGAATTGGATTAAGGAAATTATAATTTATTGCATTCGAACATAGATATGTTATGATCATGTGAAATTGGCTTATGAATGAACCTAACAGCATAAAGAGCAAAAAGAAAAAAATTGATATTCTACACAATTATGGTGTTAATCATCATTTTTTTACCACTTATAGTTGGTGAAATATTGGTTAGAATTTTATCCCCTGAAGGTATTGTGACTCCTGAAACTACTTATAATCAATCCCTTGAGTATGTCCCCTCATTGTTTACAAGGCATATTTTCCCTCGTAAGGAAAGAATTGTAGAATGGAGTGATAGCATTACTATTCATATGAATAAGTTTGGATATAGAGGCAAAGAATTTAGTTTAACTAAACAAGAGGGAACTATTCGAATAATTTTTCTTGGTGGTTCTTATGTCTTTAATGCTAATAGTTCAATGGGTAAGGATTGGCCACATTTAACAGAAAAATATTTGAAGGAATCCGGATTTAAGAATGTTGAATGCATAAATGCTGGAGTACCGGGTCATGCCTCTTTTGATGCGCTTGGGATACTCTATTCGGAAATACATAATTTCGAACCTGATTATATTGTCGTATGTAATGCCTGGAATGATATTAAGTATTTCAGAACTCTATCTACTGAGAACACTTTACTAAGAACCTATTGGCCAATTTCAGGTAAGAACCCATATATGTATTATAATTCCTGGCTGGATAAATTCTTATGTAACTCTCAATTATACGTGAGACTACGATGGAGGTACTATTCTCATTCTTTGATGGGTATTGGTAAAGACTTACTGTCACGAATAGGACTGGAAGGAGAAAAACCAAAGGGAAATTATTCGTCAGAATATGGGCGGTTTGGAATTAAACAATATAGATTAAACTTGGAAACAGTTGTTGATGTCAGCAGAAATATCGGTGCTATACCTGTATTGTTAACCCAGGCAAGGTTAGTGTCTGATACAAATAATGAAGAAGACCGAAGTAAGATAAGATATGACTATCAACTGTTAAATCATAAAGCAATATTGCGTGCTTTTAATGAATGTGATCAAGTAGTAAGAGAAATAGCAAGAGAGAAAAGTGTGAATCTTATTGATTTATCTAAAAAATTTACTGGTCAATCAGATTTGTTTAATGACCATGTACATTTAACATCAAAAGGTAGTAAAGCTATAGCTCAATACACTTCATTAGAATTGGGTAAGATTTTAAAAAAAAAGTTACAATATAAAATCATCAGAAATTGATGATTAGGAGAATATTATTTGAATTGGATTAAGGAAATATTTCAGGAAATCAAAACACTGGATACGTCAAAAAAGGCTATCCGAAAATTCGGTTTGGTCATAGTTGTTGGACTGGGAGTAATTGGGATTTTCATTTCACTGAAAACTGATAATCTTATTGTATCAAAATGGCTGTGGGGTATTGGACTATTGTTTCTGATCCTGGGTTTTATTTTGCCATCTATCCTGCGACCGGTTTACAGACTATGGATGCTCCTTGCTTATTTCATAGGTGGAATTGTTTCCAGGGTTATTCTGACTGTGCTATTCTATTTTGTTCTTACTCCCACAGGTTTGGTATTAAGACTTTTCAGAAAAGATCTGTTAAATCAGAAATCTTGTGAAAACTGCGACAGTTACTGGGTGAAGAAAGATTTGTCAGCCCATACGAAAGAACAGTATAAGAAGATGTATTAGAGTATGTTTTCGATAGAAATAAACTAGGAAGAGGTAGATATGGGAAAAATGTCAATTATCAGAGAATTCTTGGAATTTTTAAGAGTCCGGAAAAAGTGGTGGCTGACACCGATTATCTTGATGTTATTTCTGTTAGGAGCGTTAATCATCTTGACAGAAGGTTCTGCTATTGCGCCGTTTATTTATA
>MAYW01000359.1 GCA_001723765.1 Candidatus Scalindua rubra
TTCCTTCAATTGCGGCAATAATTTTTGAAAGTGGTCCTAAATATTTTTGCCATATCCGTTTTGATCGTCCATTTCTCCATTCACTTTCCTCTGCATAATAATAAGTAATGCCTTTGATACGTTTACGGGTCAAATAGGCCATGGAATCCCACGAACAATTATTAGTTAGGGGGAAGATTACCATAATTATGCCATAAAGTCAATAAAATAATGTACATACCAATACAAAAAGTTAGGGGGAATGATTAAAAACTCTAACTCGTTGTAATATAATGAGTTGGCGAATTAGCCACGGCTAATTCGTAAACTCTTGCTAAGTTTCGTGTTTTCTTCAAGCAGCGCCTGATATTTTCTGTATAATTCTTTATAGCTGCTTTTGTTCATAAGACTTGATAATTCTATTAGATAAAATTGTAATATTCATTATTCTAAAATTATTTTAGAATCAAGACAAACAGAATTTAAAGCAAACTTGTCATTTCTATTCTTGATCTTTAACAATTAGCAGTATAAAAATGCATGGCACAATCGGCAGAAATTCAATTTGAGGGGGACTTTCTATGAGATTAGAAAAGACGTCTTAAAAACGGTCACATGGTGTGGCCGAAACAAAAAATAAAAAGGAGTTGGGCTGATTAGAAAACAAAAGGCATATGGTAATATCTTAGTAAGTAAGTTAACTGATGTTGCAACCGACATATTTTTCATCAATAACTTTTGAATCTTGCAATATTTCAAAGATATTTTTCTCTTTAACATTCCCGATGGCTCTTTCCGGATAATTATTAAAGAACATATCATAGCAATTGCTTACATATCCATCATGCTGATTCTAATTGCCTGAATATATGAAGTGTCCCATGGTAGGTAGTTAAAATAAATGTTGTTATTATTAAACGAGTATTTATTAAAAATAACGCCATAATCGTCTATCAGCAATTCATTCTTATTAATGATATTTCTGCTTGCCATTTCTTCCATTAAGTCTCTCGTAGTTGAAAAATCATTTTTTATGTAAATATTCATCCCTTCATATTCTTTGAAATCTATAAGTTGTCCATCAAGCAGCTTTTGTATCTCCTTTATGATTTCTTCATTAGCGATATGCAAACGATCATAGGTGTTCAAAGTGACATAAGGAGAAATCAATATATTCTTTATCCCCAGGTTATAAACAGTTTTAACAACATCTGCAATTGATAAAACATTCAATTTGTTCAAGGTAAAGCTGATAAATATCTTTTTCAATATTTCAGATTCAGACAATAAGAACAGATTATTCATTAATTTATCATAACTGCCAACACCTCTTATCCAATCATGTAAGTCTCTATTGCCATCAAGACTGATATCAATATAATCCGGCAAAATATCTTCAAGTTCTGTAATTTTTAATTTGTCTAGCAAAATACCATTTGTTACAAGTCCAAGCCTCAACTCTGGTTTCTCTTTTCTTTTGGCTTTCAAATATTGAAGCAACACTTTAGTTTCTTTCCAATTCAACAAAGGTTCTTTACCTACATTACCAAAAGTTCTTGCACCATGAGCGATTAGTTCATCAAAAACACTCTTCCAAGCTTGAACGCTTAATGTATTATTGAAATCATTATACCCAACATAACAATGACTACACTTCAGATTACATGTATTGTTTATGAAGTAAGAAACTTCCATAGGTATTGAACTTTTTTGACAAAACCTACTATCTTTTAAATTTGCGGTTGAGATTACTTCATAATTTCTAGTAATCCCACCATTACTGCCTGAAAAACCAACAGCCATATTTCTTCTCCTTTTTAACAATATAGTACATTTATGTTAGCTTTAGCTTATCAAAGAACTCCTCAAATGCAATTCTTATTTCTTTATTCTTTTTTTCTCTACTTTTTCTAATTTTTGATCACGCTCTTGAATACATTGGTCCAATTGATAGCCAACTTGTGCTCTACGTTTTTTAATAGTAAATTCATCATTTATATCTTCTATTTCTCTTTCAAATTGTTCGATTTGAGAATTTTTTTAACATATGGTGTACTTTAAAACCTTTATAACGTAATAGTTGCACAGAAAGATCATTTGATTTTTCAATAGTCAAGAAAAAAGAAGATGGTTTTATAGCACAATTCCTCCCTAGCCTGGATTCCCATGTTAGTTTTTTATGACTATTGAGTTAGCTCACCATAGGTCGTTGGAGGGCAACCTAGGCAAGCAGCCAGTAATCGATTAAAAAGTTGCCCCTCCCAAAACCTTCTGTTAAAGCGATAAGAGAATTCGTCCAAATAAGCTTGAAAATGTTTTGGATCAAGACCATGAAAAGTACCACTGACAAATGCTTTAGCATTAGATATTATAGTATGTACCCACGGCAATGGAGCAGCCCCTGTTTTTATGATAAGCTTCTTATGCTCTTTAACTAAACTGCTCAGTGACTCATAGATATTAAGTCCATCTGTTTGAATTATACATGCGGAG
>MAYW01000360.1 GCA_001723765.1 Candidatus Scalindua rubra
GACAATATTATCGTTATGGTTAATAAGCTATCGTTCTGGTAATTACCTTCATTTTTAAAATATTTTCGCACTCATATCAGTTTCAATATCCTTGGTATAGCTAATAATATCAAGGAATTGTGGATTTTTGCCTCGTGTGGTCGATGCAGATCAAGATCGCAAAAATGAAGGTTTTTATTCCATAATGAAAATCAATGTTTATTAAATGTGCCATCGTTGGTAAAAATATCATTTTCCCATGAAACTCTATGAAACCAGGCAGCATTTATGATTTCTACTAGGGAAGCAGTTTCTCGGTGCTTAACAGATGGCTCGTATGCATTTGGTGGGATTCCATTATTTATTCTCTCTATAAGATGAGGTAGGTGCCTATATAAAGAATCAGGAGTTATTGAATTGCTTAATAATCTAGTTCTAAATTCCACGGTTGCGGTAGAAATGTCATTCGATATTTGCTTATATGCTATAGAGAGGATTGGGTCTTGATCAATCTTTTCTCTGTCACATTTACTATCACTTATCCTTTTTATTAGATCAAACCTAGCGTTTACTTTCTGGCGAATGTTATTATTTTCAAAATATTCGCTTTTTAAAGGGAAGAATGTTCCATGGTGTTCAATTATTTTGAGAATCTCACGAATACGCATACGCCACGGTGGGTAAAAGTTGTTTTCTAACCTCGGAATTGAGTCTAGATCGTCTTGCAAAGCTATTTCCAATGTAGAAAACAAAACTGCAGTACCAAATAACATGGTGCCTATAATATCTGCTAATAACTCCTCTAATCCTCTCTTCCATGCGTCAATTGCAGTTTCAAGTGCCAATTGAATTCGCTTTTGTATTATTACTGGCGTGAAAAGATTGTCAGGTGGCAAATCATCTTTCATCACACTATTTATAATTCGTTCTCGATTGTTGCTGTTAAATAACTTATCTAGTTCATTTGTAAAAAAGCTTTGTGAGACAAGATGTCCAATTTCATGACCTAGCAGACAGTGAAGTAAAATATTTTTTCTTTCTAGGGATGGAAATGAGATGATATGAAAAGGTTCTGTCATGTTTTTTAATACATCTTCTAAATTTTCATGTTCACCAGAAATATCATCTTGGAACTCATAAAGCATTTCATAATAGGCTTTCTTTATATCTTTAGTAACAACAGTATAATTATACTTCCATTGAGGTCTAAGCATGACTGTTGTGTTTGGTATAAGATTATTGGTCAGCTTGGCAAAGGGTTTGATGAGACTCCAAGGTAACTTCCGTGTTGTAGCACCATCAACATAACGTAAATGCGCTGCTAGCTTTTTGACGATTATATCAGCATCGCGTAAGCGTGTAATACAAGTCAATATTTCTTCATTACTACCGTCCCATGGTATTGAATTATATATTGATTTAACAGCAGTTTCCAAGTAACTGCACATTTTCGAGAGTGTTTTAGAAAGATTAAGAGGAGCTTCTGAGGCGTAGTTACGCGAAAGGAAATCTTGACATTTCTCTGCAGTTACTTGACAACGGGATATTATCTCAAGTGTATATCCTTCTACAACTTCACGTGAGTAATGGAACATTTGGGGTGAGATTCTTTTTGACAGGAGTGTGTCCATGCTGGGCATATAACGTTCCTGTTGTATATCTTCCCTTAAAGCGTTTCCAAATCTCTGGAAAAACTCGTCAGGTTTGGATAGATCGATTTCATCCTTCTTTTTTTTCTCCTCAAGCTGTTTTAAAATTTTTAACAGGTCTGAAAAGTAATTTGTTATAAAGTTTTTGTCTAGGTCTTTTTTCTGTTAGGTCTAAATGCTTGACGGTTACAAGCGCATATCCATACATTGTGATCTCTTTTTGCGTTGGTGGTTGCAGTCCATCATTTTCCTGCTTTCCTTCAGCAAATGCAGAACCTTTTATAATTCCGGAAAGAAGATTTGCTCCTCTATTGAGAATTTTTACTTGTACATCTGTTAGCTCTTTTCCTCGTTTGGCAGCTTGAAGAACTTGAACAACTTTAGTAGTAAGGACGAGATAACTATATCGTCTGCTTTCTTCGGATATGTTTAATGGTGTCATATATTTTTCTTCGGTGGGTTATTTGTTTATAATCTGATGTTTAAGGATTAATATTAAAGACTAGCAAGAGTTTACGAATTAGCCGTGGCTAATTCGCCAACTCATTATATTACAACGAGTTAGAGTTTTTAATCATTCCCCCTAACTTTTTGTATTGGTATGTACATTATTTTATTGACTTTATGGCATAATTATGGTAATCTTCCCCCTAACTAATAATTGTTCGTGGGATTCCATGGCCTATTTGACTCGTAAACGTATCAAAGGCATTACTTATTATTATGCAGAGGAAAGTGAATGGAGAAATGGACGATCAAAACGGATATGGCAAAAATATTTAGGACCACTTTCAAAAATTATTGCCGCAATTGAAGGAA
>MAYW01000361.1 GCA_001723765.1 Candidatus Scalindua rubra
TGTCAATATAAAAATGCCTTAATATACCTATACTTACGGGCTTTTCGCTATAATTGTAATCTATATGAGCAATTCTGACTACTTTATATAACCCACTATATTGGTATAAATAACCCTCCCTCTTTTTTGCATTATTTTTGTAAGTCATTGATTTTATTTGATTTCTCTATCATTTGTGCGTTTGATGACCCTTCTTCAGAGGGGTTTTTATATGCATAAAAATCCCTGTTAAAGATAATGCGGATAATAACAACAATGAGGAGGAGATGATCAAAACATTACAGCGATCAATAGAAGCTTTGCCAAATCCTAAACAAAGACTCGTAATCAAACTTTTTTATATTCATAAGTTATCTTATGAAGAGATTGCAGAGGTTACGAATCATGATTTTCAATGGGTTAAAAATACCTTATACCATGCACGCATTCATCTAAAACAAATTTTTATTAAGAAGTTTCAGAAATAAATCGTATAAATAGTTGGAACAATGATAATATGAATCATTTATCAGAATCAGATATCTTTCTATATTGTGATAAAGAGATGTCTACAGATTATTTGGCAAAGGTATCTGAACATCTTGATAAGTGTGAAGAATGCCGCAATTTATTAGAAGAAATAAAAGATTTCTCGGGAAAGCTTAGCAAGTCGTTACCACAAAAGCTACCGATAGAACAACAAGCCGATTGCCTTAAGGATATACAAATTTTTAAATATCTTGAAGGTTGTGAATCAACTGATAACAGGGAAATTATAGAAAAACACCTCAGCAGATGTGGATATTGTCTAATCATTCTAGGGGAAACAAAGAAATTTTTTCAGAAAGAAATAAAAGAAGATGTAAATAATCAGCTTGTTGAAAATATAATCATACTAGTAAAGAAAGCGTTGGTAAAAAAAAAGTATAAAAATATTATTAAAAATTTTGATGTTATGATTAATAAAGCCCCTATTAATATTCAGAAATCTCTTAAGCAAATGAGATATGGTATTGAATCAAGATTACGCAATACATTTTCATACCCTTGTCCAAGCTTTCCTCCTGTCTTTGGAGAATCACAAGTTGCCATTATGAGCCCCTTTGGAAAGGTGCGGTTTCCTATCATCTTTAAATGGATATCATATAAAGGGGCTGAAAGATATGAAATTTCTATCGAAGGTACGAACTGGTCCGTTGAAACTAAAAGAACAAGTGTTGAGGTCAAGCAAGAAGAATTGGAGCTAAATTTAGATGAAGGATATATATGGCAATTCAAGGTTTTAACACAAGATAGAGAAATACTTGAAGAAGTAAGTGGATACTTCTCTCTCCCTACCATAAAAGAACTACGAGAGATAGAAGAGCTTGAGGTTCAGATCAAACACATCGAGCAGAAAGCGGATAGACTTACATTATGGGGTGCAATATTATCAGAAAAAGAATTTTACATAGAAGCAATTCAGAAATATGAGGAATTATTTAATATAGAGCCTTCCTCTTCCGTAGCTTATAGTATCGCCTATTGTTATGATAAGCTTGAATTAGAAGAACTCAAGGATGAATGGAATAACATTAGCAGAAGGTTATGAAAGTTATCTGTTTAAGAAATTGATTGAAAAAAGTAGAAAAATTACCTGTTTTGAACATATGTTATTTAAATAGACGATGGAAAATAAATTTACCTCCCGACGTCTTGCCAGGATTATAATCGGATTATTTAATGTATTCGGACTGATTACAATTTTGTACTTAATTGGTAGTGGTTTCAAAATAAAACCTAACCAAGGTTTATTTTCAACTAGCTTTTGGCCGGTACTGGTTGCACTCTGGGTGTTAGCTCCAAGAAATATGCCGTTTCTTTGGCTACTCTCCATTCCGGCGTTCATATGGACTTGGGTTGTTTATATTATTTTGGGTTGCATACTTGTTCCAAGAATGACATGGGGATTTATCCTGCTTTGGCACATTCCATCTACTGATATCAAACTAGCATGGATAGTTATTGTTCTTAGCTTTTTCATGGATATTATGGAGGATATGGTGCTATTAAAGAGAAGACCTGAATAATTTATGCATATGTTGCTTAACCTGACGAGATAGGGAACTGCGTAACTTACTCTACTATGCTTTACACGTCAACGACAAATGAATCTTGGCATTTAGGCTTCGTGGAATATATTCCTAATGTGAAAATTCTGGAAGGTGAGAAGTTTGGGTAATGATTAAATAAAAAATAAAATGGGAATTATAAGATAAAAAGGTATCTACCCAATATCTTGTGGGAGATTGATATACTTCTGAAACTTCATCATCAGAATCACCATTTCCTTAAATTCACAAAACACTTCCTTTTCAAATTCTACATCAATAGAATTTATTCTTTTTAGCAATAAATTGCAAATATTTTTCTTGACTTTATCGCCGACCTGAGGGATACTATTTTT
>MAYW01000362.1 GCA_001723765.1 Candidatus Scalindua rubra
TTTGCTTTTCCAGAACTTTCCCTTCAGAGTTCTTGACTGGATTCAGCAACAGCTCCATTTTCTTCCTTAGCACTAATTGAATACGAAAATATCAAAAAATGACAATATTAGAATGGTTATTGTTCTCATTTCTTAATTCATTTACTTTAATAGGGTTATACGCTTTACTCCCATGGCTACAATATGTAGAATAGTGGGGTATGAAAGATTACCCAAAAACACTGCTTGATTTTGAAAAACGTTTTACGACAGAAGAAGCATGTCGAGATTATCTTTGTCAATTGCGCTGGCCAGAAGGAATTTATTGTCCACGTTGCAGTCATAAAAGAGTACGAATCACGAATAGAAAGCTGCATAGATGTTGTCAGTGTCAATATGAATTTTCTGTAACAGCGGGCACCATTTTTCAAGATACACGAATCCCTTTGCGGTTGTGGTTTCGTATAATATGGCAAGTAGTTAGCCAAAAACAAGGCATCAGCGCACTTGGTCTTCAAAAAATCTTGGGATTTAGCAGATACGAAACAATATGGTCCTTGTTGCACAAATTGCGGATTGCAATGGTTCGTCCTGGTCGTGATCTCTTGGTTGGGACTGTTCAAGTAGATGAAATATATGTTGGAGGCCGTCGTCCTGGAAAGCGCGGTCGAGGTGCCGAGGGAAAAGCGCTGGTACTTATTGCTGTTGAAGATAAAGATAAGCGCTCTGGCCGAATCCGTCTTCATAAGGTTAAGGATGCCTCTACGGAGTGCTTGACTCCAGCAGTTAAAGAAAGTGTGGAACCAGGCAGCAAAGTATGCACTGACGATTGGAATGGTTATAATAAATTGTCCTCTTCTGGTTATAATCATACTATTATTCGTAAAACAACCGATGTTGGTGAAAATTTATTGCCTTTAGCTAATCGAGTAGCATCCTTATTGAAGCGATGGTTGCAAGGGACGCATCAAGGTTCGCCACGTTCTTCTCATTTGGACTATTATTTAGATGAGTTTGTGTTTCGATATAATCGAAGAACCTCCAGATCGCGAGGTTTATTGTTTTACCGCCTGATCCAGCAGGCAGTGGCTATCAAGCCCGTAAAGAAGAAAGATATTTCGCAACCTTAGCAATAAACACAATATATAGTAGAATTGGGAGTCAAGCGTATAACCCTATAATATAAAATCTCTCAATGTAGATTATATATTAACCAATGGCAAAGAAACAGGGAATTGTTCATATAAATCATAAAAGATGTAAAGTATGCGGCATTTGCGTTAAAATCTGCCCTGTACAGAATTATACAATAAGTCAAAACAAACTCAAAGCGCTTGGGAAATGCATTGCATGTCTGCAATGTGAAAGATATTGTCCGGATATGGCACTCATTATAGATACAAAGGATGACAAAAAGACTCCTACAAGGTAACCAGGCAATAGCCCTGGCGGCTGTAAAAGCCGGTTTAAATTTCTTTGCCGGATATCCTATTACGCCTGCATCAGAAATTCTGCACGAACTGGTTAATCAGAAAACATTAAAAGTATTACAGATGGAAGACGAAATTGCCTCAATCAATACAATTATTGGTGCCTCTCTGGCAGGTGCAAAATCTATGACGGCGACGTCAGGGCCGGGATTTTCGCTTATGCAGGAGAGTATCGGCCATGCTCACATGATGGAAGTCCCACTCGTGATTGTTAATGTTCAACGTGTTGGCCCAAGTACCGGCATGCCGACATTTCCTGCCCAGGGTGATATCATGCAATGTAAATATGGCAGTCATGGTGATTACTTCCCCATAGTCTTTTATCCGAACTCGGTTGCTGAACTATATGAATTTACTTTCAATGCATTTAATGCCGCTGAAGAATCCCTCAGCCCTGTAATACTATTGAGTGACAGTTATGTAGGCCACCTTTACGAAACTATTGAGGAAGCTGATTATCCAATAGCTGAAAGGACTTTAGCTCCATTGGGAACGTCCAATAGGCACTTCACAGGTCTTACTCATGAGGATTCAATGCCAGTGACATCTGATCCCGAGGTACACAAAAAGTTAATAAAACATCTTGAGACAAAGCAAAAGAAAGTGTCCAGGAAGTACAATAATTATGAATATATTGAAAATAAGTCTTCAGGCATACTATTAATAACATACGGTGCATTGTCCAGGGCAGTATATGGCCTTAAAGAAGATTTTGCGATTTATAGACCTGTAAGAATTTTCCCAATAGTTGAGAAACTCAAAGACATTGCAAAAAAATATAAAGAAATTGTCGTAATGGAAATGAACACGGGGCAGCATGCAAATGAGGTTGAAAGATTGCTGCATCGTGAGGTTAAGCATGTTTCAGTCATGGGAGGCAAAATAGATTTAAATGAGATTTGGACGAAACTAAGGAGAATCAAAAAGAAAA
>MAYW01000363.1 GCA_001723765.1 Candidatus Scalindua rubra
TCCGTTCGGACGCGGGGTTAGGAAGTAATGCTTCAACTTCTTTCACCGACTGTTTCAATCCGTCTTCTTGGCGAACTTTTTCTCCCAGTTTTTTCGCCCGCAATCGAATGTTTTCATCCGCCAGGACAGTTTGGAGAGATTGGGATAATTTCTCTATTGTTAGTTTCTTTCGATAACCAGGTGTAACGCCAACACCTAATTTCACAACCCGGTCTGCCCAGAAAAATTGGTCAGCGGCAAATGGAATTACAACCGTGGGAACCCCAGCCCGAAATCCCGCGGCTGTTGTTCCTGCTCCACCATGATGTGCAACTGCTGCCACTCTCGGAAATAACCAGTCATGAGGGATCGAGTCTGCCATGTAAATATCATCTGACTGGCTGGCAGTAGCTATTGCTCCCCAACCAGTGAGCAGTATTCCACGGCGTTTAGCCATCTTCAATGCCTGTATCGCAATTTCTGTCAGGCTCTCCGCGTCTTCATCGTTCATACTTCCAAAGCCAATATATACGGGAGAGTCTCCTGTATTCAGGAAGTCAGCCAGATCTTCTGGCGGTTGCCACTTTGATGGTGCATCGAGAAACCAGTAACCGGTCACCTTATGCCATTCAGCCCAATCCTCTGGCTTTGGCACAACAGTGGGGCTTATGCCCCATAATGAGAGAATTTGCTGTTTATCTACTTGCTTGAATACCGGCTGTCTGGTAGTAGGAGATAAGTCTAAGATTTCTTTACGCGCTTTGTTCAGCAAGGGACGCACAAATTGCCAAAAGAACTTGGCGAAAAGTACGTGGCTAAGACGATTATATGCTTTCTTGAAAGGCATCCAGCGTAGTGGAGCAGGAAAGAATGGATTATGAAAGCCTCGCGTTGGTTGCATGGGTTGGACTGCTGCCGTTACCGATATAATTTTGAGTGCTTCAGCTACATCAGCCCCGCCATAGAAACCAAGCCCTGCCAATACAATCAAGTCTGCATTTTCACAGGCCGTAAGCATTCCTTTTACTGTTTCTATGACAAGCGGCTTCGAGGCGCGAATGAATCTAGGGACAAATGATATTGGGTTACCGCCCGCTGTCAGTATTTCTTGAACAGGTTTTGACTGAAGCAATTCGCGAATATCTCCCTTCAAAGGCGAGAATTCGAGATCCAAATCTCGAATAGCATTTTCAAAAGTATTGTGTGTAGCGATAAGGACATTGTGTCCCCCAGCCTTAAACGCCGCGCCTAAAGCCATAAATGGTTGTACATCCCCTCGTGAACCGGCTGTCAGAATTGTAATACGCATAAGAATCTCTTTGAAAACTAACTGCCTAACGGCTTGCCGCTCAGCCGCCGAAGGCGGTCGGTTGCAGCGGCTTTTTATACCCACAACTTATTCATACCTAAATGAGAAGCCAGACCAATCTTGGTTTAAGCTCACTAACTTTGGCGCTTTGAAATTTGAAATGGCTTTGATTTTTGCTATGATTGTATCCCGATTTACTTCTGATTGAAATTTCTTACTAGCGCCTTTCGGATAGGCAATAATCAAACTTGTTCCACCGCCTACTTTGACCACTTGAGAAATTGCCTCATCAACTTCCGCTTCAGTTTGAACAAACGAGATCAAGCATTGGAATTTGTTTTTTGTCGATGTAAAAGGTAGATCGACGCCTGAAGGTAAATTTAATACTTTGATATTATCGAATTGATCGAGTTTCAACTTGTGAAAGTCCATGTGTTAACTCCTTGTGGGTATAACGATTTGTTTAGCTGCCGGGGCGGCTTCAACTTTGAACAACCTTTGCATGTAACCTATCGTGATTTTTCGCGCCGCTTACCTCCGGGGCACAGCCCCGGTCAGCTACAACCTGGGTTGGGCAGGCACCCTGCTTGAAACGAAGACGGGTTGCACATATACAGGCAAATTCATCAGTCCAGCGTAACTGGGAGCAAGTGTGACTACTTCATCTTATCAGCTTTCTTTTCCTTCAAGTATGGACTTCAGAGCTCGATAGCCATTTGCCATCAGTTCCGAGTGATTCCTCTCTAACACACCTTTGACAAATGGCAGTTGGACTGAAATATTCATGATGGGCTTTGGAGTTCCACAATCCCAATAGGCGGTGACTGCTGTTCCCCCGGCACGAGAGTCCAAAACCCACCTGTAATCACCTTGCAGGTCTCCTGTTATTCGAAATTGCATGAATTTCGGCGGTTGGATAGATTTCGTTTCCATTGTAAATCGCAGCGTATATGGCAAACCGCCTTTTACCGCACATTCTACAATGGAACCTTCTTGAAGTGTCTCTCCGGCATTTTTGATACTTGCCTGCTTGAATTCCCCCCACCAGCTTGGCCACGCCTCAATATTGATTAGTTTTTCCCATACCTTTTCTATTGGATAT
>MAYW01000364.1 GCA_001723765.1 Candidatus Scalindua rubra
GCAGTAGGAGTGCTTGCCATTCTTGGTGGATTTGTTCCTGGCAGGAATAGGGTTCCTGGAGTAGAAGTCATGTGGCGTGGTATACGCAGACTTGAAGATATAGCAATAGGAGTATTATTAATGAAGGAAGACCTTTCAGAGAAAGCTTTGAGCGCTTATTGTTTTGAATTTGGTTAGCTGTCCAGCAAAAAATTGTCCAACAGTAAGCCAGCAGCGAGGGCATGCTTAACAGCGCTTAACATGTTTCCTGTAGACCCGAGGACCAAATTCCAGGGCTTAGGACTATCAAAAATTTGCTCAATAGAATCCCTGGAGATGGCTGTACAAATTACCAAATCTAGCTCATCCCTGCTTCTTAGAAATGTCGAGAATGTCGCACAAGTGGTACTCATAGTTTCTTATCCTCCGATGCCTCTAGCAGGCGTAGGTCAGTCTTATATACCTGCCAATTACCCTCAGGTTGTTGCCACTCAAAATAAAGCCAATAACTTTCCTGGACAGGAGGATCTAAAATAAAGCTAACAGGTCCTTTCACGCAAATAGCGCGTATACCTGTTGTCAAACGATCCTTATTCCCAATGCCTACACCAAGCGAAGACACCTTAAATTTATGAGAAGGGTCAATTTCGCAGATTAAATTCCATATTTCTTTCTTTTCTATTGTCTGGTATTCGGGAATTACCTGGAGGTTTATTACTGCCACATCATCAGGTAACCTAATGGAAAGGGAGATAGGTAATTTGATGTCATCAGGAAAACGAATGCCACCAATCGCAACTTTCGGAGTTGGACGTAATATCCAGTCACCAATCCGTCTCCCAGTTTCAACGTCATCTGCGGTTAATTCCTTTAGTGGAAGATTGGAAAGTTTATCTCTGAGCCATGCCCAACCTTTCCTAAATAGCACAAGAAATCCCTCAGTTTCTGCAATCTGATTGGAAAGCTTCTCCCATTCAGCGCTTTGTTCAGTTACTTCGTTTAAAACAGACAAATATGCTGAACAATTGCTGCAAGCCTTTAGATGGCTATCAATATTTGGCATCCGAATAGAGGCATCCTTACCTAATGACAAATAGTCCGGTAAACACTCTATTACATCTTGACATTCTTTAACACCGGATGAACTTGTTTCACTGCTTTCTGTAGATATTACGTGCTGAATCTCTTCTAGTACATCTGGTGCTTGTTTCGCAAGTAAATGTACAGCATCCGACATCTTTTTATTATCAAAGCTCACACCAATAAGAAAACGAACAATTTCCTCTTTCGCTTTAGCAATCCTATTGATACTATTACGGCTGGATTTTACCGAACGCTTTTCTTTGTCATTATCCATGATAATTTCCTCTTTCCACTAATTTCTAAACTATCCATTATCATTCTAATCGAGCACTCTTCCTTGGGAGCAGGTTTTAAAGTCTTTACTACCTCATCAGTTGTAAATTCTCGTAATACTATCAAATACCAGACCGGTGATGAAAAGAATCTTATGTTCTTTTTATTCATTTCTTTTTTAAGGTGTTTAAGAATTTGTTTATTTTTTTTATCATTCATCCAAGTTTTTGCTTTGTTTATTCTAATATGTTTTTGACATTCAAGTAACGGTGAAATTTGTTTCTCAACTTCATCTAGTTTTGATTCAGATTTATCAATCAAAAGACGTGAAAACAACGCCCAGGCAAGGGTACCTTCCCCTTGTGCAGCCCTGGCCAAAGCGGCAATATGTCGTAAGGTCGGTACATCCTTTTCATCCAGTCCCCACTCATTTTTAATCCTCGCCAATATCGAAGAATCCCCATGTTCATCCTTTTGATTATTAGGTACAACGTCAAGGATAAAATGCAATACTTCCAGACGCTGCCGCAACCGTCTACGTGTAGTAACCAGTGTATTTATTTTAACTACCTCCCCAATCTTTTTCTCAATAGACTTAGCAAATACTTCGTCAGTCTGTATGTTATTATGGATCATTGAAGACCATATTTCTTTCACTAATACCTTTGATTCTTTACAAAAGCTTTCTACAAGCAGGTATCGTTCTTGCCATTGGCGAAAAAGTTCAAGTAGTTCACTTTCTGATGACGTTGTTGTTCCAGAGGTTAGAAAATCCTTTTTTTTCTTTAAGTCTTCCCTATGCCGTTCAAGTTTTCTTTGTTGAACATTTCTCTGCTTTTTTTCTTTCCTAACGTGAGTTTACGAATTAGCCGTGGCTAATTCTGCAACTTATAATACTATAACAAGTTACAGCATCCAGTCCTTCCCCCTAACTTGGCAAGTAATGCTTCATTTTAAATAAGTCGAAGATTCGTTTCTGCACCTTATCCATTTTGCTAACAATCGACTGGGTTGCTGGTTTTTTCTTTCCATTTGGGAAAACATTCA
>MAYW01000365.1 GCA_001723765.1 Candidatus Scalindua rubra
GATTTGGAAGATGAATTGAGACAATTTTATGAAACTGTTGGAAGAGAGAAGAACGCTCAGAGTTGAGAATACCAATATCAGACAGAAGTATACAACTGTTCCAAACGACTTCTTTGTTAAACTAATACTATCCTCGTATTTCCTGTAGTAAGTTGTAAGTTGATAAGGAGAAAGAAAAATGAGTAAGCGCAAAAAATCTGATGACAGCTGCGATGAAAGTATCCAATTAAGGGTTCGCGAAAAAATAACTTTACAATCTTGTGTAGAACTGTCACAAATGTATGGTTTCTCCCATTTATCTAAACGGCTAATAAGTGCCTGAAATCAAGAGAAAGCTGGTATAATCAAGCTTGCACAAACAACTTTACCATGTTACAATACGTCTTATTATGCAATTATAGGAGGAATTGTAACATGGTAAATATAAAGACTTACTCATCAGCAAAGATAAAAAGGTATCTTGAACAGTATAAAATTGCCACGATGGAAGACCTTAAGAAAGTATTGGGCACGGATGTCCGGATGACAGTGTTTAGAAAACTGAAGGAATTGCCCTTAAGGACAAGTTATTCTCACCGAGGGAAATATTATGCGCTTGAGAAGAGTATCAAGTTTGACAGTCTCGGTTTGTGGTCTTCTAAATCCGCTTGGTTTTCATCCTACGGGACATTGTTGGAGACTACAAAAGTATTTGTAATGAAATCCGAGAAAGGATATTCGGTTACCGAGCTTGATGATATTCTTCATGTTTCCGTTAAAGAATCCCTTATCAACCTTTTTAAGAGAAAGAGTCTTTGGAGAAAAAGGATATCCGGGGTTTACGTTTATTTTTCGACTAGTTCAGATGTTCAGGCAAAACAAGTGGTTCGCAGAAGAGAATATATGTATGATCAAAACTACAAATTAGGGAGGGTTGAGGATGGTTTGCTGCAACATGAATTGAAAGCAGCGATAGTATTGTTTTCAAGCCTTCTCAACGAAAAGCAAAAACGTCTTTATTCAGGATTGGAAGCTATAAAGATAGGATATGGCGGTGATCAAATAATTTCAAAACTCTTAGGGATTGATTGCCACACTGTTGCGAGAGGGCGAAAAGAAATTATGGATTATGATATAGAGGTTGAGCGTGTTCGTAAAAAAGGAGGTGGCAGGAGCTCAATAAAAAAAAGCCCGGAAATAGAAAAGGTGATTGAATATCTTATGGAATATGAAAAAGCAGGAGACCCTACAGGGAAAGGTTTGAAATGGATAAGAAGAACGCCGGAAAAAATTGCGGAACAATTGGCGTTGCTTGGAATTGAAGTCAGTGGGAAGGCTGTTGGGACTTTAATCAAAGAGTTGAACTATTCTCTTCGGTGTAACAGTAAAAAAATATCAAATGGAGGAAAAAGGCTAACAAAGGAAGAGAGGGAAGAAAGAAATGAACAGTTCGAGTATATCAAGAAAAAGCGTGAGGAGTTTGTAAAACATGGTTATCCAGTGATAAGCGTCGACACAAAATCCAAAGAGATGATAGGCAATTTCAGGAATCATGGAACCAGGTACAAAAAAGAATCCGATTTAGTTTTTGATCACGACTTCAAAAACTATGGCATAGGAAGAGCCATTCCCGGTGGGATACTTGATGTTCAGCGATATGAAGGCTTTGTATATGTTTCCCAATCTCTCTGGGATAAAAAAGACAATAAATTTGCTTCAAGTGAAACATCTGAATTTGTAGTGGAAAATATTACGAAATGGTGGAAATGCTATGGCAAAAAGACATATTCTAACTCTGGAAAGATACTAATTTTAGTAGATTCTGGAGGTGCGAACGGCTATAGATCCAGAATGTGGAAGTTGAAACTGAGTGAATTATTCTGCAATAAATATGGTATGGAGGCTACAGTTTGTCATTATCCTTCCGGGGCTTCAAAATGGAATCCTATAGAGCATAGGTTGTTTAGTGAAATATCTAAAAATTGGCAAGGCACACCACTTAGAAGTTATGAAACTGTTTTGAAGTATATAAGGAGCACAAAGACTAAAACTGGTTTAAAAGTAAAAGCGTACCTGGTAAGAAAAAACTATATAAAAGGAAAAAAGATTTCAGATGAAGATTTCAAGACCATTAAAATTCGACCACATAACACTATACCAAAGTGGAACTATACACTTATGCCAAACGGTGGATATGTATCGACTAACTAATTGTTGAGAATTTTGAACTCAAGATTGTAAAGTTATTTTTTCTCGAACCCTTAGTAGTAGTTAAGCTTGCAAAGCTTAATAGCACCTAAATTGAGCGATTTGGTAGCCGCAACCTTGAGGTTGCGTAACTTACGTAGACCCATCAAGTGATGGACAACGCAGGCTAAAGCCAGCGGCTAC
>MAYW01000366.1 GCA_001723765.1 Candidatus Scalindua rubra
CACCCGATTAGTAGGCTCCTGGTCAAGCAAAAATATTCAATGGGGGGCATCAATGGGGGGTCAGGTCTTGCAAGGCATCAATGGGGGTCAGGTCTTGCAATATCACAAATAAATTAATCCTACAACAAACTAAATCAAGACCATCAAGCAAATTGAGGAAAA
The DNA here is from genome assembly GCA_001723765.1 of Candidatus Scalindua rubra. Lineage (GTDB taxonomy): Bacteria > Planctomycetota > Brocadiia > Brocadiales > Scalinduaceae > Scalindua_B > Scalindua_B rubra. The sequence goes on from MAYW01000366.1 coordinate 163, forward strand.
ATGATAAAAAGTAATAATGAAAGACCTGACCCTCTTACCTTCAAGCAAATTGAGGAAAAATGATAAAAAGTAATAATGAAAGACCTGACCCTCTTACCTATAGATAAAGAGAGCAACAAATGGGAACACCTGGATTATTTACCCTATCCGATATTTCATAAGAAATGGCAGTGGTATCTATTGGAGATGTTGAAAAGGAAGATAGGGACAGAAGAAATTAGACGGTTAGTGGATAAATGCCTGGTGTCCCAATACTGTTCGGCACGGTGTTTGATTGCGCCTTTTCATTGGAATTGTTCACCCACACCGTACCTAATGGAACCCTTGCAGAACTTCTTTAATAGCACTTTTCCACACTGACTGCTGACAGGCAGGCATGCCAAAAATTCTTTTCTGCTTTTTTTTTACTTGAACTACTTCGTTGAAAAATTATTTGAAATATTTTTAATGTCATAAATCGTGAATTTTCATAACTTACGACATATTAATAACTTATAGATATTTTTCTGTTGACTTCTCCCTCTGCTCCTGTTATTAATTACTCTTATGAATAACACAAATAACGATATCAGGAGCAATGAACTCAAGGAAAATAATATAAAAAAACTCTCCATTCTACGATCTTTCAAGCCTCTTCTAAAGAGACTCCACAGTCATGCAGATTGCCACAACAGAAAGTTGCATTACGATCAATACATTAGCCTAATATTACTATATTTTTTCAATCCAACCTTAACCGGACTACGCTCAATACAGCGTGCAAGCACCTTAAAGAGTGTCCAAAGCAAGCTCGGTATCAAACGCACAAGTCTTGGTAGTATGTCAGAAGCGAGCCATGTGTTTGATCCACAACTCTTGACACCAATTATAAGTGAACTTATACAGGATGCCAATCCCCTGAAGTTTGATAATCGTTTCAATAAGCTCAAGATGACATTAGTTGCCGTTGATGGTACCTTGCTCAAAGCACTCCCAAAGATGCTATGGGCATTGTGGCTTGATAATGACCACCGTGCTGCCAAGATGCATCTAGAATTTGACCTACTAAAGGGTATCCCACTTAAAGCTCAAGTCACCGAGGCTAATGCAAGCGAAACAACTCAATTAGAATCCACATTATCTCCTGGTAAACTATATTGTTTAGATGCTGGTTATAGAGAATACCGATTGCTCGATAAAATTATACGAAAAAAGAGCTCCTTCGTTGTTCGTCTCCAGGATAATGCAAGTTACAAGATCATAGAGGAGCATCAACTTAGTGATGCAGACCGTAAAACTGGAGTAGACTTTGATCGAACTGTTTGGCTTGGCAGCAAACAAAAACGAAACACCATCTCCAAACCTATAAGGATTATACAAATTCACTACTATGATGAACGGGTTCTTTGTGGATATAAACGTAAATCGCGTGTATCCAGTAAAAAGACCTTTAGAACTCGCTCTCCTGAGCATACACTGTTGATTGCTACAGACCTGATGGACTTGCCGGCAGAGCTTATTAGCATTATATATCGTTATCGCTGGGAGATTGAAATATTTTTTCGATGGTTCAAATGCATTTTAGGTTGTCGGCATCTCCTAGCCATTTCTAGAAACGGACTCACTATTCAGGTCTATTGTGCTTTAATAGTTAGCTTGTTAATCAGATTATGGACAGGTCGCAAACCCACTAAACATACCTTCGAAATGATATGTCTGTACTTTCAAGGTTGGGCCACACTTGAGGAACTCATAGAACATATCGAAGGACTTAAACCTGACAATCAAAAACAGCAATAGTGGTATATGGGGCATTATCACCATTAGCCTCTCAAGGGAGAGGTACGCCTTTATTTTCACTTCTCGTCCTCTTTTAGTGTCCTCTTGTATTTTTATTACCTCCGAGTATAATAATCATCCCTGCCCTTCAGCAATTAAATACACCTATCAAACACCGTGCCGAACAGTATTGCTGGTGTCCCCAAATAACTGCAAGGCATTTAACAGGGATTTTTATGCATATAAAAACCCCTCTGAAGAAGGGTCATCAAACGCACAAATGATAGAGAAATCAAATAAAATCAATGACTTACAAAAATAATGCAAAAAGAGGGAGGGTTATTTATACCAATATAGTGGGTTATATAAAGTAGTCAGAATTGCTCATATAGATTACAATTATAGCGAAAAGCCCGTAAGTATAGGTATATTAAGGCATTTTTATATTGACAAAGTATT
>MAYW01000367.1 GCA_001723765.1 Candidatus Scalindua rubra
AAAATATTTGCAATTTATTGCTAAAAAGAATAAATTCTATTGATGTAGAATTTGAAAAGGAAGTGTTTTGTGAATTTAAGGAAATGGTGATTCTGATGATGAAGTTTCAGAAGTATATCAATCTCCCACAAGATATTGGGTAGATACACTTGGTACAGATCTTCGCTTAGACTTATTAGTAGAAGATAAGGTAATTGTAGATTTGAAAGCTAAAGAAGAATTATCAACGATAGACAAGCCGAAACTGCTGACATATTTACGGCTTAGTGATAAACATTTAGGTTTAATAATCAATTTTCATGTTGAAGTATTATGCGATGGGATTTTCCGGGTAGTCAACAAATTACAGTAAGTTCCCTAATAAGCTCTGCGCCCTCTGCGCCTCTGCGTTAAGGTAAATATAGGAATCACTTGGTTAATTAAAAGGAGAAATAGTGATGGATATAAATGGAATTAGAGAAGCATTACAGAGACGTCCTTTTGAGCCATTTTCCATACGTCTTGCTGACAGCCGTAAACTTCCAGTTCCTCACCCAGAATTTGTCGCTGTCGGGCCAAGGCGTATTATTGTTGTGGCAGAAGATAATTCGTGGTCTGTAGTTGAGCCTATCATTATTGTTTCGTTGGATTACGAAGGAAATAGTTCACCTTCGGAGGACAAACCAATTGATTCTAACTCTGATTAATCGAGTCCCCCGCTAATATTCAAAGTGGGTTATTCAAACATGGGCGCCATGCATGTTACAGTGATGGGGAGAGGAAGTTAGTTAAAGTGACCCTATTATCTTTTTTTAACGGAGGCAGATAGATGTTATTTGAATATATTCAAGCGTCGTTGGAAAAAGCAGAGTATAAGCAACTGGACAATAACACATGGTTTGCTGAAATTCCGGGGTTTGAAGGTGTTTAAGAAAATAAATCTGTCCCCTTTTTCTATAGAACCAGAAAAGGGATTAAATATAGAAATAGGAAAGAAACTTAGAGATTTAAGAAGCGAGAAGAAACTTACGTTGAAACAACTTGCTGAAAGGACAAATCTATCCGTAAGTCTCATTTTACAGATAGAACGCGCCGAAAGCGCCGCGTCTATCTCAACATTGAAAAAGATCGCAACGGCATTAAATACGGAATTGAAGGAATTCTTCGGGGAAATCTAGGCGGAGCCAATTGTAGTCACATGTCATGCTGAATCGTGGGAAGGTACAGAGGGCTGCTTAGTTCAGCATCTCACATGAAATGTATTCCCCTCGTAGGTGGATAAGTTCTTTATCAAAGTTCTCTTGGTTCTATTAATAGTCCAACTCCTTCTATAACCTGTTTAATACGAGCTGGTGATAGCGAACCTATTTTTTCAATAAGGTCAGATTTGTCAACTGTAATGATTTGAGAGATATTTACCACGCTGTCTTTTTTTAAGATTTGCTTCTCCTTTTGACAGCAACACATTCCCAGGTGCCTTAGCACGCTTGAGATTAGATGTTAATGCACAAACTACAACTGTATTTATCCTACTGAGATTAAATATGTTGTTCTGTATTACAACATGTGGGTGTTTAAGACCAGGTGCAGAGCCTGACGGTATTCCTAAATTAACCCAGAATATATCTCCTTGTTTGATTACCATCTTTCTGCCTTGAGCAACTTAGCATAATGTTTTTTGCCCTTTCGTCTGAGAGTAACTTCCTGTTCTGTTTCCTTTTCTAAATATGCCTTGTTAATGGCATTAAAAATGTTCTTGTTTTTCTGCTTTTCAATATATTCTCTTGCGGCATTAGTTAATACCTGGCTCCGAGAACAATGCAGCTTCTTTGATAGTTTATCAATGTCTTTAAATAAATCATCTGGTATTGAAATGGCTGTTTTCATATTCTTTCCCTCTAAAGTATTATATAAAATTATAAATAAAGTATAACTATTGTGACTACCTAAGTCAATACCATTTGTAAATAGGTGACTCTATGCTTGTGCTCTTATCGAAAATATCTTTCTTTTTAAATTAGGGTCTAGACTAGAATAGCACACTAAAATCTGCTACAAGCCCGACAGCGTTCCGGCCTGCCCGACTACGCCGTCCCTGTCATCTTGAACTTGCCGCACAGGCGGATATGCCTCGGATATGACGCCCTTTGGGGGCAACTTTCAGGTCCGATCTCAGTCGGAAGGCCTGAAAAAAGAAACAAGATACAAGCCGCCTAAGGGCTTGCTAAAAAATAACTTCACATTTTAAAGTCCTTATAGAGAGGGTAGCCGCAGGCTTCAGCCTGCGAAATAACGCAACCTAAAGGTTGCGGCTACCCGTATCATACATATCTAAAATGTGAAGTTAATTTTTTT
>MAYW01000368.1 GCA_001723765.1 Candidatus Scalindua rubra
TAAGTTTTCTTGATTTAATACAAGAAGGGAATACGGGCTTGATGAAAGCTGTAGAGAAGTATGAATATCGAAGAGGTTACAAATTTAGTACTTATGCTACATGGTGGATAAGACAAGCTATTATACGCTCTATAACTGATCAAGCCAGAACAATTAGGATCCCCGCTCATATGATCGAAACAATGAGTAAAATAAGAAATGTCTCAAAAAAGTTAGTACAAGAAAAAGGCAGAGAACCAAGCATTGCAGAAATTGCAAGGGATTTGAACATATCTATTTCTGAAGCAAGGAGAGTGCTGAAGATTTCCAGGCATCAAATTTCTCTTGATATGAATGTGGGCGAAAGCGATGATTGCGCGTTTGGTGATTTTATAAATGATGAGAAGTCAGAATCGCCAGCCTTAGAAGTTGCACAAAATATGCTTAAGGAAAAGATAAAAAGTGTTCTTGATACACTTACATCTCGTGAACGGGAAATAATCAAACTACGCTATGGAATAGGAGATGGTTATACATGTACACTTGAAGAAGTCGGCAAAAAATTTATGTTAACCCGTGAAAGGGTAAGACAAATAGAAGCAAAAGTAGTCAGGAAACTACAACATCCAGTAAGAAGTAGGAAACTAGAAGGATACTTAGAGAGTGTTGGAAGAAAATAGGTAAAGGGGATGATAAAAATAATATTGGATAGCGATAAAGTACTACCATCTGAAGAGTTGAAGATGGTTGAACAGATAGCTTCATGATGTTTATAAGCCACAAAGCGGTGCTTCTGAATATTTGCTTAAAGAACCTGAAGTAATTGAATTAGTTTGATCAATTACATTTTAGTAAGTAGTAATACTTTTATAAGTCCAGAAGTTTTTTGGATAATTGTTAAAAGATTAATCATACATGGTTGCGCAGGGTAAATGAATACTAATTCCATGATACTGGTTGATGTTGCTACACGGGCGGAAACTATTCACCTTAAGACAAACTTTAATGAGGAGTTACATGTCAACAGAAGAGCCGTCAATTGAAGAAAGATTAAAAGAGGTAATTCTTAACCAATTTGGGGAAGGTGAGAAACCGGTTACGCTTGAAACATCTTTTGTAAATGATTTGGGAACAGACTCACTTGATATAGTAGAGCTTGTTATGGAATTAGAAGACGAATTTGACGTGAATATACCAGACGAAGACACAGAAAAGATACAAACTGTTGGTGATGCAGTAAATTATATTAAGAAGCATACACAAAAACATGGTGCGTAGGGCAAATGACTACTACTAATTCCATGATACTTGTTGTGGGTGCCACCCGTGAAGAAACTATCCATATTGAGACGTGCCTTATGGATTGGAAATATGAGATAGCCCCTCTAAATGTTGAAGGAACGGGTATTGATTCTCCCATACCCAAGACACCAATCATGATGCTGGTATATGCTCAGAAGGATACAAAGAATACAATTGCTATTTGCGAACAGCTTCGCAAAGACATAAATGAAGCAACAACTCCAATCCTGCTGGTGGTAGACCGATACAAGATAAATCAGTTTTACGAACTCCGAGGACGTATGGAAGATATAGCCTCCATCATAACTCCTTTCACCCAGGAAGAGTTACGTACCAGGATTGACGAAATTCTTAGCACCACTTAGTCAGTTTGTTGTATAGAGAGGTTCAAAACAATGATACAGAAAAATAGCTGTCCAAATTTCAATCATGGCCGTGTTAACGCCCCGGTGCGCTTCTGCCCGACGTGTGGCGGGGTGGTGAATGAAAATATACCAATTAAAAGCTGGTGCAGCGAAGAAGAACATGCAATAAAAAGACGTGAAAGAAGTAAGTATTGTATAGATTGTGGCAAACAGCTTATCCAAGAAACAGAACACGCCAATATGCTTTTAATGTAATATTTTTTAAAAAAACAAAAAGGAACTAATCAGACTATTTAGATTAACAATGTTTAGAGCGTTCTTAATAAAACTTTAACAAAGTTGCATTATTGTTTCGTATGCTTTTGCCCTATATATGATGAAGATGAAATGGCAAATTAAACCTTTTATTCATGGAAACCGTTTTTAGGTAAAATATAAAATGAAGAAAGTTCTGTTCCTACAAGCATTATTTGTACACTTTCTCCTGATCGCTTTTGAGACTACGTCATATGGCGCTGATAAATTTACCCAACATTATAATAAAGGCATTGAGTTTTATAAACAGGGTAAATATGACCAGGCAGGAAAAGAATTTGAAAAGGCAATAGAATTAAAACCTAATGATGTTTATGCCCTTTATGGCTTGGGGAATACTTACTATTGTAAGGCAAAGTATGATGATGCTG
>MAYW01000369.1 GCA_001723765.1 Candidatus Scalindua rubra
GGTTGCTAATAGGATGCGTTCCTTGCTTGGAGGGAATCGAGCATTTATTGATCACACTGAGATGTTCAGACAGTTTCTCATTAAGGTCATTCTTTTCCATAATATGAATTCTATTTAAACTTGGGAAAGGATCAGTATATAAAAAGAAATAAACGTTGACAAATCCCCCTAAATCCCCTCTTTCCCCCTTTTCTAAAGGGGGAGATAGGGGGATTTTAAAAGGGGGGACTAAGGGGGATTTATTAAATCAGTTCGCTATTTATATCACTTCTGTTTTTGTGTTACAAGGGCCTGATAGCACCAGGTACATAGAATGCGGGGAAGTGACATTGGTAGAGTAACTGTCTCTTCTCCCAAGCCCCATTTGTAAGTTTCAGTTACGGGTATTTGCTCACGAACAAGATGTTCCTTACAAACGGCAATCCCACAAGCAATACATATTGCTACCGTCTCAGTCTCTTTTCCTTCCTTGTCACAAATATAGCACTTCAAAGCCCACCTCCTTATTTAACAATTTACATTTATTATAGACAGATAAAACCTTTTAAATTATGTCAAATTAATTTAGTAAAATCAAGCTTGGTATTGTGTCTATGTCAGTAATGTCAAGAAAAGGCTATTTGTAATTTAGACATAACTTTAATACTTTAGTTCACGTTTTTACATAATATCTTAGATATATCAATGCCCCTAAATCATATAGAAAATGTACTTGAATAGGTATAAGAAGGCTCTCATAATATTGAAATAAAAATCCCAAATAAAATCCCATAATTGTAGCGATAACACAATAGGCAGGGGTTATAAAATGTAGCAGTCCAAAGATTATGCTCGCACCAACAATACCTAATTTAGCCTGAATCACTCCCCTGAATAACAACTCCTCTGCAAAACCGGCAAATATTGAAATGAAACATAAATCCAGTAATTTAGATTCAGAAAATATAATTCTTAAATCTATAATTGTCTTTTTGAGCGAACTTAGAAAGGCAACATTTTGCATCTTTTCTGAAAGCAAAAAGACAAATAGAACCAGAGGAAATGATGCCCCTAAAGTACCTAACAGGAAGTCACGGAAAAGATCTTCCGTTAAAGGAAGTAACTTAATATCAAAAATCCCTGCCAGAAATAATGCTATTATTAAGACTAGACCCTCAATTAGACAGGTCAGGATTAATAGTTTGTATCTTGGATAAGAGGTAGCAGTAACCATTTAATTAGTTTTTAGTTATTCGGTTTTTAACTTCAACAGAACATATTTAGATGTTATGTAATTTTAAGTCAACATAAAAATATATATGCTTTTCGTATAAAATATTATGTTCAATAAGATATGAAAATCATATAATGATAATTTTTAAACAAAAATAGAAATTCTTTTGTGAAAGACAAAACTTTAATTATAATATCGAGTGGACATCACTGGCCAATTAAAATACGGGGCAAGATATTCATAAAAAGTAATAAGGAAAAAGTTTGGCAAGTACTTACGGACTATGACCATCTAACAGAATTTGTTCCAAACCTTGTTGAGAGTATACACTCTTTAGATGGAGATGGTAATTACATTGTGCAACAAAAATTAGCCGTAAATGTACCTATCTTCAAAAGAATCATCAAACAAGAAATATTAGTAAAAGAAGAAAAATATCCTGAAATACTGACTTATAAAGCCACAAGGGGAGATATGGAGATATTTGAAGGTGATTGGTTATTAGAAGAAAATGAAGGGAACAAGGAAGAAACCTTGTTAACTTATAACTGCAACATAAAGCCCATTTTTTACGCTCCTCTTTGGATATTTAAGGTAATATATAAAAATGAAGTGATTGCCACACTTAATGCAATACGTGATCGGAGTTTAAAAGCAAGTTAAGTAACTATTGAGACAAAACAACTTAACCTTTCTATGTCATTCCCGCAATTTGTTGAGAGGGAATCTAGAATTATTATTACAAGAACAACTAGATTCCCATTTTCATGGGAATGACATAAGGCAGTATTGAATTTCCTATACAGGCACTTAGTTGACAACTCAAACAGATGGTTTCAGATTAACATGGTATGGATCCTTGGATAGGCTTATGCCTTTTTATTGCAATAGAAAATACCTAATCCTATTTAATGAAAGGAACTGTCATGGATTGGAAAATTCTCATAGCAACTTTTTCATCTATCTTCCTTGCAGAACTTGGTGATAAAACGCAAATAGCCGCAATTATAATGACAAGCAAGACAAAACAAACCCTTAACCGTACTCATGGGATCTATGATTGCTTTCGCCTTAATAAC
>MAYW01000370.1 GCA_001723765.1 Candidatus Scalindua rubra
CCGGTTGTACGGGCTATGAAAAGATCATGGAGGCAGTCAAGATAGCTGCTGAGAAGATGAGTTAGTATCTTGGATGTTGGATGATGGATATTAGATACTGGATGTTGGATGTTGGATATTGGATATTGCGTGAATTGAATGTACATTACCAAGTTGGTGTAAATCCATCCTGTGCCGTTCCGTAATGGTGCAGAACTGCTGGCCTAAATGACCCAGGTTCACTCTGCAAAGAGTGGGCACGGAGTGGGCAAGCCACAGGGTTGATGGAGGAACCACGTTTCGGCGGCATCTCGGCGTGCCAAGTTCCAATATCTGCTGAAGCATTGGCGGTCTTCTTGACCGTCGGAATAGATGATATACGGTTACTTCTATTCTGCCTTGAGACGTGTTTGGTGGTTTCGCCTCAATACATGGGTTTTGTACTAACCAATTGAGAACCCACGGTGTCTGTTCTGGCTTCTAAACTGTGCCATTGAACTAGATACGGTACTAGCCTGCGGGCTGTCCACCGGAATGCTTGACTATAAGGTTATGCCGAAATGTCTTGCAAATGCATCGGCCGCATGTGAATTTCTTTGCTCTTCTCATGCGCTTAGGGTAGTCAGCGTAGTCATAGTAGCTGGTGTATCTCCAGCGAAGGACTACACCTTTTGAAGTTGAGCTAGTTTACAGTTCGTTAGCTATGGACGTTACTTTACCAGCTATGGTATGTTTCCTCTTTAGGTGACACCGGCTCGTGTCCGTCACTCTTGTTGTGCCACTCCTGAAGTCTGGAAGAGACGCTAATCTGATAAGGAATGCCTTGTCTAGCTACTGAATTCTCGCTCTCAAGTTTGTTGTTTTTCAAGGAACATGTATGATGACTCCCAAAGTTCATTCCCTTACTGGACGTATTGATATGGCTCGTATGCACGCGGCTTTCTTGTCCGTCAAAAGGAACAAGGGGGCTGCTGGTATTGATAAGGTCTCCCTCGACATGTTCGAGGCTAACCTTGAGCAGAACCTAGAAGCCCTCATGTTTGATCTCAAACATCGAGGTTTCTATCACTCTACTCCTCTACGTCGGGCTTACATCCAAAAGGGCAAAGGACAACAGCGTCCTTTGGGTATTCCTACTGTGCGGGACAGAATAGCTCAAGAAGTGATTCGTTCTCTTCTTGAACCTATCTTTGAACCGCTCTTTTCCGATTTTTCGTTTGGCTTTCGCCCAAATAGAAATGCCCATCAAGCTATCGAAATGATTCTTCATTACCGACAGCTGGGTTTCCGATGGGTTCTTGATGCGGACATCAAGTCTTTCTTTGACAACATCCCGCATGAACTCATCATCGATTTGGTTGCTGAGTGGGTTGCCGATGGCAACATCCTCTCCATTATACGCGAATTCCTTACGGCTGGGGTTATGGAAGACGATTTCTTTCTTCCTACCCTTCAGGGTACACCTCAAGGGGGGGTAATTTCTCCCTTGCTGGCTAACATCGTTCTCGATGTCCTCGACCAACGTTTGGCGCAGGCCGGTTTCCGGTTCGTTCGCTATGCCGACGATTTCGTCGTTCTCTGCCCTGATAAACCCTCTGCTGAACAAGCTCTGGCTTTTGTTTCCCATATCGTCCAAGATGATTTGGGGTTGTCACTCTCTTCGGAGAAAACTTATGTGGCTACTTTCCGCCAAGGTTTCTCTTTTCTTGGCTTCCATTTCTCTTTTTCTGGCGTTACGGTTTCTCAAAAGTCTCTGAAGAAATTCAAAGATAACGTGCGGAAACTGACCTCACGCTCCCACAATCTCAGTCAGAAAGCCATTCAACGTCTAAATCGGTCTCTTATCGGGTTTTCCCACTACTTCGCTACTCCTTTTAGTCGCGTCTTGCGACAATTTTACTATCTTGACTGCTGGATACGTAAACGCTTGCGTTGCATGAAGTTTAAGCGCATCAGCAGAAATGACAATGGGCGTCTCCTCAATCGACAGTTAGCCAATCTTGGCTTGGTGTCTTTGTATAATCTTACATGAAAACTTCAAACTTCCCTTATTTGGGCAATTCATCGGGGGTCGCCCAGTCGCGGGAAAGCCGCACGCTGGTAAATATGGGGAATTAACCCCATTGCGACTACGGGGAGGGAGAGGCCTAATCCCCTCTCCCTTACCCTCTGGATACTGGATATTGGATACTGGATATTGGAGGTTGAGAGTGTGTGCGCTGCTTTGGCATTTGCCTTTTGCGGTATGCTCCGTTAGGGAGACTGAGGGGGGCGTGATTAACCAACAACTTTTTG
>MAYW01000371.1 GCA_001723765.1 Candidatus Scalindua rubra
TAGGAATTGGAAAGCGCTTCAGGAACAGTAACTCCATAGGAATCCACTGTAGTTGGCCTAACATAAACATCACTCTGTTTCATAACTTGAAAGAACGTTTCCGGAGTCAAGTCTTCAAGAATAAGAACATGTTTATAGGCTGTAATCTTCTTCTCCAGTTGTTGCCGATATTCATCATCCTGCGCCGTATAGAATACGAAAATGATACCAATTTTCTTACTTTCTTTCCTCATTATTTCATCAGCAGATTCAATTAGCAAGTCGAAACCGTAAAAATCAAAAACTCTTCCACTGATTAGCAAAACATAATCAGCCCTTAATTTTAAATCCTGAATGGCTTCATTAAGTTTATCATCGAGTTTTTCGTGGAAATTATCAATTGGACTCAGGAAAGAAGGAATTAACGAAATCGAATTGGTATCAACACCAACTTCCTTCTTATAAAAACTTGCTTGATTCTCGTTCAACGCGATAATGTGATCAAATTTCCCCAACATTCTTCTTGCTAAAAGTTTCCAAATTGGGTTCGTACTGTGGTAGTAACTGACAAAACCACCAGAATGAATTGTCACTACTTTTTGTGCATTCTTGATCTTACTGACAAGGAAGAAACCTCCTGGGATAAAATCACGAAACAGGGACGTATGAAAGTGGACTATATCAGCGTCATAGTGAGCTAAAAAAGCCCTCAGTTGCTTAAACTTCTGAAACTTGGTCCCCATTAGATTTATCACGTTTTTATCAGAATAATCCGCAGCGTTGTTTCTAACGCTTTGATTGACAACAACACTATGGACATGATTCAACTTTAGGTACCTATGGAGTCTTTCTATATGAACCGAAACCCCTCCATGAGGGGGCGGCCATCTGCCTATACTCAAGACTCTCACAATACCATTCCTAAATGAGTAACAAATGCAAAATTGATATAGCAGCTCATGTTCTTATCCTACGATTGTAACTCTCTGGAACCATCATTAACATCATAAATCAGCTCACTTCGTAATCTGGTTAATGAAAAATGTACCAACCTCCGTATTAGGACGTAAACTGGAGGAATCACCAAGATGAAAAATGTTACTTCCCAGAAATTCACCATATTGAAATAGAATCCAAAAAACGAAAGAGTGAGAAAGCTCATTATCAGCACGAGCAACAGTTGTGCTGCAATTCCTGCGTTCTTCCTACGAGCACTCCAAAACACTAAATAGGAGATCATACCAACAAGAGCAGTATAGGCTATAGTTCCCAAGTATCCGAGATAGAACCATACCATACCGTAGAAGCTATAAACATTGGCACTATGGGAATACTTTGTAATATTTGAAACATTAACCCAATTTCTTATGATAATATCTATTAAATAAGGATCACCCTGAATTTTTTTCGCAAGATTAAGAGGAACAGCAAGTATCTCCTGCCAGCTGTAAACTGGAAACGCTGCACTGTTCATAATCTGGCTAAAGGCAATGGGACCACCAAACAGGTAAGTAAAGAAGTGATTAAAAAGAAATCCCTGAACCTTGCTAGAGTAAGCATGACTAAGACCCAGCGTGCTGAAACCGATCACATACGCAAGATTAAATACAAAGTAGATTATTAGACTGTAGAACAATAGCTTTTTGAAAGTAAACCTAATCAAACCGTATAAGTAACTAAGGTAAACCCCACCGAGCAAAAGTACTATCGCATGATATTTGACCTGGCGTACAACCACAATCAGAAAAATCAGCAGGAGTAAGAGAAGAACTTGTTTCTTACGATTCATTAGATAATCAGCAAAGAGGAAGAAGAATGCTGGTCTACTCAAGTTCTGTATGTGTGATAAGAATCCTGTACCGTAATCACTTCTGAATTCCGTCGATGCAATTCCGGCCCAGCTGTACTCATTAACGGCCTGCCGAAAGTGGATAAGTCCAGCCACAATTGATATCACAGCTAGGGTGATAAAAAGCGGTCTGTAGTATTCCAATAAACTACCGATAGTATCTGGCTGAGAGACTTTGTTGATTTCTTCTTTCCGTGCACCAAACATTATCTCGGCTATTTTCTCACCACTCAAGAAAGCAAATAAACATAGAACAACAAACATAATACTCTTCAAACTCACAGGGAAAAAGCCAAAGAACTGTCCTCCAAAGTTGATCATCAAGACTACAACGGTATATGGCCAAACCATTACACCAAACGGAGTTACAGCTGTTCCATACCGAGATCGTTCCCAGTAACTGACTATAAAGCAAAAGGTAACAAGTATAAGTGGCCCTAGGA
>MAYW01000372.1 GCA_001723765.1 Candidatus Scalindua rubra
GTGATCATGGTGACTGCATGGGAGAGGATGGACTTTGGGGACACGCTGTATATCATCCTAAAGTAATGGAAGTACCTATGGCAAGCTTTATACTTGACTCACACCATGTCGAACTGCTGGAGAAATTACAAGAAGATCAAAGCATAACTCAGCAGTCTTATTATATGCCTCATGGTAAAACTACACGCGAGATAAAGAGATTGTGGGGGAAATATGGGCCGGGAAGCTGGGGTGGCCATTTCGGAAGGAAGAAATCACACTACAAAGATACATTGAAGGGTCATACCAGTTCTGAAGATGGAGAATGAATTCTCTCGAAGGAGTTGATGGTGTTATTAACAGTATGGCTTGAAATTGTGCATTTGATCTTATAACTCCAGGAAATTCCATCAATTATCTAACCAAACCAGGCTGATGATTATCCGAAAATCAACTGATCTGAGAGCTAATCTTTTTGTCATTGGTGTTAACAAAGCCGGTACTACATGGCTGCACGGACTTCTGAATGATCATCCTGATATTTTTATGTCGAAAACAAAGGAATTAGATTACTTTGGAAAAGAATATCCTAAGAACTTGGAAAAGTATCATCAACACTTTGAAACCAACAGAAGTGTAAGATATTACGGAGAATCATCAACGTCTTATTTTTGTCATCCTGATGTAGCTGCTCAGATTCAGGAATACAATCCCGAAGCAAAAATAATTGTAATGCTTCGCGATCCTGTGGATCGTCTGTTATCACACTTTTTCTTCAGTAAACAGTTGGGAGAAATTTCGGAGAAAGTCACACTTGAAGCGATTCTAAATGATAAAGGACATTCCTTTGTAAGGGATAGTCAATATGAAGTTACAATCCCCAAATTTCAGGAACATTTCGGTGAAAATTTATTTGTTAACCGGCTGGAGATCGCTCTATCAAATCCGGATAAATTCTGGACTGAAATTCAACAGTTTCTATGTATAAATGAAGTTTCTCTACCTGAGGGAGGAACGGATTCCAAAAACGTTACCGGAGGAAAGGGATTTCGCAATATCTATAGATGGACAGTTCTGCCTATTAAAGAAAAGAAACCAGACCTTTACAGAGCTCTTTTGGATAGTTCTTTCATGAAGTTTTCCCGGAAGGTACTCATCAGCTTGTTTGGTAAGGCTGAGAAGGAATCATTCCCTTCAGGAATGAAAGAAAGATTAGCCCAAGAGTTCAAAGAGACTTACAGATATCTGGAATCGCTTGGATTGTCTTGGCAGAAAGAAATGAAGATGGAAAGCAGCTCTTGAGACCGGTAACAAAGAAAAACCCTAAAGTAAATCTCTTTATCATAGGAGTAAACAAGGCAGGTACGAGTTGGCTTTATCATTTGTTGAAGGAGCACCCCCAGATTAATATGTCAGACCGGAAGGAGTTGTATTATTTTGGCGAAGACTATCCTAATGCAATGGATAAATATCACTTACATTTCGATTTATATAACAAATACCTCTACTACGGTGAAGCAACACCAACTTATTATAGGAATCCTGAGATTGCCTATCAGATAAAAGAGTATAACCCCTCTGCTAAACTGCTGGTTATAGTCCGTGACCCGATTGATCGTTTTTTGTCTCAATTTTACTTTCAGAAGCAGATCGGAAGTATTCCTGAAAAAATTACATTAGAAAAATTCTTCGAGGGAGATACACGTTTTCTTTTGAGTGACAGCCACTACGAGAAGACGATTCCTGCCTACAGACGGCTTTATGATTCAAATCAATTATTCATGATTTCTTTTGAGCAGGCTAAGACTGATCCAGAGGCTGTCTGGCAGAAGCTTACGGAGTTTCTGAAAGTGGAACCTGTTCCTTTACCTCTTCCTCGAGATCGGTCAGAAAATCCTACTGGAAGTAAATGGTTCCGAAAGATATATAGAGCAACAATCCAACCTGTCAAACGCAGGAATTACGCACTTTACGAAGCGATGCTCAAGAAACGAGCTTTGCGATGGACTAAATTGGTATTACTTAAGTTAACTGGATTGGCAAAGAAGGAGGAACTGTCTCAAGAGATCAAGCAGAAACTTATTAATGAATTTGAATCTACTTATGAATATCTGAAGTCATTAAATATTAGTGGTATATCTCCTCCCGGTTTAAAACAGACGAATATAAGGAATAAGAGTTTAGAAAGCATACATATGGCCATTCGAGCTCCCATTGCAGGTGTAGGAAAACAAGCCGCTGTCTATGGTGTCGGGAACGTCTTATCAAA
>MAYW01000373.1 GCA_001723765.1 Candidatus Scalindua rubra
CTTATCGACGAGTTCTCCTTAAACTGCAAGGAGTAAAACCTTAAGAAAAAGGAGGTCTCGTTGAATTTTACAAAAACCGAACGACAAGAGAAAATTCTCAAACTTTTTAACGATGTTGAAAAATCTGGATTAACCGTGAAAGAATATTTTAAAAGTCAACATGCGCCAATAGGTATTGCTCAGTATTTCCGATTAAAAAAGAACTATGCCAAGCAAGGCGTAGACGGCTTGGAAGACCAACGCCATGCTGGAAATGCCCGGGAGATGACTGCAGAACAAATCGAATTAATCCACGGCACATTATCCTATAATCGTCATCTAACATCGCAATCATTGCAGCAAGAGTTATACAATCAATGGAAAATCGAATTAACACGTTGCCGCATTGATCAATTCCGCCAACAATTCAAATTAACCCGCATTAAGTCGAAAACAAAAAAGCAAGAAATTCTTCAGTTTGCTGGTATTGAAATTTTCTCAGCCTTAGCACAACATGTTGGTATTCTTGAGCACTGGAACACAACGATTCAAAAGCGCTTACAAAAAGTCATGGAAGCACAACCACAAAAAATCAAAAGAGATGGCGATCATATTTGGGCACGTAATCGAAACGGGACATTTTCTGTGCGTTACAATCGTCTTTCCAAGGTTCGTCATACGAAGTTTGCCTCCATTACAGATAAAGTCAAAAACAAAGATTTTTCCCGGTTATCTCTTTCTCAAATAACTGTCGATGTTTTGAATCGCAAAAATCTAGCCGTAACATTGTTGCCTTTGGTAACGAATAATGGAGCAACGCGCAACATAAATACCCCTTTAGGGAATGCTTTGCAATATGGCTGCGGTTACAATTATAAAAATGCCACCATTGACAAATATCTCAGAGAACTCAAGTATCTTCAGGTCTCAGAAGACTTGATTGATTGCAATGCAAGATTTTGGCATCAATTTTGGAAACGATACGATCCTCAGGATCACAAAGTAGCCTGTTATTATATCGACGGTAATGTCAAACCCTTATGGTCATCCAAACGCTGCCGCAAAGGTAAAGTAACTATGCCAGGCCGCGTCATGGGATGCTTAGAGCAAGTCATTATCCATGACGGCCCTGGCCGCCCTATGTATCTTCGCACATTTTCCGGCAATGCAGATCTGCGAAAAAATGCTTTACGAACGATGGACGAATTGGACGCACTATTAAATGAAGAGCAGCCGCCTCGCACAAAGAAATCCCGCTGTAGTCGTGTGCTGATCATTGACGGGGCCGGCAACGCCGTTGAAACACTCAGAGCTTTTTCCGCCTCAGAGTATTATTACATTACCATCCTTGATACCAACCAAATTCAAAGCCGCAAATTTAAACATCTTCAAATACCGCAACGTTATCAACACGGACCGGGAGCGTCCCTTACAGATTGTCGTATAGAGTTAATTGACTCAAAAGAACCCAAGTACATTTACGAAAGTCGTGCCATACACGTTAAATGGGACAATGGCAAAGAATGTTGTTTAGTGACAAGTATCCCTGAAACCATTTTTGATGCTTCAGAAGTTGTGAAAGCTTATTTTGATCGTTGGCCTTATTGCGAAAAACAATACGCCATGATGAAAGCCTCAACATGTTTTTATCAGGTTGTGGGCTATGGTAAAAAACTTGTTCCCGATGAAAAAATGTTAGAGAAAATCAAGAATCTTCAAATCGACCTGCGACAACTGCAAACAGAGTTGGCTGTTCCGCTCTCGCAAATCACTGTTGAGGAGAAAAAACTTCAGGCTTTATTTGAGAAAGAACGTCGACTAAAAGAAAGAAGCAAAATTAATAAAGACGGTCAGCGCGAGCAGTCCCAACGAAATCAAAAAAATCTTAAATCTTGTCAGCGTGACATCGGAAGAATTCAACGCAAAATAACGACGATTGAAGAACCCTTTAAGAAACAATTTAACGTGTTACGCAAACAGAGTAAAGAGTTCGCGCGCATTCAAGGCAAACGTAAAGTTTATCATGTCGATGTTGAGCTCGACCAACTCATGACTAGTTTTCGATTAACCTTTGCTAACCTCTTAGTTTTTTTTGTAAAGGAAATCCTGGATAATACGCCCATAGAGATGAATACCTTAATCCAATCCATCTTATTTTTATTCGGGAAATTCGAACATCTTCCAGATCGCCGAAAAGTTTACATTAACAAAAATGAAAAAGATCCTCAGTTTATGAAAAAGCTACAAAAAGGATTATCGAGACT
>MAYW01000374.1 GCA_001723765.1 Candidatus Scalindua rubra
CGTGAAACGTGTTTCCGTGGATTCTTTTAATGCGGTAGAACCCCATGGCTCCTGATGACGATTCTTCTTGAGCAGCGCCGATGCGGAGGTAGTGAGTCCATGAGGGAGATTGGTCAGGCAAGTTGTGGGGGAAAACGGGTGAATGAATAGGGAGTAATGCAATAAAGATCAGAAACGTGGAGGTTCTCATAACAAAATCAAAAAAGAAGATAATTTAATTCTGGTGGACATATTCGTTATATTTCCAGTTTGTAGGTCCGTTGGCTGTTGGTTGACAATGTTGTGCAGTTAATCAGGCGAAAGTTCAGCAACAGTGGTAGCATCGAGAGGCCAGTTAGACCAATCGTCGTTATCATCGATTAATCTTGTGAACACAACCAGCACCTTTAACTCTCCTATTGAAGGGATATATGTACCACCCCTGATATCATCAACAGTTAAATCCCTTAAGTCCGAATCATCTGTTCCACACTCAAATGGTGGCTCAATTTGTGATAATAGCAGATTCACCATGGTCATAAGGCACACAAAGAGACTAATCGTTGTTTTCATTTCAACTTTCCTTTCATTTTTTATTAAATAACTAATTTAATTTCAACTCTTATTTACCGTAAAAAAATCATTTTCTTTGTCTCAACTAGGTCCTCTGTTGTTAACCTGTAGAAATATAAACCCGTGGAAACTTTCATGCCGCTGTCATTCGTACCATCCCATTTAAGACTGTAAGAACTTGGATTTTGACGTTTATTTGTTAGCGTTTTCACCTTATTCCCAAGTAAATCAAACACATCCAGCCTTACATGGCCTGATTTTGTTAAAGTATAAGTAATAGTTGTATAGGGGTTAAAAGGATTGGGAAAGTTTTGATTTAATACAAAGTTCTCTGGATAATGCCCTTGGCTATCAACACTTAGTACGGAGTCAACGAGTTGATATATGGTGTCTAAAGTGTTATAATGATAAATATAAACGCTCTTTTCTGTACATACGTACACTGTATCAGAATTCTTTACTCCGTAAATATCGTTGACCCTTGAGTCCAGGGAATCTATTAGCACAGAATAGGTTAAACCTTTGGTATTACTCACTAAAAGAGACTGGTCAACATTAAAGTAAAACTGATTATCGATAAGATCATAATGAGCAACATCAGAAATAAGGGAATCATAAAACGAAGGATTGGTACCACCATCTGAAGAAATATATCTCCCATTATCAGTGTGAAAAATGACTGAATCCTGCGAAATAAACTCAAAATCATTAACCATAAATAAATCTATAGGGTTTTCATACCACGTTTCCCCATAATCTGTTGTTGAGATAAAGGAATATTCCCCATAAACAGGCTCTTCTTTGCTGATATAGCCACTTAATATTATGTTTGTATTATCAAATGGTGAAACTTTTAGATTGCCATTCCCTTCTGGGACCCATGATGTAAAAGAAAGCGTGTCCCATATTCTGTCCCAAGTTTCACCATTATCAAGAGATCGCATGAAACCGTAATCAGGCAAATTATACTCAAATGCCGAAATATAAATAGTTGAATCATTGGTGGGATCAAACTTTACAATATTTTCTGATAATCCAAAAGCCCCAAGACCTGCTTCTCTTAAATAGAAATCGTTTCTCCACAAATCCCTTCCTGTACCTTCAGGACCCCACATATAGTCGTGAGTAATAAGCATGTCTTCACTATTTTGCCTTGAGATGTCTATATCACTGATAAAATTCACATATTGTATCTCGTAGATATGTTCCCAAGCTATTCCGACATGAAAAACCTTCCACTCACTGTTTTGTGCATCATATTCATACCAATTTAGCTTCTCGTAAAAGTAATACGCCGTATCACTGAAGCTGCTGTCTACATAGATAAATATTCTATAATCATCTGTATAGTCGAAATCAAAGGCTTCCATTTTAACAATTTTGTGGCTTTGAAACTGAGGTTGTGTAAATACAAGGTTTTGTATCATCAGGAGTAAAAACATTCGTAAAATTATCATTTGTCTAACCTTTCACATCAGCACGAAACCAAGCTACTATTCTGCTTTTATGGTACACAAATGCAGTAAAGAAATCAAGACTTTTAGCATTCCTTGGACTTCAGCTAAACGTTTTTCGAAATAGTACTCTACTTACTATGAACTGTATCAGTATATATTTATTGGAATTGCCATCTATTGCTTTATCCGATAGCCCAGATGAAAAAGATACGTTCCTGCCGC
>MAYW01000375.1 GCA_001723765.1 Candidatus Scalindua rubra
CCCACGATCTTTACAGGGCCTAATAAACGAAATAAAATCCGAAAGAAAGCCCTTAGAAAACGCCGGTAAATTTTATAAATCATTGGAATATCGTAATCAGCACTTGCCATTTCACTCTCCAGTTGTATCATCATCTCAAAATTAAGATATAGGGCGAGTACGACTCAGCGGAAATCCTTTGGGGGTTCCCAGGTGCAATGCACTCCAAAAAACAGCTTGTTATTAGAGTGTCAAGGGTACAAGCAGAAACAGATCATAAGGCGTGCATCAATCAAATGCTCAAACAATATTTTTTTGGCACTCATGATGATAGGACTATGAGCGCCCAAACAAATTATGATCCAAAATGCTTCTAAAAACCAGGCAATCTAACACGCTAATGGAACTCTTCACGGATATGATTGATTTTGCCTAGTAATCGAACTCGAAGTTCTGCTTGTGTATCCAAATTTGCATATCACCTGAATTGAGGGTCTCTAGCTGTTTCACGAGGTCAGGCCTCTCAGGAGTGCACGAGATATTCCCTCAACTCAGGCTGCCAGACTCTGGAAGTTCAGTAGCATTCCGGGTAATTTACTTGAGCGAATGTAAAAACCCAGACAGGACTACTGAAATCGTCCAGGATCAAATGGCTCCGGTTTGGTAGCTACGCTGTAAACAACACCTGTTAGCCTACGACTAATCGCGACGTGCGCTTGAATATTACTTAGTCCCCGAGCATATAACTTCGCTCGGTACTGCAACAAGACTGGGTAACGTGGTGTCATACTGTAACTAAAGCGCAGTAATTGCCTACGCAAGTGTCGATCTCCAGGGGTAACTATACGCTTTCCTTGACCACGCCGTTGTTTTACACCAGAGTCACTGCACCCAGAGTGTAGGCCACTACGACCAAATATCTGACGAGAAGAATGATAATTGTTCATGTCACCTATCGTTGCCACCAGGCTAGCTAAAAGAGGTTCTCTTACACCAGTGGGTCGAAGCCATTTGCCCCAAGTTTGATCAAGATAGCTAGCCATCTCAGCTTCTGCCATTGTGACCTGGCTCTCTGCAAAAGAAAGACTTTCCAAATCGTGGAGAAGCATTTCCTTGCGTACTTCTACTACTCCTGGGTCAGGAAGACATAAGCTCCGCGCGGCTCCTAGTATTTTCTTTGCATACGGCCTGGTCATCCATAAATCAGCCTCTCGAAAGGCTTCATACAGGCTCATGAAGGTATGTTTTTGCAATTGGTAAGGATCAGGAAACAATTTTATCAAACGTCGAAGTGTTTTTTGTTTCCAATAACCACGAAACATTGGCTTGTAACGGCTCGCTAGCTCTCGATTACGGATTACAAGACCAGGATAAAGGCGGTCTACATGCCCTATGATCTGGTTCTTTAGGCGTGTAGCAGCCTGTTCTCTGGCCCATCTATAACGCTCTAAGTGATAAAGAGTTTGGTATATTCCTTTCGGTGGGCGATAAGGCCGCCCGTGTCCTTCTTGAAGGATCTCGGCAATGATACTTGCGTCCACTGCATCGTTTTTGAAGGTTCCTTTGTTCCAAGTCTTTCGACGTTGAGAAACATCGTAGCTTTGGATTAGAAATACTTGTTCCTGACCATAGCGGTTAGCGACTTCGTAGGCAAATTGCTCATAGTAATGCCCTGTGGGCTCCATACCTATCACTGGAAGAGTATCCACGTTGGCGCACCAATCGTCAATGATTCCAAATACTTCTTGGTAATGACGGCGTTGCACCCCAAAGCGTATAGGATCGCCTAACAAGGTCCCATGTCCATCAAGACCAAGTGCTACATGCTCGTACTTGCCTATATCTACACCAATGCAACGCCAGCTGGGCAATGGCTTTTGGTGCATTCGTTGGAGAAATTCTCGTTGCCATCTCCGACGAGTATGACTGGAGCGTTTGGTAGCTGATATTTGTGTTACACTGTTCTTAGCCATGATTTACCTCCTAAGGTAATATAGAGAGTTATTAGATACAACTACTCTAATTAATCCAAGTTGGTAAGTCATGGTGATTTTCGTCACTATCCTATATTACTAGGAGTGCATCACATGCAAGAAAACCGACAAGAAATTGCCTCTTGGGAAGAAGTAGAAAGACTAGTTTCCCAATTTGCTCCCCCAATTGGAGACTTGAGTTCCGACCTCATTATCGCCGTCTCGCCCAGCGGACTTGTTCCCCAGCGGACTCCCTGGCCTCA
>MAYW01000376.1 GCA_001723765.1 Candidatus Scalindua rubra
TATTCCGATGGATAAAATCATTCTTCGGAAATGGTTAGAGGCCGGATATATTGAAAGCAACATCAAATATCCTACCATCAAAGGAACTCCTCAAGGCGGAATTGTCAGCCCTACCATAGCTAATATGACTCTGGACGGTCTGGAACAAACCATCAAAGATGCTGTGCCCAGACGGCGAAGAGTCAATTTTGTTCGGTACGCTGATGACTGTGCGCCACGAGCGCAAAAGGAGGGTTGCATGAAGCCATAATCAAGTAACTCAAACTTGTGTGTAACTATATAAGAGATGGAAGTAGGCCTTCCGAGGCCGCCTTACAGGAGGAGGCTTCAAACCACTCTAAGCTGCTGTGATCAAAAGTCATGGTAGTGAGCGTTAGAGAAAAGGTGTCTTACAAGGCATCAGGTACGGATCAAGGAGATGAAGCGATTGAACCACTGCTGAAGTGTCGAAAGCGTATAGACGAGATCAAAACCGGGGGGTAGTCGTTAATCCGGGATAAGTTTGGCGGAAACCTGTTTACTGGCCAAATGGTCTCCGGCATAGAGGTGGCATGAACTTGATACAGGCTTTTATATGGAACGTGGGAACCTGAGCTTTGATGCTAAGGGAGCCATCCAAGTGGCAGAACCATAAGGATGTGAGTACCAATGCAGGGTTCAGGGGCGGATCAACCCGTAGTAGTGTTGAAGTTGGTGAAAGCCAAGGGAGCGAAGGGATTGGGTTATCCAGTTTTACAAAAGAGTCAACCAGAAATTGGGAGGAGCTGATTGAGTAAAGCAAAACCATTTAGTATTTCCAAGGAAAGCGTTATGGTCGCTTGGGAAAGTGTTAAAGCTAATAAGGGTTCCAGTGGAATAGATGAAGAATCAATACGAGACTTTGAAGCAAACCTAAAGGGCAATCTCTACAAGATATGGAATAGGATGTCATCAGGAACGTATTTTCCACCTCCGGTAATGGCAGTGGAAATTCCAAAGAATGATGGCCGAATACGCTTATTGGGAATTCCAACTGTATCGGATCGTGTGGCACAGGCAGTTATAAAGCTGCATTTAGAGCCGATAGTAGAACCGAAGTTCCATGATGATTCCTATGGATATCGTCCGGGGAAATCAGCATTGGATGCGGTAGGGGTAGCAAGGAAGCGATGTTGGCGTCAGGATTGGGTGATAGATTTGGATATCAAGGGGTTCTTTGACAATCTGGATCATGAACTTATGATGAAGGCAGTCCGATTTCATACCGATGAGAAATGGATACATCTTTATGTTGAAAGGTGGTTGAAAGCGCCGCTTCAACAGAAAGATGGACAACTGATCAAAAGGGATAAAGGTACACCCCAGGGGGGAGTAGCCAGTCCGTTGTTAGCCAATATATTCATGCATCATGCATATGATATGTGGATCGGAAGACACTTTCCTTATGTGAAGTTCGAGCGTTTTGCTGATGATAGTCTGGTACACTGCAGCTCACAGAAGCAGGCGGAGGAGGTTTTGGAAGCTATCGAGAAACGCTTACAAGAGTGTGGATTAGAATTGCATCCAAAGAAGACAAAGATCGTTTACTGTAAAGATGTTGATCGAAAAGAGTCACACGATCATGAAAGTTTTGACTTTCTGGGATATACGTTTCGTCCCAGATTATCGAAGAATAAATACGGTAAAACTTTTGTCAACTTTACTCCTGCAATCAGTAAGGATGCAGCAAACAGAATCCGCAAAGAAATCAGGAGTTGGAAGATACACCTTCGGAGCGATAAGAACCTCACAGACCTGGCGAAGATGTTCAGATCACAAGTTCAAGGATGGGTGAATTACTATGGCCGTTATTATAAATCGGCAATGTATTCTGTTCTGAGGAACATTGAAAGAAATCTGATTCGTTGGGCAACAAGGAAATACAAAAGACTGAGAGGCCATAGAAGAAGAGCAAAATATTGGCTTGGCCGCATTAGAGGAAGAGAGCCAAGGTTGTTTGTTCACTGGAGGCTAGGTCTTGGGTCACCGGTTGGATAATGGGAGCTGTATGAGCGGAGACGTTCACGTACAGTTCTGCGAGCGCCTGTAGGGGAAGTTCCTGCGGGCGACTCTCCTTGTCTGCGTAGTTCAGTATGCGGAAGATGCCCAAAGAATTGAAAGAGCACTTAAGGCCAGATTTGAGAGATATGGGCTTGAGATACATCCTGATAAGAGCAGATCTTTGAGCTTCGG
>MAYW01000377.1 GCA_001723765.1 Candidatus Scalindua rubra
AGAGAATTCTTGGAATTTTTAAGAGTCCGGAAAAAGTGGTGGCTGACACCGATTATCTTGATGTTATTTCTGTTAGGAGCGTTAATCATCTTGACAGAAGGTTCTGCTATTGCGCCGTTTATTTATACGCTGTTTTAAAAGTACAATACTCTACTTGATAATAAGGAGACAATATGCTGGATAAAAAATTACTGGAAATACTTTGCTGTCCGAAGTGTAAAGGGGATTTGTACTATGATGAAGCAAATAGTAAGCTGATTTGTGAATCATGCCGGTTGAAATATCCGATCAAGGATGATATACCTGTTATGCTGATTGATGAAGCCGAAGAAAACAATGTTTCTGCTGAGGTTTGATTGTTAAGAGAAATCCACCTTTTTTCTTCGCTGGTTATTATCGTTCTCAATTTATTAAGAAATGATGTTCGGGAAATATAAGTTGCCGTTATGTGTCTGAAATATTTTAATCACACGCATTTGCGTTTTGCTTAGGAAATATGAATATGGGAGATAAGTTAATGAAAAAGAAAAGTTATCTGTCAAACAGACGCTTACCACATTTTATCATCGCAGGTTCTATGAAGTGTGGAACATCATCTCTTCATATGATACTGGCTAATCATCCAAAAATATTCATACCAAATGCAGAAATTGGCTTTTATGACATTGACAACCATATTCAACACCCTGATTTTTTCTTTTATAGTGGAGCGGAATGGTATTATCCTCGCTTTGAAGAGAAGATGAATGAGTATTTAGATTGGTATGAATCGTTCTTTAAGGATGCTGAAGAAGATGTGTTGTTGGGTGAGCGTTCAACTACTTACATAGCTTCGGAAAGAGCTGCTGAAAGAATAGCTCGATTAAATCCTAAAGCTAAAATCATAATTATGCTTCGTGATCCCGCTTCAAGAACCTATTCACACTATTGGCACCTGGTTCGCACAGGGCGTGCGATATGGAATTTTGAAAACTCTCTTCAGGTAATGCCAGAAAACCTCATACAGCGAAGCTTATATAAAAAAACAGATCGAACACTTTATGAAGATTATACCACAGGAGAATTTTCATTTCATTTTGTTTGAGGAGTTTGTTCAAAACATGCGAAATGTATTGGAAGGGGTTTTTCAATTCCTTGGTATTTCATATAAAAATTTTAATCTCAGCGAAATGAAAACTCATTATCATGCAGCAACAACTCCTAAGAGTCTTACTCTTCAGCTTTGGCGAAATCAACTCCTAAGATTAAGGGCAAGACGCGTTTATCTTGATCATCTTATTGATGTCCCAAATCGTACAGAAATTACAGATAATATGATACTGCGAATTATTGATCTCTTGCATCGCATAATAAACCCTCATAAGGAAAAAAAGCCTCCTAATATGAAGATGGAAACAAGAATGTTTCTTAATTATTATTTTTCTCGTGAGAATGGAAGCCTAAGTGGTTTGATAGGTAAAGATGTTGAATCTTTTTGGTATTTAGATTGATACTTTTGGGGAAACAGTATTGTCAAAATCTAACAAGATGCTGCTCGTGCCAAGGTAAACACGAAACATTGGGATTCCACGTAAATCGGGATGAAACAGAGTTATTTCTAAAGGGAGCATAGCTATTCCAAGGGAGGGGCATAGTCACCTCTGCCCGACAGACAATGCAGTCGTTCAGGCGGGGAACAACGTCCCTAGAAAAGTTATTCGTTTAACATTAACGAATCCCGCCCTATGAAATATAATAAATATAATGATGGGTTATGCCATAAGGGTTGGAAAGAGCTACTGAATCAGGTTCGATAAGTGACTAATCTTATGAATTTCACAGGCCCCGTATCGTAAATCGTCATTAGGCATTCGTCAATCGTATATAATTTTTCACAGATCGAACAATTTTTTAATCTTTGAAATGATTATCAAAATTTCAGAAAGCGGTAACAATGCCGATGGACGAAATACGAAAACCGTTACCGATACGGGCATCGTCACCGAACAACGTTACCGTTATTACTAATATATTATTCGACCAAAAGGAGATAATATGGGTAAACTTTCCATCATAAGAGAATTCTTGGAATTTTTAAGAGTCCGGAAAAAGTGGTGGCTGACACCGATTATCTTGATGTTATTTCTGTTAGGAGCGTTAATCATCTTGACAGAAGGTTCTGCTATTGCGCCGTTTATTTATACGCTGTTTTAA
>MAYW01000378.1 GCA_001723765.1 Candidatus Scalindua rubra
AAAATTTGACTTCTCAATGTAAAGATTTTCTGGCATTGCTAATTAAGTATAGCTTTGGTATAATTAATTTTATTCTAAATTATATCAGGAGGTCATAATTGTGCAATGCCCAAAGTGTAAATCAGAAAATTTTACTAAAGACGGAATAGTAAAAAATAAACAACGTTACAAGTGTAAAACATGCAACTTCAGGTATACAGTAATCCAGAAATCAACAGAAAAGCCCTTATACTTAAAAAAATTTGCACTGCAATTGTATTTGGAAGGTTTAGGCTTCAGGTCTATAGGCAGAGTACTGAAAGTAAGTAATGTAAGCGTACTAAATTGGATTAGACAATTTGGCGAACAAGTCAAAGGCTTACGAAGTAATGAACCTGTAAGCGTTACAGAGATAGACGAAATGCATACTTATATTGGAACAAAAAAAACTATAAATGGATATGGATTGCTGTTAATAGATATGAAAAGCGATTCATCAACTTCGTTATTGGCGACCGAAGCGCTACCACAGGTAAGCGACTCTGGCTTAATATCAAAGAACAATCTTACGGAAAAATAGCAACTGACTACTGGAAGCCTTATGAGGATTTTGTGCCGGAATCACAGCATATCCAATCAAAATCTCAAACTTTTACAGTTGAAGGATACAATAGCTTGTTTAGGCATTTTCTTGCAAGGCTAAGAAGAAAAACTAAATGTTATTCAAAAATGCCATATATGCTCGAACTGTCTATGCTTTTACTTATGCATTACAGAAACAATACACTGGCTATACTTAATTAGCAATGCCGAATATCTAGCTAAATTATTATAAGGCAGGAGATGACATTTCAGGAAATAATACTTAATCTCCAAAAATATTGGGCAGATGAAGGATGCGTGATAATGCAGCCGTATGATATTGAAATTGGCGCCGGCACCTTCAATCCGGCAACTTTTCTAAAGGTTCTTGGAGGAAAGGCATGGAAATGTGCTTATGTTGAACCTTCGAGGAGGCCAACGGATGGACGTTATGGTAAAAACCCTAACAGATTACAGCATTATTACCAATTCCAGGTAATCATAAAACCATCTCCAGAAGATTCTAAGTCTTTATATTTAAATAGCTTGAGGTCCATCGGGATTGATTTGGTTAAACATGATGTACGTTTTGTAGAAGACGATTGGGAGTCACCAACTCTAGGTGCTACCGGGTTGGGATGGGAAGTATGGCTTGACGGTATGGAAATAACTCAGTTTACGTATTTCCAACAGATTGGAGGGATTGAGCTGGATATTATTTCGCTTGAGCTTACCTACGGCCTCGAAAGAATTGCTATGTTTATCCAGGAGAAAGAATCCGTATTCGATTTGGAGTGGGTGGATGGATGTACTTATGGAGATGTGCACAAGTTGGATGAAGTGCAATTTTCGAGATATAATTTTGAGATTGCGGATATTCCCATGCTTCTCGAGCAATTTGACATGTATGAAAAAGAGTGCAAGAAACTATTAGAAGAGGGGATCGTTATTCCCGCATATGATTATGTATTAAAATGTTCACACACATTTAATATATTGGATGCCAGAAAGTCAATAGGCGTTGCACAGCGTACGAGATATATTGGGAGGGTAAGGAGCCTGGCAAAAAGTTGCGCTGAGGGCTATCTAAGGCTGATAGAAGATGCGGACAATTAAAAAATACCCGGCATATTACCAGTCACACATCATTTAAGGGTACCGCAATTTGCTTGCTTCTAGATACAGAATGTTTCAGAGTTAGGGTAGAATCATTTTCTATGGCTTATCTGACATGTAGATTGGTCAGGGAATTTAGCTTCGCAACAATACCTTCGAATTGAGCGTTATTAGAAAACTCAATAGTAATTTTCCCCTTTCCATTTCTCTCCATAATCGAGACCTTTGTTCCGACAGCCCTTCTTAGCCCATCTTCCATGTCCAGAATTTGTGGCGATTTGATTAATTTAGGGGTCAGTTTGATGCCCATAGGTGATTTTACTGGATCGACATTGGATTTATCACCAGAAACGATTTGTTCTACTTCGCGAACAGAGAGATCTTCGTTTACTATCCTCTCGCTAAGATTTATCTGTTTTTTTGGGTCTTTTAGTGATAAAAGGGAGCGTGCATGGCCCATTGAGATTGTTCCACGTGAAACAAAATCCTGGACTTCTGCCGGAAGG
>MAYW01000379.1 GCA_001723765.1 Candidatus Scalindua rubra
ATTAGAACCCACCAAGCGTAGTGTATATACAGGAGCAATGGGGTATATGAGCTTTAATGGAAATATTGATTTTAACATTGCTATTAGAACTTTCTTGGTTAAAGATGATCATATCTACTTCCAGGTTGGTGGAGGGGTTGTGGCTGATTCCGACCCTGAGGAAGAGTACGAGGAAACATTGCACAAGGCGAAAGCACTGATAAATACGCTGGAGTAAGATTTATGTAATTATTAATTTAGATCCCTCGCGTTTGTCATTCCCACGGAAGTGGGAATCTATATACTCTTGAATTCTCTGGATTCCCGTTTGCACGGGAATGACAAGTTTCTTTTACTTTTTTAAGGCGTCAAAGTATCCATGTAGGTCGGGTTTCCAAACCCGACAATAATTAATAATTCGGCGCGTAACCTGCCCGACTTCGTCATTCAGGCGGGGAAACACTCCCTACATATTCAATATTATGACTGAATTCATATTTTTAAATGGTAAGATAATTCCGGATACAGAGGGAAATATTTCTTCCGGTGACAGAGGATTTCTTTACGGTGATGGTATTTATGAAACACTCCGTTCGTATAATGGGAAGCCTTTTAAGCTTGATGAGCATCTGGAACGGATGCGTCATTCAGCGAAACAGCTCAGGATTTCATTTGAATATGCAAATGCAGATATCAGTGAGAAAATAGATGAACTGATTGAGAAGAATCGTATTCAGGATGCTTATATCAGGATAACGCTTTCAAGGGGTGCAGGAGACAGCAGGCTTCAAATGGATAATAACCTCACTCCAACTATCCTGATTCAGGTCAAACAATTTACTCCCTATGAGAAAAAACTCTATGAGGAAGGAATGTATCTCGTAATCTCCAGTTGCAGGAGGAGTACATCGAGCCCCATTTACTGTCATAAGACAACGAACCTGTTGACAAGTATCCTGTTGAAAGAAGAGGCAAGGAAAAAGTCTGCTCATGAGGCGATTATACTTAATACCGATGGATTTGTGGCTGAGTGTGTGGTCAGTAATATCTTTATGGTAAATAACGGATGTGTCAGTACACCTGCACTTGATACGAATATTTTGCCCGGGATAACAAGAAGAGCTGTACTTGATATCTGTAAAGAGAATGGCATTTATGTTGAAGAAGGACGTTTTACTGTAGATACGTTGATAAACGCGGAAGAAGTGTTTATTACTAATTCTTTAATGGAAATAATGCCTGTCTCAAGGGTTGAAGATTATAAAATAGGAAAAACCATACCGGGAAAGATTACGCAACAGCTTATGAATGCTTATAAATGTTTAATCCAAAAATGACTCTGGAATCCTCCCTATAAATAGGGACAGCGCCTATTTTATGTTTGACATAAAGCCTCTTGTATTGTAAATTTCTAGCATGCCACGAATAGCAAGAGTTGTAGCAAAAGGATATCCACATCATGTCACCCAAAGAGGCAATTACAGGCAGCCGGTATTTGAAGAAGATGACGACTATGTTCAATACCTTGAATGGCTTAAAGATTACAGCAAGAAATACTCTTTGGATATATGGGCTTACTGCCTTATGGCTAATCATGTTCACTTTGTCTGTGTGCCAAGAAAGGAAGATTCTCTCCCCCGCACATTTAATATGCTTCATATGAGATACGCTCAATATATTAATCGAAGAAAAAATGCAAGCGGTCATTTATGGCAGGGACGGTTTTACTCAACTATACTGGATGAAAGGCACTTATATGCAGCAGTTCGATATGTAGAAAATAATCCAGTCCGAGCTGGTATAGTAAGAAAGCCACAAAAGTATAGGTGGTCGAGTGCAAATAGTCATGTAAATAAGAAGAGAGATTCAATTTTATCTCAAGATTGTTATTTGGAAAAAGAGATAGAAGATTGGTTGGGATATTTAAGAGAAAAAGAAGATGAAGGAATCATAAGAAACATAAGGAAGTGTTCGATGACGGGAAGACCATGCGGTAATGATAGATTTATGAAAAAGCTTGAGAGGTTATTTGGAAGAAGACTAAGGGCATTACCATGGGGAAGGCCACGCAAGAACAATAAATAGGCGCTGTCCCTGTACTGTCACTACTATTTTATTTTACTATTTAAAACTAATTAGCGTTGCGGCGTTTGGTCCCATGACCCAATGCTGGACTTTCAACGGAAAAAAGTAGATGACTG
>MAYW01000380.1 GCA_001723765.1 Candidatus Scalindua rubra
ACAGCTTTATAATTTAGCTATTTTTAAGGGAAAGTTTGAAAACCGTAGGTTTTCATTTAACAACCTGGCTGAGCCAGAACCTATAAGACATTCATCCTTTTTTGGTTCTGGCTCGGCAGGTTGGGATACATCATATCAAAAAATTAAAAACTTTAACTCTTAAAAACCAGTAAGGGATTTTTTGAAATATCGGTGCTAAAATCATCTTATTTATCAAGGGGTTATACAACTTTCATTTTTACTATGGCGGTTTGCTAGGACCTCTGATGATGAGAAAAGCCTGGGGCTACAGATCTGGCAATTCGTGTCATGGATAAAGAACGTAACCATTTTATCTTAGTTTGTCAACAATAAAACAGTCGCTGTCCCTATTTGTGTCAATTACCTGTATTTACAACTTTTATTTTTCCACCTTTAATATCACCCTTTAATATACATCTAGCGGACAAAATCTTTGCTCGATTTACAAGTACAAATTATTGTCGTTGCATATCAACTTGTTTACCTGTATGCCTAACATATAGCAAAGTTACAAAAACAAGAGCTATTGTTGCTGCAGCGACAGCGACAGTAGACCATGCACTGATTTTCGATGCCCAAGTATCTTTCATTTGGATTTAACAGCGCTTATTTTTGATTAATCATTAAAAAAGGGTTCTTGTAGTTCCTTCCATGTAAGTGCGTCGGATCCATCAGATGGAAAAATATCTTTAAAGCTCGCTTCAAAATAACCTTAGAGGCCTTTTAATATTTGTTTCCCGTAAACATGGTCCTCCGCACTTAATTCATTTGTAAATTTTCTTGGTTTAGTTTTTGAAATTATATATATTTTCATATCATGTTTCTCAACTGCCTTTGCTATCACTTCGTTAATATGATCATCACGAAAACCATAACCAATAATCAATAATTTTATTCCACCCTTAAATAGAACTTGGTCAAATAAATCAAAATACCTGGTAAGAAGTAGTTCATTAGCTATCTGCCTCTCTTTGTTTCTACCGATTACCAGCATGTCTGGCCTATCAGGGTCTGAACTCTTCCAGCCAAAAGAGCCGTGAAGTTTTATGTAATGACACTCATTCTTGGATAGAGTGGTTGCATCCTTAATATTATCAAGTTTATCTCCGGTAGGGACTTTAACAAAGTCATTATCTTTTAAAGGAAGTTGTGATTCTGATGAGTTTGGGATGAATATTCTTCCTTCAAAACCTGGACTAGTTATGTTCTTATATTTACATGAAATCAACCTTTCAACGAATAGGTCTTGATTCAAGGTAAAAAAGAAATTTATTTGACTCATGTCCCTAGTCAAACAATCTATAATCTTTTTTGCTCCAATTAAGACATGATGTTTTGAGTCATCTCTTACAGGAATGTATTTTTGAGCAATAACATCAAGCTTCTTATACGCTTCTAGAATTGCAGTACGGATGGCGTTCTTTTCATCAACTGTATAGATTTTCTTTTCGCTATTTGTGTCGTCATCATTACATACCTCATGATATACTGACTCATAATCGAAAGTATCAAACAGCAAATCTTTGAGAGCAGGCTTGTCTTGTACCTCCTCATGATTAAATATTTTAGCCCACATTTGATCTGCGAGCAATCCACCAAAATTTTTTGTGTACCCAGCACCCGTCATCAAAACAGTATTAGATATTTGTTTTCCCATATTTTGGAGGTCTATGGACTAGAGGTTAGACCTTGCAATATAACATTTTATTATTTTCTCTCAAATTACTTGACAACAAAGCTTGTCACAGCATAGCAAAAGATTGTATTTACAAAAAGTATGTTGTAAGTGTATATAGTGAAAGTTGTTTTGTCAATAATTGGAAGAGATTAAATGAAATGATTTTTCTGGACACAGATTAGCGCAGATCATGAGGATTAAGGGTTCAATAAGGAAGCCATTAAAACAGGAATATAAGTAAAATAAATTTCCTGTCCTCTTGGATTCCTTATAATTATTTTTGTTTTAACTCTATTAACGGGAAACATGGATGCTTCACGGAGTTTATTCCTTCGCTTCGCTCAAGGACAAGCTCTGAGCACTGCATTTTAAGTATTAGTATATATTCTCTGTGCACAAAATAAAGATTCTTCGCTTCTCTACGTTTCGCTCAGAATGACAAAGAGCGAAGGATTCAGAATGACAGGG
>MAYW01000381.1 GCA_001723765.1 Candidatus Scalindua rubra
TTATCATAGAGGGCAATTAAATCTTTTATGGAATCAAACGTTGTCTCCCAATCTTTTCTGCCCTTTTCAATATTCTTCAATAATTTAGCAAGCCGTATACGCATCGTATCAAACGAACCGGCAAGAATGCCTATCTCGTCGCTGCGGGGTATCTTAATCTCACATTTCAGGTCTCCGCCTGCAAGTCTCTCAGTTGCATGCGTCAGTTTCCTGATGGGCCTCGATATTGAAATGGCAAATACAACACTCACACAGACGACCACAACGGCGCTGATGAACCCCGCTATCAGGGCAATGATGCCCAGCAACCTTAAGGGTGCAAAGACCTCATCTTTATCCACCTTCACTACCAGCCCCCAATCTACCATAGGGATGTGCCGGTAGGCAGCCACGACGTCTACACCCCTGTAATCAGGGGCTATAACCGTTCCCGCCTCAGCCGTTAATGCCAATTGCATTGATTCAGCTTCGGGAGAGTCCATTGGAATGGCCACACCGAGCGGAGCGCTGTCCGCATACCGCAGGGTTGTCAAGAATACGATATTATCTCCGCTTTTCATCCCCAGCACCGTCTCTCTGGACCCATCCTGTCCGGTATTCTCCCTTGTGATCTCACTCAGGGCAGACAGGTCGTAATGATTGACTATGATGCCTATAATCTGCCCCTTGTATTCAACGGGCGCAGAGATATCAAGCTCCCTCGTGTTAAGATGAGGATTGAAGTGTGGGGTGCTGATACAGGGTTCGTCATAGATTTTTTCTCTGTTCTTTGCAAATGCCTCCTGTTCAGGCACATTCCTCCCGATCAGCATTTCATTGGTGGACGCCACAACCTTGCCGTGTTGGTTCGCAACATCTATTGCCGTAATAGAAGGGTCCAGAATCTTTTTGTTCCTCAAGAGGTGATCATTCAGGGCAATGACAGCCTCTTTTTTATTAAGAATGTTTCCACGATTGATTATCTCGATATTATTTCTTATAAACACGTCAAAGCTGAAGTCTACGATACGCGTCTTTTTTTTCCGCTATGTCTGCAATATCATCCAGCATCTCCGGTTCATAGACATTTATGATAACACCAACTACTTCGCCGTTTCCATTAGATGTAATGACGGGAGCGGATATATATATGCAATCAGTATTGAACTCAGTGGAGTAGCGGGGCTGGCCGGTAAAGCACTCTCCGACTTCCTTATGGATAGCCTGAGTAAACGCCTCATGACCTGACATATTCAGTCCGATCAACGCCTCATTGGTTGCCGCAACCACCCTGCCGTCCGTATCCAGGACGACTATTTCCAGAATAGAAGTATCTAAAGGCTTTTTGTTTGTCGAGAGGTGTTTGTTCAGATTTTCGATAGCCTTATATTTTCTCCCATAAGTGATTGTCTCAAGTTTCTCTCTTATAAGCCCGTCTGTGCTGAAATCTGAAGTGCGGGCCTTTTTAAACTCGAGGAAAGCTATGACATGATCCTTCTCGGACTCGGCTATTGCTGCAATGTCATCTAATTCATCCTGTTTTATGAAGTTACGGGTGTTAAAGTAATATAAGATTGTGATTGTGGCGATGGGCATGAGCGAAATGCAGAGTGCAAACAGGAGTAATTTACCCTTAATTGATAAGCCCATGGATTTCTTTCCGGAAGAGATATTCGTTCTTTTACTAACTCACTTCTTTGGAGTGCAGTGACCGCGTCACTGCTTTAAAATACACATCATCACGGATGATATATTCCAAATCACGTTGACATGGTCAATGTACTCCAAATTTCAATCAAAAATCTGGAATCTTAATTTAACAATCAAAGTTTATCAGCCTCTTTTTTTCCTGTTAAGGAAATGCCATCTTTGCAATTGATGTTGCTATGTTTGGGCTATCTGGATTAACGATAAGAGTCTGTCTTGACGGAGATATAATGACATCCATATCTTCCATTGGAACAACCCCTAAAAGAACCTCTTCCCCAAATACCAAGGCGCCGGTAAAGCAGGCACGATTTTCAAATTTTATTACAATTGGCCCCATATAAGGACATAGATGTTTTTTGCCATCTGCAGTTGTCACCTCACGTTTATATAATTCATCTAACTCAAGTTGTATTGCAATATGTTCTGGTACACATAAATGTAACGCTCCGG
The DNA here is from genome assembly GCA_001723765.1 of Candidatus Scalindua rubra. Lineage (GTDB taxonomy): Bacteria > Planctomycetota > Brocadiia > Brocadiales > Scalinduaceae > Scalindua_B > Scalindua_B rubra. The sequence goes on from MAYW01000381.1 coordinate 2,140, forward strand.
AATCAGCTAAAGCCTTTACTTTCATG
>MAYW01000382.1 GCA_001723765.1 Candidatus Scalindua rubra
CAGCTCCGTAAACGTACATTTTAATTACATTGCCCATTCCATCCCTATAAGACTTCCGATGCAATGTACCATCTTCAGCATATTCGAAAATCGTCTCATGTAAGATTTCCCCTTCAGAAGTCACTTTGGACTTGGAAATCAGCTGGCCTAAATTGTTGTAAAGCGCCTGTAAATAGGAATTACCGTTGATCTCCGTCGCCTTCATGGAAGTTCCGCGAAGGAAATCTTCTTCGCTGCGGAAATATTTGATTGTGGAGACACCTTGGGCAGCAATGCCGGCAATCAGTAACAGAAGTACTGTTCTCTTAATAAGATTCAAAAACATAATGTCAAAGTTACGACTGCAATGTAAAGGGTCAAAACCGTTCCCCTTAATTCCGATATTTAAAGCCTGATAACAACGCAACAGAATGAAATTCCTACAATTAGGTTGATTAATGTATTCACTTTATAGGTGAAATACTTTCACCCGCCTGACCATGTCATTCGGACGGGTCGTTTAGGCGGACAAGCGGGCGGGCAGGTTAATGTAGCAAGAATGTTTTGAGGAATTAATCCAAGCTTTTTGAACTCACCCCCTGTGCTGGTCCTTCTGTATAAAACACTTTCCGGGTGGCCCCCTCTCTTATGAAGTGTATAGACCGGAGAGATGGGTAACAAGTGTTCGGGGACATGGGTAACACATTACTAACTTGGTATAATAGACTTAAGAAAGGAGTTTTATTATGCCGTGGAAGGAAGTATCGCTCATGTTTCAACGACTTGAATTTATTACAATGGTTTTTAAACCTGGAACAAATATGACTGAATTGTGCAAACAATATGGTATCAGCCGTAAAACCGGCTATAAATGGCTGCATCGGTTTATTAATGAAGATATACATGGATTGACAGATCGTTCCCGTCAACCGCATGATAGTCCAAACAGAACGTCCTGCACGATGGAACGTGCCGTGTTGGGGATAAGAGAAAATCATTCGGCTTGGGGCGGTCGTAAGATTAGGAGGCGATTGGTTGACAAAGGATATACAGCTGTTCCGGCTGCATCTACCATTACAGAAATTATACGTCGATATGGTATGCTGGACGCAGAAGAAGCTGTAAAACATGTTCCGTTTAAACGGTTTGAATATGAGAAACCTAATCAGCTGTGGCAGATGGATTTTAAAGGGTACTTTTCTTTGCAAAACGGTCATTGTCATCCTTTAACCATTTTAGATGATCATTCCCGGTTTTCTATCGGACTTAAAGCCTGTGCTAATGAGAAAAGATCGACGGTAAAAAGCCATCTTATTTATGTCTTCCGTCGTTACGGATTGCCGGAGCATTTTTTGATGGATAACGGTCCGCCCTGGGGAGCCGGAGGACAATCCCGGTACACAAAACTTTCTGTATGGCTTATTCATCTTGGAATTAACGTTATTCACTCCAGACCCTATCATCCTCAGACAATGGGAAAAGATGAGAGGTTCCACCGCACCCTGAAAGCAGAAGTTCTCAATCATCGTAAATTTGATTCGATTGACAATGCCCAAAAAGAATTTGATAAGTGGCGATATATCTATAATCTTAAGCGCCCTCATGAAGCGTTGGATATGGATGTACCAGCCAGTCGCTATGAACCCAGTAAACGAATGTATCCTGAAACGTTGCCTGACATAGAATATAGTCCCGGAGATCAAGTTCGTAAAGTACAAGAAAAAGGAAAAATCTCTTTTAAAGGAAAAATATTTAAAGTGGGTAAAGCCTTTAAAAAACAACTTGTGGCTGTAAGGCCAACAACAAAAGATGGTATCTATAATGTGTTTTTCTATCATAAGAAAATCAAACAAATTGATTTGAGATATTCATGAAAAAACTATTAAAAAACTGTATACCATGTCCCCGAACGTATGTAACCTATGTACCCGGTCTATACAATGAAGCAGAGGGGGTAGCCACATCTCTGGTTCCCCTTTCTTAGCAATAAACTGGAAAACCGTTCCAAAGAAAAACAGTGCCCTAATACCCATGAAAACCACTCTTCCAGTTCCCCTCTCTTTATAAGAGAGGGGTTAGCCTGCCCGCCCTCCTGACTGGTCGGGAGCAGGCGGGGGGTGAGTTCGAGTTCTCCACTCTTCATAAGCTGTCCAGGCTTGTTTTTTACAGGGTAATCGGTAG
>MAYW01000383.1 GCA_001723765.1 Candidatus Scalindua rubra
AATACTTATTCTATGTTTGGCTTTTAAATTGATTATAAAAATTAAAGCAAGCCTTCAGTGTGCGAAAATAACAATTCTGAGTTTGTAAAAAATAATACTATCGTATTCGAAAGCTGCGTTCAAATATATTTTCTTCTTTCTTTAAATCTGCGCCTGCCACGTGAAATCTGAAATTATTTCACCGGGGTTTCCCTGCCCTTGTTCACCTCCTCGTCTCAAATGACCAGGTGCTTACTGCATGGTCAAATTGTGGAGTTGATTCATAGTAACCAACTTGTTTGTATTCTGGATCATTTTCTGAAATTGGAAATGCCCCTACACCCCGTTCCAGTATTTCATGGAGTCCCCTCATTTCTGAAGGTGACACTGACCTGAAAGCAGAATCGCTCCCTCGCCCAATCACGTCCGCGGAAGCAACCAGGATAGAAGTATCTTCTGAAAGCACCTGTTTTATCTGCTTATTAGTTATTGGTACTGTGGTAGCTACGGCCTTTATGTATTCCTTACCTGGCGGTTCAACTATGGCCAGCCTGAAATTATCATTATTTGATGGTATGGTATGTCTGACATTGGCCTTTATGAAATTGTTTGTATTATAACGATTAGGAAATAATTCCCAGATTTCTCCATTACTGCGCACATTTAATAAGGTTACATAACAATCCCTGTTAGATGTTAAATTTATTGTCACGGTATCGCCAATATTATACACCTTTCTATCCATCCATACGCTAATTTTGAAATCGGCGCTTTCATCAGTATCATCAATATTCCAGCCCAGCATCTTAACGCTTTTCGAGGAAACTATTCTTCCAGTCTCTACATTTATCATCCATCCATTAATCTTAAACGTATTTGCCACATATCCAACCCTTCCCGTAACTATCGCCTCTGTATTGATCAGTTTCCCTAATTCCTTTCTTGTCTTTTCATCAATAGCGCCGGTCTGGCCAAATTCTATCTCTTTTAGTATTGCCTTGATTGAATCATCGTCCCGTATATAAACCTTTAATTTTTGGAAATTGACAAGTACATTTCTAAGCTCTGCAGCAACTGCATTTCCCTGTGTACTTTCTTCACCACTCAAACTGGTAAAAGGCACTACAGAAACGGTCTTTTCTTGCAACGAATCACTATTGGTTGACATCTCCCATGCAATTGAGCTTATAGAATATGTGGAATATCTTTCGACAATCTTATTGGCCATCGCTGATGGTGGGCGCAGGTCATACGCCTGCTCAAGCTTTTCAAGGCAATCTTCATATTCATGTCTATTCGCAAGTGTATTCGCTTCCTCAATAAGCTCCTTGATTATTTCCTCCCTGAGTTCACGTATACGGTTGGTTGACTTATTTACCAGGATTTTATCTATTGGATGCATATCCAGAAAGTCCTTATATGCCTTTAATGCCTCACGTTTATTACCGTATTTATCATAAGACAGCGCTAGGTAGTAGTGTGCCTCTTTATTTCTTGGTTCTTTAATTGTAATGGTGGAAAAATGGTCAATAGCTTCCTTGTACTTTCCGCTAACTATCCATTTACGTCCTTCTTCAATCTCTGGCTCAATCCCAAGTATCTTATTTTTGATTCTCACGTATTCATCCTTTGGATAGCGGACAAGAACGTAAACATTGTATCGTATGGCATTTTCTAATCGTGCTTCTTCATAGTGGGAAGCCGCCTCCTTTACTCCTCGAGCAATTTCAGAAGAAAGGATTCGAACCCTATCTCTCACATAACTACTTGTATCATGGATTTCTATATCATGTACGATGTCCCTTTCGTACCTCTGTTTATCATAGTCTACGGTAACTCTTGATTGAATCATTCGGGATATCTTGCTTATAGCATTTTGAAAGGCATCATCCCATCCGGATTCATAGGTAGATGCATGAGTCCTTCGTCCTACAAAGTAATGATAGTTTTCATCTTCGTCTGGGACTTTATCCACCCATTCTGGGTGAGGTACTTTGGTCGTCCTCTTAACATATTGTTCAGGAGCACAACCAAACATTGGGCAAACAAATACGAAGGATATTATTAAAATTAGTAATTTATTCATGGCAAACTCCAGGACACAGATTAACCTGCCCGAAAGACTGGTCAGGCGGGCACAGATAAAGACAGATAAAAACAGAAACAAAAAAAAAATCTCTCGCAA
>MAYW01000384.1 GCA_001723765.1 Candidatus Scalindua rubra
AATCAGCGCCGTTCTGGCGAGAGGTACTGGGAATCAAACATCGGACTACCGAAACAGTGGAGTCAGAAGGTGTTGTTACGGATATCTACAATACAGGCAGTGGAAAAGTGGAACTCATATCCGCCCTTGGAGAGGACTCCCCAATTTCAAAGTTTCTGGACAAGCGCGGACCTGGGATTCACCACATCTGCCTGCAGGTGGACGACATTCGTGGAGCTATCGCTGAGCTGAAAACAGCTGGTGTCGAACTGGTCAATGACGAACCCAGCATTGGGGCGGAGGGGTATTTGGTGGCGTTTGTACATCCCCGCAGTACGGGAGGAGTACTGGTGGAGCTGGCGGAGAAGAGAGAGTAATCAGTAGATAGAATTTATCAAAAACCTGACAGGTAGCCTTGTTCGTGCCTGTTCCGTAAGGAGGTACGACTGTAGCGAGGTCAGGTTGAAAACTTATTTACGGCAATATAAAAGATTACATATTTGTGATGTAGGGCTCAGGTTGAAAAGACGCGTATCCGTCGGTGACATATAAACAAGAGAACCTCAAGTTACAGTTTCACACTCATGGATTTCTTCGTCAAGTTCGTCAGCAATCTTGTCTAATTCACTCTCAAGGTCGTAACGAGCCTGCAGATTCATCCAGAACTCAGCCGACATATTAAAATATCGTCCTAGTCGTAAGGCAGTATTGGCAGAAATATTCCTTTTCTTGTGAACAATCTCGTTAATCCTGCGGGGAGGTACATTAATGTCTTTAGCTACCCGATACTGGGTTAATCCCATCGGTTTCATGAATTCCTCTAATAGAATTTCTCCGGGATGAATAGGTGGAATCTTCTTTTTGCTCATAATCTGATCTCCTAATGGTAATCAACTATTTCTACTTCGTAGCGTCGTTTCCTCGCCAATTAAAACAAATTCGGAATTGTTTGTTTATCCGAATGCTGAATTGACCTTTTCTGTCACCTTTGAGTTTTTCCAGACGATTTGAAGGCGGTTTATTCAAGTCGATAATATTAGTTACTGCATCTATCATCCACAGTTTTCGCATGGCAAGTTTCTGTATACTTGGGGAAAACTTCTTTGAAAAGTACCTTTTAAATATTTTTTCTGTCTCCTTGCATCTGAACGACTTAATCACTCAACAATATTAACGTATGACGTTATTATTTCCAAGGAATAGTAATATGGGTCAATTTTCTGGGATTTGTCCTTGTTTATATGGCTAGGATAAGAAAGTCTGCTTGTAGAGCTGGAGAAGAAAAGGGGTTAACAAAGCTTACTTGCGGGATAAAGCGTCAGCGGAATCCACTTCCAGTGAATTGTTTTATTATACAAGACTTCCACATATTTCTAATTCAGAATAGATATAATTCCACTGAATAGTAACACAATCAGCCCAAAACTAAAATTCACTTTAACCAAATTAAGAGACAATTTCTGCAAAGATGCTTTTTCGGAAGTAGGTTCTGTTCTTGTAATTTTAGGAGCTAATACCATGCCTCTATAAAAATGGAAAACTACTATGAGCACCAATAAAAAAGAAGGTTCTTCACCGAATTGTGTGGGTAACTGAAAAGATAAGTTGAAAATTATCTTCCAACAGGATTTCTGTGGACTTTTTTGTTTTCTCTTCTTGAAACTTCGCGAACTTGGCGGCTGATGAATTAAACAGGTGAAAGAGTAAACAGTTCAAAAATAGACTCAGTATACAACATGACATCTTTTAGCTACTCCCGCTAAAGGTAACTAAATTTGACCATAATGAAATCACGAAGTATCTGCATTATCGGTCCCACTTCTGCCGGCAAAACCAGTGTTGCCATTGAGGTAGCCAAACATCTTGGTGGTGAGGTGATTGGGCTAGATTCTCGACAGATTTACCATCACATGACTATCGGTACCGCCCAGCCAGCAGTAGAGGAGCAGCAGGAGATTCCCCATCACCTCTACGGAATTCGAAAACCTGATCAGCCTATCTCAGCAGGAGAGTATAGTCATCTCATAGAAGAGAAGATCGAGGAGATCAAATCACGAGGGAATCTCCCCATTATCTGCGGCGGGAGTGGACTCTACTTTCGTGCTCTCACTAAGGGAATATTTGAAGATAGCACGACTGACTTAAAAGTTAG
>MAYW01000385.1 GCA_001723765.1 Candidatus Scalindua rubra
CCGTAGGGATCGGTGAACTCGGGGAGGAGGGATTTGTCCGGGGCTACGGCGTCTGTAAACATGGCTTCCGCCCATTCTTCAGCGCTGCCACTGCCTGGCAGCATCATAGGATAGGCGAATAGCAGGGCCACCAATACTCCCAGGAGGTTTTGACGTCTCATGATCTACTCTGTGATAACAATCCGGACATGTCTGGTTATCTTGCAGGTTTACTGATGAAATATACTATACAAGCGGTGTTCTTTCCCAGTGGTAGGAATCTGTGGATGATGAGTCGCATTGACTCACAAAAGATAACTTTAGGTTTTGCGAAAGAGTCGTTGCCTTCCCGATTAAATCGGGATAACCTATCCCATTAACAATGATGTCTCAAAACAAAAAAACCATTCTAGTAATCGTAGAAGGAGTTCTTTCAGGAGAACCTGTATCCCTCGGCTTTGTAGACCGTTGAATCCCTCAATATTATTGAACTTACAACGATTAGTCGCCTTTAGGGACTATACTTTTCAAATTGTTTAAAGCTGTATTGTGAAGTTTTTTGTGGGTGTTGTAGTGAACCTCAAGACAGAATTCTTGTCACAAAAGAGTAGACACTCCTTCAATGTTGGAGTGGTCCGCTTCATGTTGCGGGAAGTTGCTATGCAATACCACTTGAAAGATGTACCGAGAGAGCTATTCCAACAGTTCCGGTCTAAGCTGGTGGCTGATAATATATCCATAAGGGACGTTTTTTCTTGACTACATAGAAGATTATGTGTGGGACTGACTCGAGCTTTCTCGTGCCATTCTAATCCGATTTACTTTTTCAGTCTCTTTTTCTCCTTGTCGCGGGCTATTTTTCGGCGCTGTTGACGTGATAAGGGTGGTTCCTTTACAAAATCAATCTTATTCGTCGCCGGCATTCTAAAGGATAACACAGTTTTCCCTTCATCACTGGTAACAGCGAAGTCACCAAGACCTATAATGTCCATACCTATCAACACATCAAAAGGTCCCCCCAATTCTTCACATTCCCCTACTTTAAGTCCTACAATACCGACCGTGTTAGGTAAACGTAGGTTCACCAGATATGCATTCACTATTTTTGCCTCTCCATGTACACCCTTCGATTGGATTTTACCGATTGGTTTTAGTCCTAAATCCTGGACTACCCGCTTCGTAATAACTGATCCTGAAGCACCAGTGTCCCATATTGCCTGATAGGTCTTACCATTAGGTTGTATGCTGGATTCATCTGGGTCGAAGGCTTCAAAGACATCAAGAAAGGTACCCAAGACACGGGCTCTTCCATCATAGTGTACTGTAAAGGACTGAGGTTTTGGTATTATCAGTCCCACTTTTATAAGCTAAACATTAAACGGACGGAAAGATTATGCTATTCTAACACGAGAGTGAAATGTATGACTATATACTTCCTCGCCTGGGCTACATTCCTGAATAAGGAATGTTCCAAGCTTGTATTTCTTTATTGTTTTGAGATAGGCCTCAAGCTCAGAGCTATAGCTACCGAGTACCTTGGTACCCTTGATTACAATGATTTTCCCCTTGTACTTCTGGGACAGTTCATCCTGATGCTTGAGAAAATATTCAAATTCTTTATCCAGCATTTTAAATCCTTCTATGTCGATGGAATTGAATTATTACACACATCTATTGATAATATACGGTCAGAGTCTGAGATATCCAAGGGTTGCAGAATCATTCGCATTGGCTCGCATTGACTCAAAATAAAAGTAACTTTATAGTTTTGCGAAAGAGTCGTTGCCTTCCCGATTAAATCGGGATAACCTATCCCATTAACAATGATGTCTCACAACAAAAAGACACCTTGCCAATAAACATAGAAGGAGTTCCATTACCTGATTTATTAACCTTAATACTTTTCGTTGCAGTAGGAAGACATAAATTCTCCTACGGGAGTTTTGCAGTAAGAACCTCGTCTCTTCGACGCAGTAAAACCAATTCTGAGTGGGGTTTTTTATAGAAGTATGGATAGATTCAGGCACAAATAAAGGAGTCACTCATGAAGCTCAAGATCCTTGCTGCAATACTTTTCTTATCACTGGTAACACTTTCCTCTCAAACTGACAACACCCGTCCA
>MAYW01000386.1 GCA_001723765.1 Candidatus Scalindua rubra
TAGAAAAGGTAGAGGTGGAATAATTCACATTTGACTGGGTCTTTGGATTTTATAAAAAAATAAAGAATTTAAAGAAAACGTATATACTCTAAAACTAGGCACTTGAATTTTTATTCTTGTCGTTTGAATGAATTGTTAGGAGCACTTTTATAATAACATCTCAATGTGCCAATGAGTTTCTGATCTAGTAAGCTGGTTTTTTGTTCTCCAAAAAACAGGAAATATTGTAATATTCTGAATTCCCCCTTCTAATTAATACCTGAATCTTGCACCAAACGCACTTTTCCCGCCTAACGGATATTATTTCCCCAATTCATTTCTAAAAACACAAATTGGCGATTCAATCAACGAGTGTTTCTGTTGTTATCCGTTCTTTTTTCAGAAGAAAACTCTTTTTTGTGCTATTTACAACTTTGCGTGCAAGAGATTTCTTGCATCAAGAGCTTAAAAAAAATTTTTACGTTATCCCAAATGCTGACATGTGCCTGCAACGCCATCTATTACTATCAAGCCAGGGACGTAACTGCTTTCTCCTCTTATCGAGATACTCCAGAAATCTGAAAAATCCAGACACTCTACTATCATGCCGGGAATACTTTACTTTTGTAACATTAGAATGATCTGTTATCTTGGATGATATAAACAAAAGCTTTAAACGTGCAATACGAATTGTGTTGTCTACTATCTCTCTTGTTTTACACTTTGACTCCGCATTCTTTTTACTGTCTTCTTTTTGATCAAGCTCACCATGGCAAGCAAGCATTTTAAATGATCTCCAAATATTGTATGACAGCATTACTATTTGAAAATATGCATAGTTGCTGGAAAACTTGCCTGTCGGAATCGCTGACAATCCTTCACGCCTCGCCTCTCCTATCAAATTCTCACAATCCGCCCTCTTGTCATATTCCTTTATCACCTTATGCGGCCTCAACGTCATGCTGGTAACAAATATCCGGTATACATACTCACTGTCTTTAAAAAGTTTCAGTTGCACACCCTCTCCTCTCGCCTCTTCTTCTTTCGGTATACGCATCGCAACAAATCTACATGCCTGACCCCAGCCCATTGGCCGATAAACACATTCATTATATTCTATCTTGTCTTTCTTCTTAACTTTATACCAACCCTTACTCTCAAATGGAGGATTGCATGCCTTATTACCAAATATAAAATCATATCCTTCTTCTATCGCCGCCTCCACACTTTCCCAACTAATGAACTCCCCATCTCCTCTAAGGATTACCCTTTTCACACAACCTGGAAGATATTTCCTAAATGTTCGGATCAGCTCACCAACTTCGTTGCCGCCCATTGTCTCGCCTACCCGTAATTTGCCCGCAATATATTCTCGTGTCTCTTCTATAAAACATAACACCGGTCGAAACCCTTTCTTGCCTCTATTCTTCGTATTATGTCCTTTACGTCCACCTTGCTGTCTGCCAAATATGGTCTCCACTGTCGTATCTATATCTATATGGATCGTCTCATAACATATCTCGCATAAATGCCACACCCTCTCTCTAAGAACACTCATTACCATCAACAACGACTTGCCTTGATTTATACCAAGGGAATCTACATACCTCCAGTATGTCGTAACATACGGAAGCTTAATCACATTAAATATAGAACATAACATCGAGTCGAACTGTATGTAAATAAAATGCCATACCCTGTTAAACCCTATAAATAATAGCAAAAGAAATCCATACACCATAGAATAGTGACCTAATACCGGTTCACGACTGGGTGGCTTATAAAATGTATCAAATATCTCCTTGAATCTTACCAAATCAAAAAATCTTACCAGCCCAAGAAGCCCTCCAAATGGGCTTAGTCTCTCACTGCAATACTCATATGGAGTGGAAGCCCCAATTTTACTAGCCTTAGCGGCGCATCCTGATTCTCCTTGATTTATAACGACTTTAGCGTTATTCTTGTTTTGGCTTTTAACCATTTGGGTTACCTCCTCTTATAATAGGTTGTTGTGGAAACCTTAATTATAAAGGGGTAACCCAGGTGTTTTCACTCTTTTTTACGACTTCTCGTGCAAAATCCAGGTATTAATTTGTATATAAACAGAACATAGAAAAGTCTTA
>MAYW01000387.1 GCA_001723765.1 Candidatus Scalindua rubra
TTATGTTTGAACACTTACCCTGAACCATGCCGGCACAAGGTTTGTAACTTTGAAGGGGCCGAAAAACAGCATGTACAGCCTATTGAGATAATAGTCGTAAATATATAACATCAAGATACTCTTTTCATTGCTTTGTTAAAAAACTACGCGAAAAATATTTTTAAAGCCCTAAGTTGTAAATTCCCATAACTTACGTCATATCAATGCATTACAGTGCATTTTGTACTTGATTTAATCCCTTACTCCTGCTATTAATTGCACTTAACAGTTATCAAACTATGCAATCACAGGAGCAAAGGATTTGAGTATTTTCAAGGCAAACTTAACTCTTCTAAATAAATTTCTTAAAAACTTCACTCCATGCTTCACCAAGAAGCAAATGGCCATATTCATTCTTGTAGTCTACGCCTTGTTTAAAGACTACAAAAGAAACTCTATTGAGGCGATGGCAAAGTCCACTAATACTAATTACCAGAAATTACAATATTTCATATCAGATTCTAAATGGGATATGCAGGCTATCAAACAAAAGAGACTCGAAATCATTCAACAACAGAGAACTACTGCTTCCACAAAAGACGGCCTTGTTGGTATTGACGATACAGGATGTCCTAAACCATTTGCAAAAAAGACACAGGGTGCTAAATGGCAATACTGCGGACCTCTTAAAAGAGAAGAAACCTGTAACGTGGCTGTTGCATCTGCCTTTGTCTCACAAACAAAGCACTTTCCCATTGATATAATACCTTATATCCCTGCGGATGAATTTAAAGGTGGCAAAGATAACCCTGAGTTTAAAGATAAAATACAAATAGCAATTGAACTCTTCGACAACTCCATAGAGACCTTAGATATCCCAGGTGTCACATTTGACTCGTGGTACGCCTCAACAAAATTTATAGAACATATTCATAGTAAAGACAGAGCCTTCTTTTCTGAAATAAAATCTAATAGAAACATCTTCACCCTGTGGAATAAATTCAATTTGTCCTATTCCACAGGGTGAATGTACCATCCCGTAAAAAAGACCCATTGTATGGTCAAACCAGATGAGCTTGTTACCCTCATCAGAAACCATTATTGGCATAAGGTAAAATATGTTAAACATAAAACTACGGATGGAAGTGAAGTTTCATATAAAACATATTCGTTCGAGGCTAAGCTTAAAGACTGTAAAGTCCCCATTAAGTTTGTAGTAGTCTTTAGTAAATGGAGCAAGGAAGATGACAAGAGATTCCATATCCTCATTACGAACCAACTGAAAGCATCTCCAAGGACGATTATTAAAAACTACTTACTCAGGTGGGGCATTGAGTACTGTTTCAAGGAATTAAAAGATACTTGACAGATACTTTCTATTTTGATCACTATCAGGTTAGACATATTGATAACATAGAAAGATACTGGAACCTATGCCTTATCGCATGGACTCTAACTTACTGGATAAAGCAAAATGCGTATCTTAGTAAAATCCTTGAAACGAAGCCTGTTACCTTTAACGAGTTCAAACAGGCTATCAACTCTTTACTTGAGTTTTCTGCTACCAGTGAGCTTTCAAAGAACGAAACTCTCGCCAACGGGTATTTCGGAATAAAATCGGCCCGGACGATCAAAAAAATGGCCGCTTAATTTTTAACAAAGTAATGCTTTTTACAAACAAAAAGTATCATGGGATTAGTATTCAATTATCCTACGCATCATTTTTGTGTGTATGTTCATTAATATACTTTACGGCATCACCAACGGTTTGCATCTTTTGTGCGTCTTCGTCAGGTATACTTATGTTGAATTCGTCCTCAAGTTCCATAACAAGCTCTACTATATCAAGTGAGTCTGCTCCCAAATCAATTACAAAAGAGGATTCAAGCGTAACAGGTCTTTTACCAACGCTCAATTGTTTAATAATTATATTTTTTAATCTTTCTTCTATTGACGGCAACTCTGTAGACATGTCATTCCTCCTTAGGGTTTGTCTTAAGGTACATAGCTTCATTTGTCCAGCTTCTCTTTTATAGAGTACTCTAATTCAATTCCGTAGTTAATAATACCCCTTGGGATAACCAGATCATTATAATGTCAAAAACCT
>MAYW01000388.1 GCA_001723765.1 Candidatus Scalindua rubra
AAAATATTAGCTCAGAAGACCAAATGGTTTAAAAATGCCACTCCTAAAACAATATCGAGAAACTTTATAGATATAAAAACCACTATTAGCATTAAAGGGGACATAATAAAGGTAAAACTTGGCTTAAAAAACTATAATCCTGTAATAATGGAATGGGTTAATTCTTTGGAAGAAATCAAAATACCATGGTGGGAAAATAGAACCCTGGTGTTTGACTTCGAGTAGCTCTTAGAGGGTTTTTTATATGCATAAAAATCCCTGTTGAATTAAATTGGATAATAAATCTACACATCATCAAAGTCAAGAAAAAAAAGTGGCTATTTCGGTGTAATTCTACGAATTACATTAGCAAAATAGCTTAAGCAATTTTATTTTGTAAAATTGCCAGGGGCGGAGAATTATATGTTTAAGTCTGAACATAAAACCTTCTTGTCCGAGGCCCGTCAAACTCGCAAAAGAAAATCGCCTGCCATGTCCCTAATAAAAGCTGACTGTCTTTGACGATAACTCTTACGGACGAACCCAACAGGGACGCTTTGATGTGGGCATCGCTGTTGCCTTCCATGTGTGAATAGTTGCCTCGCTGGGGGATCAACTCCTCAAGCTTTTTTAATATGTCCCGGGGAACGTCCGGGTCGGCGTTCTCATTAATGGTAACCGCAGTTGTGGTGTGGGGGACGAAGACTGTGACCACACCTTCCGAAACCTCATCTACCAGGCCCTGGATCTGTGCAGTGATATCGATGAACTCGTTACGTTTTGACGTTTGAATGGTGAATTGCTTTATCATATCAAATTAAAGATTCAAGTAGGGGATTACATCTTTGATCTTCATCTTGAGGAATTACATTATTTGCAATCCTATTTAAAGTCAAGAAAAAAGAGACGGCTAGGTGTAGAAGGAAAAGGGCAAATAAAAGGAGGATTCGCTCAATCGGTTCGAAAAATAGACTTAATTAGTTTCTGTTGCGAGAAAGGTATACCTGGTTTCCTTCTTGAAAAACACATAAAATATTGATAGCATCCGCCAAGCATGGATATACTTTCACGAATTAAGCGATTGACAATATTAATGTAAGGGTGCGTTTTCCAAACGCACCTCAAAGAACTTCATTATTTTTTATTGACAAACATATCTCCTTACTATATTGTAATATTGTAAGGAATGTAGTATTGAATCAATTATCAAAAAGTAAGTATGAATAAACCCCGTTGGAATTTTGCCTGCCTACGCACAGTTTCGAGAGGTGTGGAGGAAGTTATCTAATTTTATCATCACAGCGCTTCACCGCCCGTTGCCGGTCGCCAGCCCGACAAGGCTGTTATGGCGGGAACAGGCACACAGGTATTTCTACGGGGTAAATGTAGGGAGAAGTCCTATGAAATCCAGGATCACCTCAAAATACCAAATTACTATTCCGAGGAAAATCCGTGATAAACTTAATTTAAGTGTATCAGATTCAATCGAATGGAAGATTGAAAAAAACAAGATATTGGTTGAGCCTGTAAATAAACCATTTCTGAAGTATAAGGGGTCCATTAAAACAAAATCAGGTAATATTAGAAAAGATATCCTTCGGTCTAGAAGAATAAGAGTGTTGAAGAAAAAATGAAAACCTTTCTTATAGATACCAATTGTCTTATTTCATATACTACTTTCCAATCAACTGTCCAATACAAACATACCTCACGAACTAATAAAATAAATTAGCACTAGACGACTCCTTTTGAACTTGTGAATGAAATTCAGTGATCAAAAACCTCAAAAGACCGTATGCTACTTAAAAAGATTATGGAAAGTTTCAAACATAAACTTGACCTGATAAATACAGGGTGAAAAAAAATACTTAAAGTAGCGGAAAGCTTTTTGCCTGAATGTGGTAAAATTATGGGTCTAAAAATTAAAAATCTGGCAGTTTAAAGGAAGAGTTTGATAGAACTAGATTAATAAATAATAGGCTAAATGGGAGGGGGACTATATTATGAAGGCTTGTCAAGGTTATTTTAAGACCGGAGAAGGTATTTGAACTTAAAGGATGTTTTATCCGGTTTGGG
>MAYW01000389.1 GCA_001723765.1 Candidatus Scalindua rubra
AGAAAAATATTACCTGGATAATTACGGTTATAAAATTGATGAAAGCTGTAAAGATGTATCAAGAGCCAGGTATGTTTCGCATGATCCAGAATTATTTATCAATACTCATTCTAAAATTTTTAAAGACTATATAAAAGAACCAAAGGAAAAAGAGAAACTGAAGGTTGAGACTAACAAGGGGAGGGAGGAAATAAAACAACAAGTCGAATACGTAATAAATCAGATTGAAGATAGAAGTATACTGATTGGTGAAATAGAAACAGAAGAAGGGCATATAAAAGACAAATATAATGGTTGGATGAGAATATGTTTTGCTTTTGCTAATGAATTTGGAGAAGGTGGTAGGGATTTCTTTCACAAAGTAAGCAAGATATCGTCTAAATATAATCAAAAGGATTGCGATGATCAATATGATAAGTGCTTAAAGAGTAACGGTGAGGGGATTACTATCGCAACTTTTTTCCATTATGCTAAGGAGGCTGGTCTAGAGACTACAGTACCAAAAACAAAGAAGTGTGTTATTAATGACATAAAAACTCTTATAGATAGTTCGGTAGATGAATTGAAACAGTTACCAGTTCATGAAATCAGAACTAGGCATAGGTCTGGTAAACGTGTCTTTAAACCTTTACGAGAAGCTAGAATTTTTAAGGAAGGTAAACATCTTATTTTTTTGAACCAACAGATTTTGATGTATCAGGATGGGTGGTATCAAGAATTTGATGATAGATATTACTTAAAGCTAATTGAAAAGCAGATCGAAGATTCCTTTAATGGGCGTAGAAATAAAGCAAAAGAAATATTAGATGTACTTAAAGATAATCTTTATAAAAAAACCCAACGTATTAACGTAAAACCAAAGTTAATTAACGTTAGAAACGGAATTTTGAACATAGACAACTTTGAGTTGTTACCGCATACACCAGAAGAAATATTTACATATCAGATTAATGCAAACTATAACCCAGAATCTAAATGTGAAAGATTTGAAAGATTCTTAAAAGAAGTCTTGGTGAAGGAGGATGGTCTAGAACCAGACTATGAGATTATACGTATTATACAGCAATACATTGGTTATTGTCTTTATACCAAGACACCGTTTCATGAATGTATGATGCTATATGGAGTTGGTCGTAATGGTAAGAGTGTGTTAGTTTTCGTGATAATAGAGTTATTCAAAGGGCTTATTTCACAAGTTCATTTCGAGGATATAGGAGAAGACAGATTTGCTACTGCTGATTTAGCAGGAAAACTAGTTAATGTTTCAGGTGAGTTTGGTGTTAATGCAAGAATTTCTGATGGACGTATTAAAGGTATCATTGCAGGTGATGAACTCAGAGCGCAGAGAAAGCATCAACCAGCATTTGATTTTAGGCCATTTGCAAAACACATAATCACAACTAACAATCTACCACGAAGCAGGGATAAAAGTTTAGGGTTTTTCTCACGATTTATGATTATCCCATTTCACAGGATATTTCTAAAACAAAAAGAAATTGATAATTTGGAAGATGAAGGATTAAAGGAAATCTGTCTAGTTAGAAATACTTTTTTAGAACAAGAACTAAAGGCAGAACTTGATGGAATTTTCTTATGGGCTGTATATGGGCTGAAGGATTTACTTCAAAATAAAGGTTTCTGCTATTCTGAGCAGGTAGAAAAATTAAAGAATACTTTCAAGGTTAGATGTTCAAGTGTTGAATCATTTATGGACGAAAGAGTTGATAATTCAGATTGTATGGCAAATATAGAATTACCAAAGTTATATCGGGAATATATCTTATATTGCAAGGAATATCATATTCCACCAGAACCTAAAAAACGCTTTGATTCATCTATCAAGGATCTAGCGTGAGTTTACGAATTAGCCGTGGCTAATTCTGCAACTTATAATACTATAACAAGTTACAGCATCCAGTCCTTCCCCCTAACTTGGCAAGTAATGCTTCATTTTAAATAAGTCGAAGATTCGTTTCTGCACCTTATCCATTTTGCTAACAATCGACTGGGTTGCTGGTTTTTTCTTTCCATTTGGGAAAACATTCAATA
>MAYW01000390.1 GCA_001723765.1 Candidatus Scalindua rubra
TTTTTTCAAATCTCGTGCCATATCATTGTGCGTAAGCACCTCAATTGACTGATATGACATAGAGGATAGTAATGAGCATTGTGCCACCCAAGCCGCCAATAAAGAAGCTGTCAGACCTTTTTTTCTTTGATATAAGCTCTGTAACCCCGCTCATATTCCCATTTATCAGCAATAGACATATTTGTGGATTCATAGATTGGTATGTTGATATCCTGTTGTTTAATAATAGCCGTGCCAATACCCCAGCCAATAAAGCCCCCCAAGCATCCACTCGCCATACCACCCAAAAAAGCACCCTCGCTATCATAGTGCTTTCGTGCGTTGTTATATCCCATTTTATAATACGCCATAGACTCTTTATCCTTAACAATACTGGTTGCCCTCTTTACAGTATGTTGTGATCCGTTGCGTTGATATTCACTACATTCTTTCTCTTTGAGCATAAAATACTCATATTCTCTGTCTGTTAACGAGTTAAGGTCTTGTTTGCTCAACACCAAATAGAGGCTGTCCTTACAGGGGTTGTAGTGAGTTTCTGTTTTGGGATTGATCTTGGTTTGTAATAAAGGCGGTTGCCCATATCCGCTTGCCACCCACAACAAGCAAAGCAATCCTATTACTATTGTTTGACTTCGTGCCATATCAACCTCCCGTTATTAGCTCGAACCGCCTCATATAGTTTGTTGTGATCCTTATCCAACTTGTAATGCGCCTCGCAAAAGGTATAAAGCTTCATGCGCTCATCTTCGTGAATTATCTCTATATAGTGCAGAGAGTTGTTTTGTATTTCATCAATCTTCTCCACAATATCTATGTCGCCGCTGTGAAGTAACGCTGCTCTAATTTTTTGTAGTGTCTTGGGCTGCAATTCATAGTCTTTCTCACCAGATAAAATATTATAGGTGTGTTTTATGGATAAACCCGACCTATCGCTCCATTCTTTTGGTGTCCAATCTTTATGTTGTAGCAGTTTTGCCAGTTGAGTGGACTTCATTATGCTATTCGCTGATTATTTTCTTTGCGACGATTGTACCCTCTAAAGCATCATTTGTATGACCACCATTTATTGCGATTGCGCATCTTTTTATTTCTCCTTCCCATTCTAATGGTCACCATTTCGGTTCCCTTGACCAGATTATCCTATCGCAAAACTCTAATTCCTCTTTTTCTATTTCCACATCATCATAATCAGGGTTAAGCGAATGTAAGATTACTTTATCCTCTCTAAAGAAAACCTGTTTAATTGTCTTGTTGTCATTACTGAGACCCACAACAGCAAAATCACCGGAGACACATTCCACATTAGGACTGGCTACTACCAACATTCCCGGGTCATATCGTGGTGACATAGAATCGGCGTGGGATGCAACACGCACTGCATAAGCAACTCCACGCACTCCATGTGGACGACTCAGCCATTCATCGGTCACATCAGCAATCGCTAATATGCCCGCTCCTGCATCTGCTATAGATATTATAGGAATTAAATCTTTTTCGGCTGGCATATAATATTTAACTAAATGTCAAGTAAATTTTAATTAGAACACCGCCACTTGCCTTATCATTACAATTACCGGGCGACCATGGTAGCAGTAAAGGACGATGAGATAGAAACTATTAGTTAGAGGATAGTATTATCTAATCTTAAGTACCACCACTTCCACTGCAGCCAAGAATTTAATTATGTGATAGCTATTGATTATTAGAAATTGTGGTAGTAAATTACCACAGAGGATACAGGAGGAGCCATGGAACAGTTTGGACAATATATTAGATCACTGAGAGAAAAACAGCGAATGACCCTGCGGTTATTTTGCCAAAAAGCGGAGTTAGATCCCAGCAACTGGAGTAAGATAGAACGGGGAGTACATGCAGCTCCAAAAAGCAAAGAAGTTTTACAGACGGTTGCAGAAGTACTTGAAATAAAATCTGGTTCAGATGAATGGAATACACTTTATGATTTAGCTGCTTTAAGTTGTATTCCACATGAAATTGAACCCCAGGGTTTCGATATAAATAAACTTCCGGTGTTCTTTCGGACCTT
>MAYW01000391.1 GCA_001723765.1 Candidatus Scalindua rubra
TCGAGAAGTTTTTGGATTGTATTTCATTTGCAATTAATATAAATTGATATTGATTATGAGTTTAGCAACTGATTTAAGGAAACGTAAAATACAATGTATCCAAGTTTAGAGAAAGAAAATAACGAATCAGCATTTACCCTGGAAACCGAGGATGAGAATGTATTTATACGGAAATTTGGCGGGTTAAAAATAAGTTAAGATTTTATTATAGAAAGTAATAATAGAAAATGAAAGCAGGTAAGAATCATCTTTTGACACTATTAGTTACATTTGTGATTTTATGTCAATCGAATTCTGCTCAAGTTAATGATCCAATTGCGATTTTAGAATTCGACAATAATTCTGGTATTGAAGAATACAATTGGTTATCTGGAGGTATTCCTGAAATACTAACTTCCAAGCTTTCGAATGTACCAGATTTGGTCGTGATTGAAAGGAGACAAATCAAGAAGACACTTTCAGATGTCGCTTTTACTCAAACTGGTTTGGTAGATCCTGAAAAAGCAGTG
Organism: Candidatus Scalindua rubra; assembly: GCA_001723765.1. Lineage (GTDB taxonomy): Bacteria > Planctomycetota > Brocadiia > Brocadiales > Scalinduaceae > Scalindua_B > Scalindua_B rubra. The sequence continues at coordinate 510 of MAYW01000391.1, forward strand.
ACTGTCGGGAAAATGTTGGGTGCCGACATCGTAATTCTTGGAAGTTTCCAGATAATTGGTAAATCGATCCTGATAACATCGAGAGTTATAGATGTTGAGACATCTAAAATAAGTGGTTCCAAGAACGTTAGGGGGTCATTAGACAAGATTTTTGACCTTGAGTTTGAGTTAGCTGAACAACTTATTGAGGAACTTGGAATAAAAATAACAAGTAACACTAGAGAAATAATTCGTAGTGCTGGAACTGATTATTTAAGATCACAAGCTCTAATAGCAGAAGCAGAGAGAATATCTACTGAACTATATGAGCTTGCTAACTGGGATCAGATACAACAGACATTAGATTTGATTGACGAAGCCTTAAAGTATAATCCAACCAACTATCAAGCACTTAGGTGGGGTGGTATAGTCTTTAAAAATGCAAAATTCTACGAGAAATCAATTGAACTGTTGGAAAAAGCACTAGAACAGACTCCCAATGACCAACTGATTCGATCTAGCTTGGTTAAGCCATACATTGAAACTGGTAGCTATGACAAAGCAATAGAATTTCAAATAGCATTATTGAACGAGGGGTATCAAACGGATGAATCTGATCCCGCTTTTATAATTGAAGCATATTTTAGGAAAGGTGATTTGAATAATTGTCATTTGTGGATCAATAAGCTTAGAGGACATAGCGAGTATCTAGACACATTTATCGATATGTTTGACAAACGAATCGACGATATAGAAAAAGGAGTATCATCTATTGAGGCTTACATACTAATGCAAAAAGCCTACGGGTTTGAGTTTACAGCCCAAGATTCCTTGCACCATTACATCGACCTCGCAATAGAGACTTCTCCCAAAGATGGTAATCTTTACTTTGCAAAAGCTTTTGCTTACGGTTCCAATAATATTCGGGGCATACCTTATTATGAAAAAGCAATGGAATGTGGAAATCTCTCGCCGGATGATGTTTCCACGGCGTATTATAACATAGGCTATATTTATTCAAGACAGGGTGATTGGAATAGTGCAAAGGTGAATTTCCAAAAAGCGGTGGATAACTCTTCAGGGAAAGTCCTATTCATGCAAGTCAGGAATTTATATGATCTTGCTTATGCAAATTATGAACTTGGCAAAATAAATGAGGCTTATGAACAATTGAGAGAAGTGCTAACAATGGACCCAGACTATGAAGAAGCACAATTGCTTTTCAACAAAATCGAATTTCAGAAAAGCCTAATGGATAAACAACAACAAAAATCAGACGTGAAAATATTTTTTGCGTCTAGGTCTAACAATAGCGTGCAGTTCATTTATTGGCGCTGCAGTAGCTATCTTGGTTTTTCTTTAATGTATCTGAAATCAAATACAGCTCATCAACTCAAAGAATCTTTTGATGTAGAAAAAGTCACAGATGCCTTTTCAGCCACCTGATAATTTTCACTAACGGTAAGCGATTTTTTCAAAATTTCTTTGTAAAACAGTTTTAGAGCGGACAGGGCTTGGTTTTGAGTGGAGGACGCTACATTATTAACGACGGCA
>MAYW01000392.1 GCA_001723765.1 Candidatus Scalindua rubra
ATGTCCCCTGACCATTATATTTACCATCTTTGAACTCACCGACATACTTTGAACCATCAGCCCAAGTGTATGTCCCCTGACCATTATATTTACCATCTTTGAACTCACCGACATACTTTGAACCAGAACGGAAGGTTAATGTCCCCTTACCATTATATTTACCATCTTTGTACTCACCGACATACTTTCTACCATCAGGATAGGTGTATGTCCCCTGACCATTAAATGGTAAACCATCTTTGAATTCACCTTCCCACTTTTCTCCATTTGAGTAAATAATTAAACCTTTTCCGTGATATTCACCCTCTTGGTTTCGTTCTCCCTCATATGTTATTTTAGGAGCAGTAGTACAACTGATTAGATATATTATTAAGAATAGGGAGATTATCTTAAACAATCTCTTTATTTTAAATTGAATACCAATACTCATTTTATCCAACTAATTAAACTTTTTCCTATACAACCACATCGGTAGTCTCACTTGAACTTTATTCCCTTCCTTCTGTCTTTAAATGTAATCAATTTTTTCGGTAGATGGGTGGTGTGAACACCATATTTAACTTTGATGGATCTATCAGCTTCACTTAACAATTCAACTTCAATTGTTTCGGTTTTATTCTTCCTGAATAAACTATCAATCCAACTCATTATTCTTCTGAAAAACCTTAATATCCTTTCTCAAAAACATACCAACCAAAACCCATCAAAGTGCCAGATACAATTGTTTTTATTTCATTTTTAGAAAAGGATACACGACCATTAAACTGATAGTATGTTTTTAGTGGAAAATCTTTATCAGTCCATATTTTATTATATCTATTTATCCCTTCTAATGCTATTGTTTTACCAAGAACACAAACTTTTTTGGTCGCATATTTTTTTGATTGTAAAACAAACTCCGTAAAACTCTTAAAGGGTGGATTAGTAATTATATTATCTATCTTACCATACTTTTTCAGTTGTGTATCATCAAGGAAATCAACACCCCTAATACCATAACCCCTATCATACTTTTCAGTAGATAGGACATCATAACCACATCTAATAAGTTCTTCACTCATATGCCCACCACCACATGCAGGTTCCCAAATCCTACCTATAAAGTTTTCTCTTTCTAATAATAGTTGAGTGAGTTTTGGGTGTGTGGGGTAATAATCTTCTTCTTCACGGACATTAGTATTTGTATCAAAACCATTTACTCTTTGAGACCATATATCAGTATTTAAGTTCATCACAGAAACAACATCATCAATGGTGGGTTTCCATTTATCCAATAATACTCGGTATTCAGTTCTAAAATCATTTGGTTTCCTACCAGCTCCCTTTTCATTTAGAATATATTTCTCTCTTACGATACTATAAGCCTTCCCAATACTCAATAGTCCCAAGTCAATTTTCTCTAAAAGTGATTCATCATATTTTTTCACACTCATCAGCTTTTTAAGATTCGTTGCTCCTATGTTTAACTTTTCACTAACATTTAGAATACTCCAATTTTTACCTTCTCGTTTCTCACCATTTTTAGGACGACCTTTTTTAATCATCTTTGAGTATTCAGTTTTAAGTATTTCAGCTTCATTCAATAATTCAGTTTTAGTTTTTATCCTTGTTTTATTTAACTCCACCAACGCCACAGAAACATTATCAAACTCTCGTAATCTACAATCAACATCTTCCCAACCTATCTCCCTTACTGCGTTGTATCTTCTATGCCCACTCACTAATAAATTATCTTTTGTAATGGTGAGTGGTTCTAACAATCCATTTAGTTCTATGGACTTGACGAGTTCCTTATGTTCCTTTTCATTATATCCGTATAACTGTTCGTTTAGTGGATTAAGATTTATTTTATCCAAGTCCATTTTGATAATGTAATCAGTCATATTATTTATCCTTTTTCCAAATCATCACGGGCTCTGTTTTATATGTCTTTTTGGTTTTCATATCAAACCAATTATTTTTAACTCCATCAGTATTCACACCTATCATACGAGACATCGTCATATCCATACGACCAATATAC
>MAYW01000393.1 GCA_001723765.1 Candidatus Scalindua rubra
ATGCAAAGGTATAATATGGTGAGGTGTGTTTTCATTTCTTAGTACGAAATCAATTGGAATAACTTTTCACAAGTCTGTTTTGAAATCTGCTGATTTATTATTGATTCACAGTAGTGTCCCGTTAAGATGAATGAAGTTCTCCATAACTTGTGTTATTTATGATGTTAAGCACCATTGAAAGATTTTTCGATTCGAACTTAGTTCCAGGTATTGTTGTTATGTGTTATTCTAACATTACGGAGGGAATAACACATGAGCAAAACAGTTTTTTCACAAATAATGGAGCATATCCCAAAATATGAATTTGATAAACGTGTATCAAAATACAACGGCAATTATAAAGTTCGTACATTCACTTGTTGGGATCAATTTCTTTGTATGAGTTTTGCGCAATTGACCTATCGGGAAAGTTTAAGGGATATAGAAGCCTGTTTGACCGCTCAGCCCAATAAGCTGTACCATATGGGTATTAAGGGAACTGTAGCAAAATCCAATTTAGCTCGTGCTAACGAAAAAAGAAAGTGGCGTATTTATGCAGACTTTGCACAATGTCTTATTTCCGAAGCAAGAGTCCTTTATTATGATGATTCTGATTTCTTAAAAGATATTGACGAAGCAGTTTACGCTCTTGATTCGACCACTATTGACCTATGTCTATCGCTATTCCCCTGGGCAAAGTTCCGCAAACATAAGGGTGCCGTAAAGATGCACGCTCTCCTTGATCTACGAGGATCAATACCCAGATTCATTGAGATTACTCACGGTCTGGTACACGATGTAAACATCCTTGATGTATTAATTCCTGAGCCAGGTTCTTATTATATCATGGATAGAGCTTATCTTGACTATAAAAGGTTATACCAGCTAAATCAGGATAAGGCAAATTTCATAATTCGTGCTAAAAAGAACTTGCAGTTCAGGCGTTTGTATTCAAATTAAGTTGACAAAACAACAGGGTTGCGCTGTGATCAGATTATAAAATTAACAGGCTATAAATCCCGTCAATTTTATCCTGATAAACTACGCAGGGTGAAGTACTATGATTCAGAACACAATAGATATCTTGTGTTTTTGAGCAACAATTTTGAGTTATCAGCAATGAAAATTGCAGAATTGTTTCGCAGTCGCTGGAAGATAGAATTGTTCTTCAAATGGATAAAACAACACTTGCGTATCAAGTCATTTTTGGGGACATCGCCGAATGCTGTTAAGACACAAATATGGACAGCAATCAGTGTCTATTTGGTGATTGCAATTATTAAGAAAAAACTTAATATTGAGAAAAGTCTCTACACAATTCTACAGATTTTCAGTGTTTCGTTATTTGAGAAAGTGCCAATTTATCAACTACTTACAGAAACAGAGCCCCAAAATTTAGAAGGGTGCCCTTCTAACCAATTAAATTTATGGGACTTATAACGGGACACTACTTATTTATGAAATATAATTCAAAATCATAGAGCAACAATTTTGGTATAAGAATAATAGTGATATGAATATTGAATTAGGATGCGTAAACGATTAACTTATGGAAGGGATTATGGACATTAAAAAATATTTCAACAAAGAGTTATAGATCGAGAAGCAGATAATATTATGAGAAACAAACAATGACAGAAAATCAAAAGTTAGACAAAGCAGTTGAGGCGCTTTATAGTGCTCTCACTTGTGTATGGGAAGACAACGGGAATATTATGGCGGAAGCAGTTAGTGACTATGTGATTAGTGTTCTTGTTGATACCACTGGAAAAACGTTTTCGGAAGTTGAGGCAGAAGTGAAAAGAAGGGTAGCGAGGGCTCAGACTTTTTAGGTCTTTTTATGAAACTCCAGTAGTAAACTAACATATAGATTATATACCTTCTACCGATTTCATCGGGAAGCAACCGGAGTGAAAACGCACCCCGGGCGAGATTCGAACTCACGACCTACGGATTAGAAGTCCGTTGCTCTATCCAGCTGAGCTACCGGGGCATTATCAAAAATCTAAGACTTGTCCTCTGTTCTCCCGGTAGCGAAGCTGCC
>MAYW01000394.1 GCA_001723765.1 Candidatus Scalindua rubra
TTCCCTGTTTGCTAACCGTGTCTTATGAATTATAAGTAAATGTCACATAAATTTAATTGTGGAAATATTAAATTCTTCGTCTTCCTTCAGAATGATTATATGAAAGCGCTGTACCTGATAGTATACTAAGTGTAAAAAGAATAACTATCAATTTTTTTAAAAGGAGGTACAGCGCCATGGAGCTTATTTCTTTTGATTCTCATAAGCGATACACTCTTGCACTTGTTGAAGGAGTAGAAGGAAGTCATAAGAAACAAAAACGTATTGTACATGAGCGGGGTAAGATCAAAGAATTTCTCGGTAGTTGCAAAAAGGGTTCCCCCGTTGCAATAGAGACTATTGGTAACTGGTACTGGATCCTGGACGAGATTGAGGAAGCCGAAATGGTTCCCCGTTTGGTACATGCCTACAAAGCTAAAGTAATGATGGGTATGATTAATAAGACTGATAAACTTGATGTCATGGGATTGAATAGATTGCAACGAACTGGTACTCTGCCTACTGTATGGATTCCACCTAAAGAGATTAGAGATAAGCGAGAGCTTACGCGTGGACGAATGGTCTTCTCTTCTCAGCGCACTCGCACGAAGAACCGTATTCATTCTACTCTGGCTAAATATGGCATAAACATTACTGAAGTAAGCGATCTGTTTGGAAAGAAAGGGATGGAACTGCTTAAGGAACAGATAAAGCAACTTCCCCCTCAGACAACTTTTACTACAAAGCAGTTGCTCGAAGAGCTGGAGGCTGTACAAGGACATATTTCTCGAATTGAGAAACGAATGGAGAAACTCTTCGAAGAGACCAGGGAGATAAAACTCTTGAAGGATACTCTGCCAGGTGTTGGTTTTATCCTTTCTGTGGTTATCCTTCTGGAGGTAGGAGATATTACTCGTTTCCCCAGTCCTGAGCATTTTGCCTCCTATGCTGGAACTACACCAAGGGTTAAGTCCAGTGGTGACAAGACCCGCTATGGGAGATTGCGCCCTGATGTAAACAGGTATTTGAAATGGGCATTTTCTGAAGCTGCAAATAGTATAGCCCTTAACCACATGTGCAAACCTGAGCGTCATGTGAGCAAGCTTTACAGGCGAATTCTTAAGAGAAAGGGCAATCAAAAGGCGAAAGGGGCGGTAGCCCGTCATCTTGCAGAGGCCTGTTACTGGATGCTTAAAAAAAGAGAAAGCTATCAGGATCCTGCGTTTAGGACGATTTCCTCTAGGAAAGGGTAAGCGCGATGCTGTCATGACCGCTTTGACGGTCGAAGAATGAATGCGACACCCTTTCTGGAGATACTCATGCCGCATAGACGGCGTAGAGATGACTCGGAGGTAATAATCCGTTGAGTAACGGAAACTGTCCAGATAAAAGATCATTTTGTGAATTTTATAAAATAAATTAGAAAACATACTTGACATTATCAGCGCTTTCAGAGATGACAAGACCCGCTATGGGAGATTGCGCCCTGATGTAAACAGGTATTTGAAATGGGCCTTTTCTGAAGCTGCAAATAGTATAGCCCTTAACCACATGTGCAAACCTGAGCGTCATGTGAGCAAGCTTTACAGGCGAATTCTTAAGAGAAAGGGCAATCAAAAGGCGAAAGGGGCGGTAGCCCGTCATCTTGCAGAGGCCTGTTACTGGATGCTTAAAAAAAGAGAAAGCTATCAGGATCCTGCGTTTAGGACGATTTCCTCTAGGAAAGGGTAAGCGCGATGCTGTCATGACCGCTTTGACGGTCGAAGAATGAATGCGACACCCTTTCTGGAGATACTCATGCCGCATAGACGGCGTAGAGATGACTCGGAGGTAATAATCCGTTGAGTAACGGAAACTGTCCAGATAAAAGATCATTTTGTGAATTTTATAAAATAAATTAGAAAACATACTTGACATTATCAGCGCTTTCAGAGATGACAAGAAGCGAAAGGACTCGTCACAATGAATACTTCTTCATACTTGTCATTGCGAGCGGTAGCGAAGCAATCTCTAACTTTGTAATTCCTAAAAATTAAATTAG
>MAYW01000395.1 GCA_001723765.1 Candidatus Scalindua rubra
ACAATCGTTTGCAAGGTGAAAATCACGCCCCGGTTCGCTGGGGCGTGATTCTTCCATAATCTTTTCATTCTTCTCCAACTTTCCATCCCGGCCCCAAAAGGCTTCTTTAACTCTATTAACTGGATACCATGTCCCTTATGTGTCAGGAAATATTCCTGTTATTATATTATCACAATTCATGTAAAAGTAACCTATAGAAAGAACTTACTATTGTTTGCCGAAAACATCTATTTCGTGAATTCACATCCTTGACCATTACGTATCGTACATCAAGTAGTTAATTAATTCCTATTCATTTAATACCTGCTGCAATCGGAAGCTATCGAGAACACTTTGAGCGGTTGTCATTGCTACTGTATAATTGTACGGATCAGCATTAATAGAGACGTTGTACCAATACCCAACAGAGAATGTAATAAAAGAATGACGAACTCGCTCATTACCATTAATATACTTAACAGTCATTACCACCTGATAGGCCGGTTGGTTACCCAATCGTGTCTTTCCTTCATTTTTAACGATGACGGATGTTACTAAAGGATTATTCAATATATTAGTAGTAATTTGACGACTGTTAGCTATTGAGAGCACCTTTTTCTGTGATAGGGTAGTGGTAACTTCATCATATAGTATTCCGAACGTAATGTTCGTACCAAAACCACAGAGAGAATCAGCGCAAATTAGCATTACTTCAAGTCCTGGCTCAGGTACGTTTGTTTTTAGGTCCCAGTGCTTTCCATAACGGAATAGAAACTGGTTGTTTTGGCTATGGTACTCATTCGGTTGTAATACTTCTTGTGGATTCCCACAACCAAGGCACTCTACTATAAAGATAACGCTTACAAAAAGATTAGTAATCCTGTGCCGATTATTCATTTTAAATGCATAATAAGGGTTTGTGTTCGATATTTGTTACTGCCCAACTGCATAAGCTCAGCGGTTTTGCAGTATGCGAAGTCCGCTGCAATGACATTTAGCTCATAATTAGGAATCTTCATCCCTGAAAATCAGATTAACATCCATATGTCTTTTGGTAAATTTCCAACTTCCAGAATCCCTATGATAATATTCCGTAATACAAATTTTATAAGGTTTATTACTTTTACCATTTTCAAAGTCATTTGTCTTCCAATAGGCTTCAAGTTTTCCCACAATTAGAGGATCGTCAAGTTTTGATACGCTCCACTTAATATTATTAGGAGATAATTTTGGTACAATTAAGGTCGGATTTAACAGTGGGTCATTATAAGTATCGTTTAGTGTTACGGTATTAAAATCTTTATCCATATTAGAGATTATCATATTGGCAGAAACCAATTGTGTTAATGAATTTTCAGCCGCCTTCTTGAAATGTGTTTGGTAGTTTTGTAGAAATTCGTTTCGTATTGATTGATCAGATCTTAGAAAACGCATGTCCCACCAATCTAAAGCAACATGTATGAAATTGAATGCAAATAGAATAGTACAGAGTATTAAGACAAAATGAATAATTAATCGGTTCTGAATTATGAATCTTTTTATTACATAGTTTATTGTCATTTTATCTCCATCATAAGCTTAACTCGCCAATCAATGGAAAAATTTTCACTATATCATAATTATAGTATGGTAAATATTCCATGATTTTTCCTTTTTATTAAGTAATCACATTTGTTAAAAAAAGGTTACAAATGCCATTAATGGAAAACAAGAACAGGACTTGTCCAACCTGTCAGGTTACTCTGCGGCATCCCCTTCAGCACATTCCGCTTCAGGATCGCAGAAGCGGTGAGTACTCCCGCGAAAAGGGCTCCGGTCACACCTGCAGATATGATATCCTGGCCGGTGAGATAAAGGTTTTTTACTGATGTTTTCGGGCGCAGCCACTTCTGCTGGAAACGCTCAGGAGTGTGAGCCAGTCCGTACAGTTCACCTTGGGGATAATTGGCCAGATCCCGAGTAGTGAGTGGGGTGGAGAGCTCTGCATAGTCTACTTTCCCTTTGACTTGTGGAACGTGCTCATAGAGGATATTCAGCAACCCTTCAGAAAGCTCT
>MAYW01000396.1 GCA_001723765.1 Candidatus Scalindua rubra
CCATTCTCATACCACGCAATCCACCTCCCGTCCTTTTCACCATCCCTGTAATTTAATTCTTCTTCCTTCTGTCCATTCTCATACCACGCAGTCCATTCCCCGTCTAATTTCCCATCCTTGAAAATTCCTTCTCTTAACTTCTGTCCGTTATCATGCCACAGAGTCCATTTCCCGTCTCTTTCCCCCCTATTGTAGGTTCCTTCTTCTTTCTTTTGTCCATTCTCATACCACCAAGTCCATTTTCCAGTTTCAATAGGAGGGGGATTCATTTGATTGATAATTCTGGTTCTTTTGAGGGCATCTACGTTAACTGTTGGACTATTGGGGTTTTCATCAATTAATAATTTTATGTAGTCTAACAATGTTTCTTCCTCAATTAATAAAACTGCTTTTGTTTTAAATTCACCGAACCACCGAAAAACAAAATAGCAGTCTTCATTTTGTTTTATTTCACCAGTTTTTATATCCATTTCCATTGTAGTTTGCCTCATTTCCTTAAAATCTTTATAATTAATTAATTGCCAAATGTGTGTAATCACCTCACTGGTATCAACTCCAAACTCATTACCGGGGGCATCAAACACTAAAAAGAATGTTAGTAATCCATCATCCACTCCATCTATATCTTTAATATCATCAATTAGCTTTAGGGCTACTTGATACTTATATACCAAAGGCATAAAATCCTCTTTTATAAAAAGCGGGGTAGGAAATGGTAGGCTCATCCTTTAAGGTTTTCTTTTTTGGTCGGACTAGTTTTCGGGTCAGGTGGAGTAATGGCTAGAGAGGTTTTAAAGAATTTCATTAGTGTCTATAGTATTCATACATTTTTTGTCCGACTGCCTGCGTATAGAGATAAGTGTTCTAAATCTTTAAAACTATCCCTACCTATGTCCTTTGAACCTTCCGAATCTTGTAGTAAATAACCATCTATATCATAAACCCGTTTTGGATTAATTATGGCTAATCGAAGAGTTAAATTTTCAATTTTTAAGTTACCCCCACAGCCAGAGTGTTGAAAATTTATATTTTTTACATCTTTTGTTTCTTTTGGATTAAATTGATTAAGACTTTCTAACATTGGTATGTCCAACGGTATTATTTCTTCTGAACTACAGAAAAGGCATTTGGGATCAGAACTCCTATCTTTCATTGCATTAATAAGTAGTTCAATACCAATTAATTTTTCATTTTCATATTTATTAATTGTTTCTTTTAACCTTTCGATTAGTTCCTTTGTTGATGGAAATTTAATCAACTTATTTTCTCTCTTTTTTAGGTTTTGTTTATATTCATTGTACCGCTCTATTCGTTGCTTTTTTTTCTTTTACAAGTTCATCTATACTAAATAAATCTTCAATCGGACATATTCTATCACATTCATAGCACCAACCATAAGTTCGGTTTATATTTTCATAGATATCTTCACCATTGTTTTCAAGGATATACAAGAAATGTCCCCAAATTACAGTATTAGAAGATTCATAATTACAACTATCGCAAAAAAACCTTTCTACAGGTAATGACATTATTTTCCCAATATTTTAGTTAACCAAATTCTCTCTAACCTGTAATTTATGACGAATTTCTTCAGATAGTGTTCCTACATGTGTGAAAAATCTCATGACTTACCCTTCTTCCAAAAAGCAAAAGCACCCAAGGATCACCAGTTATTTCCGCATGTATAATCATATCTAAAACCCCACCAAAAAGCTAAACGGGGAGACAGTTTTTTTTCCGCCTCCCCGCATTATTAATCGCAGAAGTGTAACACACTTCACGGGGAATGTAGCTTGTTTAACGTATAAAAGCAATAAATAGTAAAGGTTACGCTAGACTGGTACATTCATAATAACCACTTACTACGGTATTTATCTTGTTTTTACTCAAGTTTCGCATTAGTTATTAAAGGGCGTACCTGCCCGCCATGTGAAATAAAATCTACGATTTAAATGACTTCGCATTAACT
>MAYW01000397.1 GCA_001723765.1 Candidatus Scalindua rubra
AGTTCGCCGAGGAGCGGAAGGAGCATGTGGAGGCGTTCCTGGAGGACTCCCAGCGGGGCTGGACTTACGGACAGCACTTCCGCCATATGTTTGAGCAGGGCTACAGTTATTTGCAGGAAGCGGCGGATAACACCGCCCCGTGGGAATTTCTGGAATCAGCTCTTCTGCAGGACATCCGTGAGACCCGCCGCTGGCTGAAAGAGAATCCCAAGACACACCACACCTTGGACAAAACCACGCCCGATTATCCCATGAAGGCGGTCTGCCTGAAGACCCTCCGCATCCCGACGGAACTGGAGGGCTATATGCGGCAGCTCAGCATCCACTTCGCCTTCAAATCCATTCACTTGGACTACCTGAAGGATGTGGAGATCAGAGCCGTCGAGGATGTGAAACGGCTGAGTGAAAGGATGGGGGAAGAATTGTGAACTCGACCCAGAGTATTACACGCTGATTAAGAGCGTTAATCAACATAAACGTTTGATAATAGATTATTAGTTTTCACTTAATAGGAAAAGGGTCAAAGTGAGCAGTGTTAAGAAAATCGGGAATCCACCCTGGACTCGATCTGAGATCGTGGCAAGTATAGATGAGTTCTCATCGATATATGCTAATCGTCCAATAAGGAATAATCGGAATGGAATGAAGGCACCCCACATGTTTGCTGCCTGGTTTATGGTGAGAAAATTATCTCCAGATTTGATCGTTGAAAGTGGAATCTGGAAGGGACAAAGTACTTGGCTACTGGAACAGGCATGTCCGAAGGCCAAGATAGTGTCTATTGATTTGAATCTTGGCTATAGAAAATACATTTCTGACAAAGTAGTTTATTCTGATAAAGATTTCTGTGAACAAGATTGGTCCGAAGTAACTGATCATTCGCTAGTGTTTTTTGATGATCACCAAAACGCCTACAAGCGATTACAGCAATGCAAGTGGTTTGGATTTAAACATATCATATTTGATGACAATTATCCAATCACTCGAGGGGATTGCTATAGCTTAAAGAAAGCATTTGCTAATGCAGGTTTTGAGCCTGCTCATGCTCAACAAAATTTTACCAGTAATGGCCTAGTATCTAGAATATTGAGAAGAATTGCCAGGTTGATCGGACTTAGCCAGATATCCATTGCGCCTCAATATGAAGCAATGATGATCCAACCTAACAATATTGATTCACGTATGATGCAAAAACATCTCTATGTCTATTATGAGTTTCCGCCAGTCTTCAAAACTTCCAAGACACGTTTTGGAGACGAGTGGAATGAAACGTCCTACTCGACTCCAGAGCCATTGCTTGACCGACCGATAAAATCATCACATGATATATTCCTTGATGAGGCAAAATCGTATACGTGGATTTGCTATGTCAAGCTTAAGTAAGATTGCCAAAAGGAGCTATACCTGACGGTTTATCCGCTATTCTTCAAAGCCGTCATTGAGCTACAAGATTAGACCATACAATTTTCCCGTCCCGTATATGGCAGATGTTCAGTACAATAACGTTAAGCATTATTAAGATTATAGAGGGGAGGACAAGATGATATTTGATCACATTGGCTTAGTAGTTTCTGATTACGAGAAAAGTAAAGATTTTTATTCCGAATGTTTGGCGCCATTAAGTATCAATCTTCTTATGGAAGAGAATGGATGGGCAGGATTCGGGAAGGAGAACAAACCTGAATTCTGGTTTGGCTCAGATGGAGATGTACAGAAACCAATGCACATAGCTTTTGCTGCGGACAGTCGCGAACAAGTTAATCAGTTTTACGAGGCTGCTTTAGCAGCAGGTGGTATAGACAACGGCGCACCTGGTATTAGAGAGAAATATCATCCTAATTATTATGGCGCTTTTGTTTTTGATCCAGATGGTCACAATGTAGAAGCAGTGTGTCATAAACCAGAATAATACCTGCTAATGCGCTCCA
>MAYW01000398.1 GCA_001723765.1 Candidatus Scalindua rubra
CCCCTTTTCCGCCTGGATAGTTCATTTAAAAATAGTATCCCTCAGGTCGGCGATAAAGTCAAGAAAAATATTTGCAATTTATTGCTAGAAAGAATAAATTCTATTGATGTAGAATTTGAAAAGGAAGTGTTTTGTGAATTTAAGGAAATGGTGATTCTGATGATGAAGTTTCAGAAGTATATCAATCTCCCACAAGATATTGGGTAGATACATTCAAGACTTATTTTCACTTATAGCAATACTTACTATGGACTTATGGTTATGTCCGTGACAAATCAGCAGAATCATACACTGACCCAAAACAACTACCTTATCCGGAAGATCGGATCGATTATTCAAAAGAGGTATTTCATTCTTATTCTTCCCCATTCGTCAGGCAGTTTCTTATAGTTTTTCAATATTTGTGAATAAGATACATCTCCATGAATCGGAAGCCATCCTAAATATCTTTGCTGCATTAAGAGTTGCATATTCCATAAAGTAACTATAATACACATCGATAGAACAATTCCCTTTCTTTTCCATAACCTGTTTAGAATCTCTGCCCAGCCTAGAGCAAAAAAAAAGTGTTGAACCATCGAAGGCGCGACTGCCAAATGAATTAGCCATTGTATAATCCCATGAGGCAATAATATACCACGTTAAAACAAAACAAACTGATAACAACAATATAAATAGTCGACCCTTTTTTACTCTATAAAATAACAAACATATTCCTATACATGATAATAAAGTAATAGGATGCCATAGAAATAAGCCATGATCGGCAGAAAACAAAGTTTTTGCTAATTCTGGTTTTAAAAAGTCAAAACTCCAACCATGTCCAGCATAAGAGTTAGTTAAATAACTGCCATAGACTGCTTTCCAGTACAATGTTTGAGGGATAAAACAAACCAAAGTGGAAAAAGCCCCAATAGATATTTTCCCGATTAGCTTTAGTAATTGCCCTTTGTTATTGTTACTTTTTCGTCCAAATAAATGCTGAGCCATGGCAACAACTGGTATAATAGCAAATATTGCATTCTGGAAACGTATCATAGTAGCCAAAGCAAGAAGGCTACCAATACAAACATATCTTAGGATGCCTACTCCTGAGATATCCTTTTCAAAAAATGGCATAGTGCTGTACATCAAAGCAGCTAGAGCTGCAAAACTATGAATGTGAACCATTGTCACATGTCCGGTGATATACCAAAGCAAACTAGTAGACAAAATTACGATGTTTATAGAGATGGATGATATGACTCTATCAAAAAACATGATTATAATTTTATAGGCCAAATAGACTCCAACAAAGCCATAAATCATTGTAGCGAAAGGAACCAACATGCCAAAAACACCTCTGTAGCCATCATAAGGAAGTGTTGTTTTTAATATGTAATTAGAACTTATGGTAATGATGTCAGCTATGAAAAGGAAAGGTTGCGTCAACAAAGCATACCCTATGGGAGACTCATTATCTAATTTACCTGTTTTTGTTAGAGGTAATCCGTTTCCAAAGTGTTCAGGATGAGGAGTAAGTTGTAGTTCATTCGTAGAATCAAAATCGTGGTCAAAATAAAGAGAACGACCAACCATATAATAAGCCTGAGCGTCAACCCCGAATATCCACCCTTTATTTAAACATCCAAAAAAAACATACAATATCAGACATATAGCAAAAGTGAAAGAAAATACTCCAATAACTGTTCGTTTATTATATTTATGATCGATTATATTCGTTGTTAAATTTGACATGGTGAACTTTAAAATTTACCTTAACGCAGAGGCGCAGAGGTCGCAGAGCTTATTAGGGAACTTACTGTAATTTATTGACTACCCGGAAAATCCCATCGCATATTGCAATCCTCTCAGATATAACTCATGGCAAAGCG
>MAYW01000399.1 GCA_001723765.1 Candidatus Scalindua rubra
ATCGGAATTGGATTACCAATGATTGTAACTCCAGAATGTGAAGCCGGTGAATTAATTGAGCAATATCAAATTGGTTACCAATTTACACCTTTTGATTGGGAATCGATTTATTCGAAGATTGTAGAAATATCGGAAAATAAATTAACAATGAACAATCTTTTAGAAAACAATTCAAGAATTAGGCATAGATTTTCTAGGGAAAAGATTGCAGAACATTTTACTCAAATATTAATTGATTCTCTTAAACATCAACGTATTATTAAGAACTAAAAATTTCATTTATAATTTCATATAATTGGGTACTACTCTTGTTATCTATCCTCCAATAAGCCTATAGGGTCTTTTACTTTTGGCATAGGATTAATGTCATAGACTTGATCTAAACCAAAATGGTCGAGGATTCTCATTGTACTATCGATCTGTTTTGTACTTAACTGATTTTTCCAGTTATCTATAATGCTTTCTCCAGTTTTGATAGCACTGAAAGACTGCGATGTTTTCGAGGGTTTTCTTATCTTTTCAGTAATTGTTTCCTCAAAGGGTTTCTCCAGCCAAAGGAAAAGATCCCTTAATTGTTCTTCAGGGTTGGAACACAGGTTTTCATAGAACACTACATAAATCTCACCTTTCTTGAATTGCACCAGCGGTATGTAATTTTCTATGCACCATAGATAGACATGTTCATCAAATTCTGTCTTGCAATTCTGAATGTCATCGAGGGTGTCTTTTAAAAAGTCGTCCACTAGATCTTTTTGTTTGAGTAGATCATCCAAGTGAGTTTCCCAACCGCGTTTCAATCTGGAATGAGCTACTGCACACGGATGTCTCATCATGAGTATTATAGGGATGGATGTGAAGTTCGAGTGCATCCACTTCAGCAATAGATTGGCACGTACATCCTTGATCAACCTCTTACGGCAGTTAACCTTCTTATTAAACCGATCTATCCAAATATTGCGAACATTTCCAGACAGAATTTTTTCTGTAACTTTATATAATTGAGTGTTCTTGGCGTTAGGTTGTATATATTGTCGAAATTTGAAGTTTCTGCAGATTGGTACGTATTTCGGATGAAAAGGCTCGAACATATATCTATATTGGTTATTATAATTGATTATATCGGATAACCAAGTTGTACCCGCTCGCGCAGTACCAGCAAGGAAAAGGGTGTTCTTGAATTCTCTATTTATATCGAAGTAAAAAAATGTTTTTAAGCTGATACTCTTTATCACTTCTTTTTCCTCAATTCTGGATAAAACCTTAAAGAATTGGTAATGCTGTAAGGTCTGATAAAAAATAACACCCAAGAGGAAATTGTAGAATGTAGCAGCTTATAGAATTTTCTAGTAATGAAATATGCCATTTTATCGGCTCGAGATGTTAAGTTCCTGTGAGATGGATATTAAATCCATGGTTATCTTCCTAGAAGAATGAAACAATATATTCATGGCGTCGATCCAAGACCAAGTGGAAATTTAGTATTTAGTATTATGTATAAAGATGTCTGAAGATATTCTCGTGAAGTGGGTTTATCAGTATTAAATTTTGTCAGAATGGTTTTCATGAATCATTTTTACAGAGTTCCTCCTAACCTCCACTGAGGCTAAGAATAGAACAAAATAACTTGACATCACCAATTGTAACAGATAATTTCATTAAGAAAAAGGAGGACTCCTTATCATCAAACGCTAAAGGTTTTGTCTCAAAATAGATTCTCTCTTGGAATCAAGAACGGAGCCTTAAATGACGAAAAGTCTTCATACGCGAATTTCCGGATGTGATGCAGCGCATTCGGTTTTTTTATATTCTTATGTAGTATCGGTTGTAGTTGAACCCAAA
>MAYW01000400.1 GCA_001723765.1 Candidatus Scalindua rubra
AGCATAAATGAGTAGGCTATAGATTATCTGTTTGAATCTCATAGAATTATAATGTGCGAAACATGAGGTATCAAATATCAGGAAGAAGATGGATCAGAGATGTGGGTGAGGTTGGGAATCATGGGAATGAACCTCCAGACAGCATTGGCAAGGATGTAAAAGAGAGAAAGAAATAAAGAAAAACAATCAGACCTGCAGTTATGCGCATTTACAACAATAGAGAAAATGGTTTTTTCAGCAGACCCTAATTATAGCAAAATTCTATGATTATTAAGTTAATTCTGGCATATAACATATGAGTTAATTGCACGTGGAATATCCTACCTCAGTACCATTTATTTATGAAAAGAACATTGACTTTTCTCTAAAAAAATTTTAATTTACGTAGTAATCTTGCCACGTCCAGTTGAATTGGTGTTGGGCTTCTAATTAGTCATCCTTCTTTTGTTTTGCCTTCTTTTCAAAGTCACTAAGAAAAGACTCCATATCGGATTGATATTCCTGCCCACTTTCAATCTTATCAAACAACTGTTTTTGTTTAACCCACACTTCTTTTTTCATTACCAACGTTTGTGGCTCACCCTTTTCATAGGCTATTGAAATATAAATTTGTTTATCATCAGTAGAAAACTTTTGGACGGTCTCTCGGTCAATATCCTCACCGACAGCCCAATTTGCTACATAATACCCTTCAATCGGGTCAAGAATGTGAGCTTGAACCACATCGATTTCTTTGATTGTCCCTTTTGCAACTAACTCGTCGAACATTTTTTTATTAATCTTTCTTTCCACAAGATTTCCGTTTTCATCTGTTAATCGAACCGTGATATTTTTCCCAAATAATGAATCAAAGAATCCCATATTTACCTCTTATTATTTCAATTACAGACGAAACCCTATGGTATAGTTTAGCCATGTGAAAAGTTCATCGCTTTGATATTTCAGAGTCGAATTTAACATGGTAATTTCATCAAAACTCTGAAATCGTGCTTCCATCATTTCACGACAATTCGAGTGGGTAGTTGGGCAACTTTGTTACAGTTATTATTCCGGTAGGGCATAAGAAAGAAGTTTTTCAAGTCTTTCACGAACTTGTTTCCTGATATCTGCTACACTTTTATTTTTATCAGGTAGATAGTCAATAATAGGATTAATTGGAAATTCATCTTGGTTAGGATATGCATAGTTTTTCCAAGCTTCATCAAAGCCACTCACGTCTCTTATTAAGTAGGGTCTGAATTTAATCATAGCCGTTTCGTGCTTATTAATGGAGTTTTCAACAATTTCGAAGACTTCATTATTCGATGCATTTTTATCATAACGCTCATGTAAAAGAATAAGTTCTTCGGTAAAAGCTGAGTGAAACATAGCAGCAGCTTCATTAAATGTTTGTCTTCTCGATGCTCTTATAGCAACTAACCAAGTAATATAACCACCAACTATAGCCCCAAGAATAGTAAATATTCCTGTTATCGTCAAATAAAGAGACATGGTACCCACCCTGTGGTAAATTGAAATTAAAGTGTTTATAGATAGAATCATCTAAAATTGTTACCGTCCAGAGACAGACGTTTTCAGCTGTTTTGGATTCAATGCCCGCATGTTTCATGCGTTGGTACGGTGTTCTGTTTTGCTGGTAAGAATTAGGCCGTAATCGATTAAAATAGTATTCCCAAGCTGTAGAGAGTCCAACCAACTCACTCTTTGTTTTCCAACGTTCTATTTCTAACAGTTCATATTCAACCAACCCATTGGCTCTTTCTACATCGCTCTGGTGATTCTTTGCACCAGGTGGAATACGAATATAATTCGCCTTAACACTCATGATAGCTTTTCAA
>MAYW01000401.1 GCA_001723765.1 Candidatus Scalindua rubra
GGCCTTGATTCTTTTTTTGTAAAGAATCTAGAAAATGTTCAGGGAGACGAAAGAGATGTTATGTTTTTTACCATAGGGTATGGTCCTCAAAAAGATGCTACTATCAGTCGTAATTTTGGTCCTCTGACAAAGCTAAATGGTGAGCGACGATTAAATGTTGCCGTAACAAGGGCGAGGAAAAGGGTAAAAGTCTTTAGTTCAATGGCTGCCTCAGATCTAGATATTAGAGGTCTGAGACATCGTGGTCCTAAGTTATTAAAGTCTTATCTCGATTATGCTGTCAATGGTCCTGAATCTTTGGGACAACAAGAAGAAATTACTGGTGCAGAGCCTCAGTCACCTTTTGAGGTAGCTGTAATTCGAGCTCTTCAGAAGCATGGATATGAAGTGGAACCTCAAGTAGGTGTCTCTAAATATGTCATAGACATAGGCGTTATAGACTCTGATAATCCCGGGAGGTATATTCTGGGCATAGAATGTGACGGTGCTACTTATCACAGTTCGTTCACTGCAAGGGAGAGAGATCGACTTCGACAGGAAGTGTTAGAAAGAAAATATGGATGGAGAATACATCGTATTTGGTCGAGAGATTGGTTCCACAATCCTGAAAGGGAAATTAGCAAAGTAGAAGATGCTATCTCTAATGCACAAAATTCACCTTCAGAGGATTCTCACCACGAAGAATTTTCAGAAAATAGTAATGATGTCAATACCGAGTCTCGACAAGGGCCAACAACACTTTTTAACCTGATTAGACCTCATTGTGATGTATTCAAACCAGTGGATATTAACAATCTTCCGTGGCAATGGAGAAATAAGCCAAATCTCCTGTATAACAATAACAACCATGTTCAGGATATCGTTAAGACGATTATTATCTCTGAGGGACTTATAACAGAGAAGAGATGCATGAAGCTAGTTGCAAATTACTTTGGGATAACAAGCGTTGGCAGAAGAGTAAAAAACTGTATCGAATTAGCGATAGCTATGCTCAAATCAAGAGGTGAAATTAATATAAAGAACCACAAAAGAATTGATGATAAGACCCTTGTCTCTACTGGAGTTACTTCTGGTAAATTTCGGCCAAGACTGCCAAGAGAAAACTCACAGCGGAATATCCAAGATATACCGATTGAGGAGGTTGTTTTTCTCATACGTTTGATGATGCCTCATCTTATTAATATATCTAGAATTGATCTAACACGTGAAATTGGTAGAATGCTAGGCTTTAAGGCAACCGGAAGTAAAATTAGGAAATTTGTAGATAATGCCGTGGAATTGGCAATAGAGGATCGAATACTTGTAGAAAATGAAGGTAGTTTATCTTTAAGTGAATGAACTGATCGGAAGTACTCTGTACAAATATCGGGGTAGCGGTCTGGCTAAAATCTGATGGTCAGCAAATATGGCGGTACGATTGGAGATAGAACATTTTATTCACTGTTCCTGACACATAAGGGACATGGTATCCAGTTAATAGAGTTAAAGAAGCCTTTTGGGGCCGGGATGGAAAGTTGGAGAAGAATGAAAAGATTATGGAAGAATCACGCCCCAGCGAACCGGGGCGTGATTTTCACTTGCAAACGATGTAAATTTTGTTTTTCAACAAAACGGAGTTACATGCAGCAAGTAGTAAAAGTTATGGATAATCAATTTGATTTCCGATTAAATATGGTTCGCCATGCGATGGAAATAAGTGTCAGTGATGCGTCCAGAGTATATGGGCGTACACATAAGACGGTGAGGAAGTGGCGTAATCAGTATATAAAGGAAGGTTTAGCTGGTTTAGAGGATCGGAGTCGCCGTCCTCACAACAGTCCCAACAAA
>MAYW01000402.1 GCA_001723765.1 Candidatus Scalindua rubra
AATATATGGCGATACGGCGAATTTAAATAATAATGTATGTTAACCGTTGTGCACACTTTATCTTTCCTCTCATTGTGAGACTTAACAACATTGGTGGCTAAATTGCGACTTTACCCTAAAAAATAACATATTTATTCACAAAACTAAGGACTTGGAATGCTATTATTTTGTTATGTGATGGAAATCATATGACTGTAACAAGTTTTTTTTGTATTTTTCTAACATAAATAATGGGAGCGCTATAATGAAAACAAAACTTTTATTGATGCTGAGTATCTTATTTTTTGCTATAAGTTGCGAAGAAGAAAATAATGCGATTGATGAAACTCTGGTAACTTTTACTATTAAATTGTCATCATCAAATATTCTTTTATCTAAATCATTAGCACAGGCAAGTTTTCAAATTGCTGATCAGAGTGGTACCCTCTTTACAATAACAGAGTCTAGAGTTAATGTAAGGCATATACAGTTCGATTTACCTGAGGAATCTGATACGGATTCAAGTGAAAAAGTCAGTCTTGATGGACCATTGTTAATTGACTTGATAACCGGTGAAATAACACCTCCATTAGATTCTTTTTCACTAGAGACAGGTACCTATAAAAGGATAGATATTCGCTTGGATGATTCCGAACTGGAAGATGGATTGGTGTCAGGATCCGATCCGTTGCTTGATAATACGATGATTGTTGAAGGAACATTTGAATATGATGGTAATTCGGAGAGACAATTTCAACTGATTCTGAAATTTAATGAAGATATTCGCTTCGAAGATCCTGCAGGCATCGTTATAGATGAAATTGAAACTACTGCAATGGTACTTAATCTTGTCGTTGATGAATGGCTTGAAAATATTGATATTACCAGTTGTTTGGATGATGGAGATTTGGATTTGGACTCAAATGGAAATCTTATTATTAATGATAATAATGGATTGGATTGTCAGGATATTGAGAGTACAATTAAGACAAACATCAAAAACAATTATGACTTCGACTGAAAATTAGTTTATAAAAAGGTTGTCCCTTCCAAAACATAAATCCATTGTAAAAACTGGATATTTTCCAACGCAAATAGATACAACCGGCTTTCGTTATGGATAGGAGGAAAGCCAAAGAGGTCAATCGAAAAGTTCGTACTATCCTTAAGACATTTTTCGCTTTTTTGCTGCTTTGGATCGTAGTAGCATTTCGTCGGGGGAATATGATGATAAACGGTCATGAGGAATTCTTGACTGATTTTCATCGAAAAAACTAGATTAACACTCAACTTTTCTACCTCTTGTTAAATTAAGCACTTACAGAAACATTATTTTATATTAACCCGTTGTGCAAATTAATTTGCACAACGGGTATAAACTGATTGATAATACCATTTACACCGCTGTAAATCTACAAACATGTGAATCCAGATCTGGTTTTTGGAAAGGACAGACTATTTTGAGACAAATCCAGACCAATAAAAATCAATGATTAGCCCCTACCAAAAGGAAGAACCCCCTCGGAGGATTGCTCCTACCGACGGGGATTTTAACGTGGACGCTGCAGGATTCCTCCGAAGGAGTCCCTTCGGGAGAACCCGTGTATGGGTTTCAATTAGCGGAGAGGGCGGGATTCGAACCCGCGTTACGGGGTTACCGTAAACACGCTTTCCAAGCGTGCGCCTTCAGCCACTCGGCCACCTCTCCAGATTTATGATAAGATACAGGATAGTGAAACATAGAGAATGACACAAATGAAATTGGGACAATACCAAATAATCAGGCTTCCGCGGAATCTTTTTCCTCAGTTTCTGTGTTTTCCTCTTCAGGCGATTCTTCAACTTGG
>MAYW01000403.1 GCA_001723765.1 Candidatus Scalindua rubra
AGGGAGTACTCACCATAAAAGGGATAGGCGATGTCAGCGGTATGAGCAGGTACGAATTTGAGACGGAAATTCCCATGCCGGATGCTGAACACTTACTTTCGCTCTGCGATCAGCCGCTTATCGAAAAGACCCGTTACAGGTACGACTTCGAAGGTTTTACATGGGAAATTGATGAGTTTCACGCCCTCAATGAAGGCCTCGTTGTGGCAGAAGTGGAATTGGACAGCGAAGAACAGCAGTTCAATAAACCGGATTTTATAGGTGAAGAAATTACCGGCGAACTGAAGTACTATAGTATGATGCTTGTGAAAAAGCCCTATACCACTTGGTGAAGCTGTAATGTTAAAAAATCCAAAACCAATAAAGCTAAAAGCTGAAAAAAATAAAAAAATAGTAGATTTTGATTTTCAGTTTTCTCTATTCAGCTTTAAGCTTTCCAAGTTTTCAGCTTTCAGTTTTAAGCTTTTAGCTTTCTGCTTTTTAGCTTTTATCTTTGTGTCAGCTTCTTATCCTGATAAACCCATCACAATCATTGATTCCGGCAAACCCGGCAGCGGATTTGACATTGGCTGGGGATTTGCTATCATGAATCTTTTGGGCGGGCTGGCACTCTTTCTCTACGGTATGGGGAAGATGAGTGAAGGTATGAAAAAAGCCGCCGGTGAACGCATGCGGAATATTCTTGCTGCATTGACAAGAAACAGAGTTGTAGCACTTACTGTTGGTGCTTTTGTAACTATGGTCATCCAGAGCAGCAGCGCTACCACCGTCATGCTTGTCAGTTTCGTCCAGGCAGAATTGATGTCTTATGCTCAAGCTCTTGGTGTTATTATGGGTGCAAATATCGGTACAACAATTACAGCTCAGTTAATAGCGTTTAAACTTACAGATTATGCTCTAGGGATGATAACCATCGGGTTTATTATGATGATGTTCGCCAAAAGGGAAACCTTCAAGTATTTTGGAGAAGCATTAATGGGTTTTGGTATCCTGTTTTTTGGCATGAAGCTCATGTCTGATGCCATGCAACCGTTGCGCACCTATCAACCATTTATAGATTTGATGAAAGGACTAGAAAATCCAGTATATGGCCTACTAATCGGTGCTCTTTTCACGGGACTTATTCAAAGCAGCAGCGCTTTTACAGGGATTGTTATCGTTCTTGCACAACAGGGTTTACTTACTCTAGAGGCAGGAATTCCTCTGATCTTTGGAGCAAATGTCGGCACCTGTATTACAGCAGGTCTGGCAAGCATTGGGACTATCCGGGGTGCCAAGCGAGTGGCAATCGCACACGTATTCTTCAATATCGGAGGTGTATTAATCTTTATCTGGTTTATACCACATCTGGCGGATCTTGTCCGTTGGTTGTCTCCTGTTTCGGAAAGTACCGGTGCGGTTAAATTGGCTATGGAAACTCCGCGGCAGATCGCCAATGCCCATACAATTTTCAATATTACAGTCGGACTTGTTTTCCTCCCGTTTACTACTATTTTGGCGCATTATGTGTACAAGATTCTTCCTGACAAAGAGATTGAAAAAGGGGTTATACCTGCAACCTGGCATCTGGACGACAGTCAAATTTCTCACCCAGCTATCGCCATTGGACTGGTACAGTCAGAAATTTCCCGGATGGCCAAAATTGTTGCTAGAATGCTATCTGCTATTTTACATCCTTTTATTAGTAATGAATATGGCAAAGACGAGATCTATCCCAAACTGACTGTCCTTGAAGGGATTGATATGCGAGAACGGAAAATTGACTACTTGGATGAAAAAACTGTAGAATATCTGGTAAAAA
>MAYW01000404.1 GCA_001723765.1 Candidatus Scalindua rubra
CACCGTAGAACGTTTTGTTGATCAACACCTTAGCTCCGCATGTATAATTCAAACAGATGGACTTAATATCTATGAGTCACTGAGCAGTTTAGTTAAAGAGCATAAGAAGCTTATCATAAAAACAGGGGCTGCTCCATTGCCGTGGGTACATACTATAATATCTAATGCTAAAGCATTTGTCAGTGGTACTTTTCATGGTCTTGATCCAAAACATTTTCAAGCTTATTTGGACGAATTCTCTTATCGCTTTAACAGAAGGTTTTGGGAGGGGCAACTTTTTAATCGATTACTGGCTGCTTGCCTAGGTTGCCCTCCAACGACCTATGGTGAGCTAACTCAATAGTCATATCTCTAAATCATGAGAACAAGATATTACTCTTGGCTTATTATAAGTAGGCATTCTCATCGCTTGAAATTTATAAAAGTCAGGATTTTTAAAAGCAGCTAATCGTTTTAAAATATTTAACGCTTTGGGAGAAAATCCGGTTTTACAGATATAGTGCATACCGGATTTAACTATTTTGACTTTATCGGGAACATCTTCTTTTAGCAGTTTAACAGGAGTTGTTATCCATGGCTTATCAACCTCAACATCATCTTTTTTTAATATACCCAATTCATTACCCGCACAAAGCCTTGTAATTAAACAGGTCAAGTTCATCTCGGAAAGTCTTTGAATGCCAGCCAAAAATTCCCATTGATCTGCGTATGGGTTAAATTTTTCATTTACAAAGAGACTATTCCCCTTTTGTCTTGCAGACATTTGAAGTGGCAGCGCTATTAAATTTCCAAAGCCGCCTTTTGGCATAGTATCTTGATTAGGGAAAAACCGATCATAGGACTTAAATGAGATTTCATACCTTTTGCTCATTGAATATGTCATTAAAGCTGTCCCGAATTTTCTGGCAAGTACCGCCGATACTCTATCCTTAAAGAAAAACCAGACATGTGATCCATTACCTGATCTTGATCGCTCGACGGCAATAGGGATTCCAAATTTTTTGCAGACATCACGTATAGCAGAAACATCTTTTTCCCATCCATCATCGTCAAAATCAATCGCTAAAAAGAAACAGGTTTCATCAGGGCACATAGGATAAATGCCAATAACAGATTTACCTCTAAGATGTTCTTCAACTGTATTCACGTTTAATTGAGCATATAATTTGTGTGTGCATTTGGAGCATTTGATTTTTGGCTTTGCACAGACTCCTGGTTTCCACTCATTCAAACATACAGGCGAATATCCCGACACTCCTTTTTTATTTTGCCATCTCTTAGCATATACATCTTCTCTGCCCTTAAAAAGAGACATAAAAAGGATTATTTTATTTTTTGTGTCAGAAAAATTATTAAGAGGTTTATCCTCAGTTTCTGTTTCTATTGATTCAATTTTGGATACATTTTCATAGATGCCTATGCTTGTTTCCTCAACAGATAGATCTTCTGCCGAAGTTGATACTGACTGTAAAATACCGCTATTCAACTCTAACATATTTATTTTATCTCTAACGTGAGTTTACGAATTAGCCGTGGCTAATTCTGCAACTTATAATACTATAACAAGTTACAGCATCCAGTCCTTCCCCCTAACTTGGCAAGTAATGCTTCATTTTAAATAAGTCGAAGATTCGTTTCTGCACCTTATCCATTTTGCTAACAATCGACTGGGTTGCTGGTTTTTTCTTTCCATTTGGGAAAACATTCAATACCTCCCTAATTCCCGCCAGCTTATCATGCAGATTA
>MAYW01000405.1 GCA_001723765.1 Candidatus Scalindua rubra
TGGACTACGACCTTGATGTGGAAGAAGATAGGCTTTCAACACGGATTGATAATGAAGTCAAAAAATATGAAGAAGTGCACGAGCACATCTAACCCTCAGCCAACCGGACGTGAAATAGCTGTAGCGTCAATTCAAGGTTTGAAAGAAAATGAGAGTAAATTTGAAAAGGGAAAATCCTGTGGTAAAAGGTTTCACGCCGGTTACTTTTTCCGTTATACATAAAATGGTAATTGATGAGATTTTTGAATAAAAGGAGAAATGATATGAGTGAAAGATTAGAACCATATAGAAAATTCATTTTTATTGGAATTATTATTATTGTATTAGGAATTACTTTTTCCACCACTATGAAAGATACAGTTGGGTCATTAGGGATAGTATTCATTGCTGTTGGTGGATTGTTCTTTATTATAGGTATGAGTAAGAAACGAAAGGAAGATGAACAAAAAGACAAATAACGAACGCACAACAATGGCTATACATATTGCGTGATAAAGTGCTGTTATGAAATTAATTACACTAAATAATTTTATCGGTAAGCGGAAAGTGAAGTGCCTTGAAATCTCGACCTACGCATAGCCGAGACTGTTGAAAATATAAGAGGAAATAAAAAAAGAAATGTATAACAAATCGTTGCACCTGACATTTTTCCGCTATGCTCCAAAATGCAGGTGAACTCAAGCGTTATGTGGCGTTTTTAATGGACAGGATTTATTTATGGACATAACAGTATTGTTGGTGCTATCTGGTTTTATAGCTTATGCAATTGATGGTTTGTTGTGGGGGCTTGCTGGAAACATTTTATTCAGATATATTGGTGGTAATCAAGACAAATGGCCAGTTGGCGCTTTCTTTACTTGGTTAGCATATTTTATTTGGGACGAAATATTTATGAACCAAATAATGGGAAATATTGGTCTATCAATTGACAACCAAGAAGTTATTGAGTTTATTGGCGAAGACATTTTTTCATTTGATATTTTTGATATTGCAATTTCAATAGGTGTCATATTTGGTGGTTTTAAACTCGCTCAAAAAATAATTGTTCATGTTTTTTTTAATAATCAAAACAAGGAGATAATGAAATGAAACAGTTCAATGTATACGAAAATCCTTCGGGTATGAAAGAAGCGGTAAAACAAGGTTGGTCTTGGCCAGGTTTCTTTTTTAACTGGATTTGGTGTTTCGTGAAAAAAATGTCCGGATTAGGGTTTGGTGTTTTGGGTGCGTTCTTTGGTGTCGGTATTTTATCCGGTATTTTAGAAATGTCTGAAGCATATGGCCTATCTATATTAGTCAATTTCGCTGGTATAGGTATTTCAATTTGGGTTGGAAGCAACGGCAACGAAAAAAGGCAAGAGAATTTAGTTGGTCGTGGTTTTGAATTAAAAACAACAGTTAGTGCCTCTAATCCAGAAGGTGCAATAGCAATGTATGTGAAAGAAAATCAAGACTAAACGCCATTTAACCCCCACTCCACCGGACGGCTAACCCTCCTACGCCAAGCTACGGCGGGCAAGACTTGTGAGATGAATTTAAAATTTTGTGACAAAATGAAGATTTGTGAAATAACTAAAATTAGTGGAATGAATTCGCCGTCCGCCGGTGAGCTTTCCGTTATGCGTTTTATAATATAATGGTAAATTTCACTGATGATTAGAAGAATATATATTGATACTTCCGTTTTTGGTGGCTATTTTGATTCAGAATTTGAAGATGAAACCAAGCCGTTTTT
>MAYW01000406.1 GCA_001723765.1 Candidatus Scalindua rubra
ACGAATGCTCCTATCCAACCATACCTCAAACTCTTAACCAAATATTTTATCTGCTGTCCAAACAACTTAGAAGAATGTAGATAATGACGTGTTTCTATCATCTCCTTCCAGTCTGCATAATCAGGATCTTCTTCTCCTGATAATAATATTAATTCAATTTCTCCTAAATCTTCTAATCTTTGAACTTTGAGACCATTTGGCGTTTTATGTTCTACGCTATCTTCTACAATTATTGGCATCATTTAAATATTATGCCAATGAAAAATCATTTTGTCCAGCAAAAAATTGTCCAACAGTAAGGGGAACGTCAGGGTCAGCGTTCTCATTAATGGTGACCGCAGTTGTGGTGTGGGGGACGAAGACTGTGACCACGTCTTCAGAAACCTTGTCCACTAAGTCTTGAATCCGTGCCGTGATATCGATGAACTCGTTACGTTTTGACGTTTGAATGGTAAATTGCCTGATCATATCAAATTTAAGATACGAGTATGGGGTTCCTAGATATTTTGATCTTCATCTTATTGTCTTGAATGATGGGGACTGTATGGGAAATAAGTTAGTTAGTCTCTAATTCTCTATTTCTTTGTTTTTTTTGCAAGGAAATAGCGAATTAGAGACTGTGTTAATTTCCTGTAGTTCTCTTTACATTGAATAGCAGCTTGTGAAAATAGTTCGCTTTCGAAATTATTAAGTTTTAATGGCTCGATGTCAGTTAACTTTCCATCTTTCATGTGCACGGGAACTCCCAACGAGATATCAGAAATTCCAAATGGATATCCGTTTAGGGGTACACTTGCCGAAAATGTACCCGTACTTTTTTTACACATCATTGTCAATAAACGGTCTATCTCAGACAATGGTCCATAAAATGGTATTGATGTACAGCGAATAATTGGCTCAGTGAATTTGAATGCATCTTCCTTAATTCGTTTATATAACTCCAAATTAATAATGCTATCTGGTAAAATGTGAGACAACAAAGGCACAATATTATGACCGTGCTCACCGACGCATGGAACTCGCTTTATTTTTTTACCATAATGCGTATTAAGGATACGAGCAATTCTTCGCTCATCAAGTGAAATCCCTAAGCCAAAAATTCTTGAACCTCTGAATTTATGTGCAACGAAATTTGTTACAATATCAACTGGATTACTCAGTATGAAAACATCTCCAAGGTTTGAAGGGTTAATGGAAGATGCAATTTCCTCAACAATAGAAAAATTAGATTGTGCTTCTATCCAACGGTCGTTTACGCCAATATTTGGTTTCCATTTTAATGTTGAAAAAGTAAAAAAAGTAAAGTCTACCTTACAAGACAATTCATAATTATCAATTGGTACAATTTCCGAATTTGGAAATGCTTCTTGTAAATCCCTTGCAATCCCGAATGTCTTTTCCTTTGTTCGTCCTGCTATATAAAGGCATTTCCCTAAACCCAACTGTAAGGCTCTAAAAGCAACATATCCACCTAGACGCCCTGGCCCTACAACAAAAATGCTATAATTCATTGTTTCCTTCTGTTTCCTCTAAGAAAACAGGTTTTAATAGTCTCTACCCAACCTGGCCGAGCCAGAACCAAAAAAGGATGAATGTCTTATAGGTTCTGGCTCAGCCAGGTTGTTAAATGAAAACCTACGGTTTTCAAACTTTCCCTTAAAAATAGCTAAATTATAAAGCTGTTTGCTTTCAGTTCAACAGGATTGTTACTTTTTAAGATCCTCAT
>MAYW01000407.1 GCA_001723765.1 Candidatus Scalindua rubra
GACTGTAAGAACTTGGATTTTGACGTTTATTTGTTAGCGTTTTCACCTTATTCCCAAGTAAATCAAACACATCCAGCCTTACATGGCCTGATTTTGTTAAAGTATAAGTAATAGTTGTATAGGGGTTGAACGGATTAGGAAAGTTTGGATATAATATTACAGTATAGGTTAATGTTATTTCTTCGTTCACTATTGCAGAGTCTTCAATTAGCTCTATCAAATACTCCGCTGAAATCTTTAGATTACCCAAGCATTGAACTCCTTCCGACCAACTCCAAAACTCGAATAGAAGATAATGGTAGCCTACATCTTGATAATAATACGGATCAATTGTAACGGTATCAGGATTCGTCAGAATCCCTTGAAACATCAAATCCCAGCCTATATTATCACTTGAAACATATAGCAATAATTCGTTTTCACTATCATTCCTGTTTTCAAGTATTATGTTTATTGTTTCTTCATCGTTATTTTGAAACTCTATCAATTTGAACGTGTAAATTGGTAATTCATCAGTGTAGGAACTATCTTGCCAAACGTAAACAATTTTATAAAAGTAATCTAGTGTATCTATTATATTGGTTGTATCCTTATACGAGAATTGATTTTGTGAGGATATTAGTATGTCATCGTTTACTTGTACATAATCACCTTGAATATCTTCACTTCTTATAAGATTACAACCTAGAAAATTCTCGTCTTGCCCGGAATAATCCCAAAATACATTTATCTCCTGATTTTGCCCGCAGGCAAAATAGTAGCTGTTGTTATTCCCGGAAGAATAAAGGCAGTTTATTAAAATAAAGATCGTAAGAATTCTTGAGTAAGCCAATAAATTGTTACCTATATTCAAGTAGTAAGTACCTGCGGAAGGCAGAAAACATTTGATATTTTCTGAAAAATACTTAGTTGGGATTTTGAACCCTCCGCAGGATCTCCACAGGAGGCTGCGCCCTTTGGAAGGTCTTTTTCTTGGTCGATTGTCGAAATATAATTTCACTGTTACAGGAATGATTCTTAACAACTAATTTAATAGTACGTAAAAACTGTTTACAAATCAAAGCTTTTAGCATTCTTGAAACTTCAGCTAAACGTCTTTCGAAATTGGACTCGGGTTAATGAGCACTGTGCCAATACATATTGAGTGGAATTGCCGTCTATTGTTTTATCCGGTAGCCCCGATGAAAGAGATACGTTCCTGCCGCTGTAAACAGAATAGTCATAAGCGTGGCGGCGAAGAGGGAAAGTCCAATAGATGAATCTGCCGCTCCCTCGCCGAGTGTTGAGTAGCGTAGTCCGTTAATAACATAGTAGATGGGATTGGCCATGGAGAGGGTACGCCAGAGTCCGGGCAGCATATTGATGGAGTAGAAGACACCGCCCAGGAAAATCAGCGGAGTGATGAAGAAGTTTACCATAGTGGCAATGTTATCCCAGCTTTCAGCTATGATTCCAATAAGCAGCCCAACACTTGAGAAACTCCACGAAACAAGGAACAGGAACAGCAGAACGTAGAGTGGATGTTCAACTGGCATCCCTGTAAGGACCATGCCGACGAAAAGTACCATAACACCGTTGATGAAGCCCCTGACAGCTCCTCCTATGATAAATGATAAAGCCAGTTCGAGATTGCTCAAAGGGGTGATGAGCATGTCCTGCAGTTGTCCCAAAAGTTTCATCTGAAGGATGCTGGAAGCAGTATTGT
>MAYW01000408.1 GCA_001723765.1 Candidatus Scalindua rubra
TATCCACCTTTGTAGTGGCATTGTTATCCATGTATATAACATTCTTCAACTGAAGGACTCCTCTTTATTTAACTTGATTGTGTCGAGATTTCTATTTAATCTTTAACGTAACAGCTAGTTGCCAAGTTTCATGACATCGTTTACACTTCTTAGTACTACTAGCTGTATCATGACATCGTTTACACTTTAGCAAAACAATTTAACAGGCATTCTGTTTTTAACAGGTTCCCTAAGTTTATAATCAACAGTTTTTATCAATTCTTTTTTAGAATCTTTGGTCGCTTGATAATAAACTTTTAACGATTGTTCTTTGGTAAAAATAGTTGTCCATACATATTCAAAACTAAAATCTTTGTTAATGTAAAAGTCTTCATTAAAGACATTAATATAGCCTTTTTCATTAACAAGTCTTACAAAATGGATTCTACCATTTGTAATTGGTAACTCTATTGAAAGATCAAATCTGAATCCTTGTGGGAAATAGCGTGTAGTGTACCCATGCAAGTATTGTTTACTAAAGCGTTCTTTCTTATAAGCTTGAAAGTTGTTATATTTATCTTTAAACAGTTTTGCTTCATTTCTTAAATGCTCTAAATCTGTAAACTTTTGAAAGAGCCAGAGTCGTTCATTGAATCGGCTGTTAAAACTTTCAATATAACCGTTACGCCATGGCTCTTTGAATGGAATAAAAATTAATTCTACACCAAAGTTTAAGCAAAAACGTGTCAGCTTACCAAATGTCCTGGGATGGTACAGGCTACCACGAAAAGCTGCTTCATTGTCTAATTGCAAGTAATGTGGTATACCATGTTCACTCCAATCTTCTATGGCAAAGCTAATAATACTGTCTGCTCCTTTGGATTGATATTGGTTTAAGTTTGCTTTTGCCGAATAAACGTCAATACGGTTTACTGAAACTATTCGTCCGTATCCAGTAATATACCTTGGTGTTACTAAATCAAGTTGGTAAACGTGCCCTGGATATCTGGTACATATACAGGGATAATATGCTTTTGGTTCATTATTACCTGCTTTTCTTTGCTCTTTTACAATTAATCCGTTTCGTTTAATAATACGGTTAATCGTTGATAAATTAGGCTTGTCTTTATATCCTGATTTATCTAGTTCTTGATGAATTGCGACTGCTCCATGAAAAGCGTATCGTGTTTCTGGAGTGTCACGTTTTACTAACTTCTTTCGGATACCAACAATGTCGTTCTCTAGTTTTTGGTCGATCTTTGTCGGCTTCTTCTTTGGTTCTTTAGATTCATCTAAATACCATTCTGGGTCATCAGTTTTTGCCCTTTTTAACCATTTATAAATCCAAGGACGTGTTCGGTTAAGAATCTTACTGATTTCACTAATTACTTTTCCATCTTTGCTTAATTGATAACATTCTTGACGAAGCTTTATTTCGCCTTGGTTTGTTTTACTTTTTTTGCCCATTTATAATCTCCCCTTTATAAAAGAGATTATTATAACAAAATGTAAACGCTCTCATGACACAGAAAGTGTAAACGATGTCATGAAACCCGCCAACTAATGACTAATCAGGACGCTCACATCTGCCTGCCAGTGGGATATAGAATATTTTTTTAAATTGCTGTTGACTTTTTTATGATATATCGTATATTTACGATATAGGATGTAAATTATGGCTATAACAAAATCCAGTGAATTCAGTATCAAAGAACAGAAG
>MAYW01000409.1 GCA_001723765.1 Candidatus Scalindua rubra
TATGGCTAAACGTTGCATACCCCAGCAATTACAGTGAATTGCATGTTTTTCTTCAATTACTTTGTATAGATTTATATCTGAAGAAAAGAAGAGAAAAGAGGTAAAATTTGCGTTCGAAAACTTCATGGACCCCAAGGTAGTTCACGAAATCTTAAAAGAACCAGGGGATATAAAGCTTGGTGGTGAAGAGAAGGAAATCACAGTCTATTTCTCGGATATTGAAAAATTCAGTACCATTTCAGAGAAGTTGCAACCGGCGGAATTAATCGAACTCCTTAATGAATATTTAAGTGAAATGACAGACATAATACTCGACCACGGCGGATTCCTGGATAAATATATCGGTGATGCAATAGTAGCGGCATTCGGTGCCCCTCTGGCACAGCCGGATCACGCCGTGAAGGCGTGTATGGCTACTATTGACAACAAAAAAAGATTAATTGAACTAAACAGAAAATTTAAAGAAGAAGGAAGACTGCAGATAAAGGCCAGGATTGGCCTGAACTCTGGTACCGTACTTGTAGGTAATGTGGGTTCTACGAACAGGCTTTCATATACCGTGATTGGAGATGAGGTAAATCTTGGGGCAAGACTGGAGGCTGCTAATAAGTACTATGGTACTTACACCATGATAAGCGAAAGGACTTATGACCTGGCTAAGGATCACATAGAGGCCAGGGAGCTGGATCTGATTCGGGTTGTCGGTAAGGAAAAGCCTGTTAGGGTATATGAACTGATTGATAGAAAGGGAGAAGTACCGGGAGCGCAACAAGAGATATTAGAGCTTTATGAAGAAGGCTTGAGAAACTATCGAAAGAGAGAATGGCAAAAGGCAATAAGTTTATTTCAAAAGGCTATAAATAAAGACACACATGATGGGCCTTCACAGACATATATAGAGAGATGTAAAACTTATGCACAGGAACCACCACCGGAAGATTGGGATGGCGTTTATACATTGAAAGCAAAATAAACAGGAATGTGTTAGAAGGGGGTATCTTTCTGGTTTTTGAAAATGCGTTTTCTGGGGAATTTGCTAAGGCACAGTTGATAATTACTGTGCGTTCTTTTTCTGGTTTTTATTTCCAAAGACAATAGAAAGCATTTGATCTACTTTTTCTACAAACCTGAATGACATTTTTTCCTTGGCTTTCTCAGGAACGTCTACTAAGTCTTTTTCGTTTCTTTTTGGTAAGATAATTGTAGTAATACCTGCCCTTTTTGCCGCCAATACCTTTTCTTTGATTCCACCAACAGGTAAAACTCTGCCTCTTAACGTTATTTCTCCCGTCATAGCAACACGAGATTTTGTTGATACATTTTTAAATAATGATATTAGGGATATTGCCATGGTAACACCAGCGGAAGGACCATCCTTGGGAATAGCCCCTGCAGGGACGTGGATATGATAGTCGTATTTTGAGAAATCCTTTAAGGAGATGCCTAATACCTTTGCCTTTGCACGGACATAACTCATTGCAGCCTGGGCAGATTCCTTCATAACATCTCCAAGCTGACCTGTTAATGTTAGTTTTCCATTTCCCGGCATTCTTGTGGACTCAATAAATAATATTTCACCTCCGGATTGAGTCCATGCAAGACCGGTTGCCACTCCCGGCTCAATAGTTCTTTCTGCTATTTCTGAGAAGAACTTTGTAGGACCCAAAAAGTCG
>MAYW01000410.1 GCA_001723765.1 Candidatus Scalindua rubra
CAAATTCTTTATCATCATCAAACAATTTCATTGAGATAAAATCGTTTTACTAAAAAAGTTTTGATTACTCTCTCGTGCATCTTCCCTCATTGCTATTGCATCATCAAGATGCAGTGCTTTATTGTAATAAGCATAGGCAAGGTTATGAAAAGCATAATTATCATAAGGATTCTTTCTTATGACATCTTCATATTTCTCAATTGCCTCGTTATATCCAATATTAGGGCTATAATTCCGGGTTATGTAATAAGAAACAGTTCTATGACCCGGAACTGAAACAGTCTCACCTTCAACAACAGCTTGTTCTTCCTGATCATCATTTATGATACCTCCTGATGAGGACGGGCCTGCCTTCTGGTCTGAGTGGTTTGGTTGTACTGAAACTACCTTGTCAGACGAATCTGTTTTATTTGAAATCTCTTTTTCGTATGAGGTATCCAAAATACTCACTTTCTCTTCATCTTTTTCTTCAACAACAGCATCCCCTTGAATTTGTATCACGTCCTGGCCTTTACTCTCCAGCTCTGTCTCTAGATGCATTTCCTCCTGTCTTGATTCATCAGATTCCCCTATTTTCTCTGCATTAAATGAGATTTCATCTTGATATCGAGTAAATCTGGGATTTTTCACATTACCCTCATTCACCGCCACTATCACTTCATCCATAAGCTCATTTCTTGACGGCATTTCCGTCTGCTCCTTGTGACGTTTATCCCCTTTCTCATCCTCACGAGAACCCTCTTTCCTTACATCATCACCTGCACCATCATCCACCCCTTTATCAATGAGATTAAGAATGTTTCTATCCAGCTTAGCATAATCAGGATTGATCTCTATGGCTCTATTAAACTCCAGTATTGCTTTATCAAGCTCTTTGTTCTTTGCATAGCTTATACCGAGACTGTAATGTGCCTTTTCAAGGACATCCTTAATCTGGGTAAAATCTGGTTTAATCTCCAAAGCCTTGCCAAACACAGTAATGGCATTGTTGTATTTCTCCTCCTCCAGATATGAGGTACCTAACTCATAATATATCTCGCTCAATGACCTTTTAGCAATCGAGTGCTCTGGCTTAAGTTCTAATACCTTTTCGTATTCCAGCTTTGCCCTTTCCAGTTTTTCTTCCTGTTTATAGGCATTTCCCAGGTTAATACGTGCCTTGACTTCATCTATCTCTGCCTTCGAATGTTTATTTGCGGGTAATACATTAAAGACAATCTTTGCAACTGCCTCATTAAGATTAATATCTATCGCTTTCTTAAATTCAGATTGGGCTTTGTCCGTCAAACCTTTCAAACCATAGGCAGTACCCAATTCTACATGAGAATCCAGGTGATGAGGGTTTAATTTTGTTGCATTTCTGAATTCCAGGATTGCCTCATCAATTTGACCCTTTTTTGCATAAACAGTTCCGAGATCGAGGTAGGCAAGTCCTATGGGGTTTAGGCTTTCTTTATCGGATACGCTCTTTTTGTTATTTTTATCATATGATATTTTTGATACCTCTTGCGTTTTTCACCTTGTGAGTTGGAACAGGCTCTCCTATAAGTGATTTCCCTACTACGTTGTTCACCTTTTCATTATCGCTGGTTACTTTGTCAACATATTGCTTTTTTTGTGTACTAATTTTTGC
>MAYW01000411.1 GCA_001723765.1 Candidatus Scalindua rubra
CACTCCTGCTGACTCGGATCATTGGCGTAGATCCCGAGGATGCTACGCTGGACTGGATTGGAATGTCTGTCGAGGCAAAGTTCCGGAGATTGTCTAAGCTGAAACCAACGGATGTGTACTTTGTGCCGAAGGAGTGAAAGAGACTAAGGCTAAGGCAGAGGTGCAGGAGTAGGGGTGTGGAGGAGCAGAGGAGTAGGGGAGTAGAGAAGATTAGTGATTGGTAACTGGTGAGTGAATTGTCAATTTTCGATTAACGATTGACAATTGATAATAGAAAATCGAAAATTTAAAAAATGTCTGAACCTTGATTATTAAGATTATGGGGATGATCTTGATTGAGAATCATGAGAATCATGTCAATCATAAGAATCACGGTTCTGACAATGTTTAAAAAGAAATCAGTTTAACTAATTCCGAAAAAAAGAGCCTATCCATCATATCTGCAAGCGGGACCCAGCTTTTATATTGAGAAAAGCAAAAAGAAAGATGATTGAGGAAGATATTCTTTCCGCATTGAACCTTGAAAAGTATATTATCATCTTTAGAGTAGATGAAACCGAATAACAATGGATATTAAGTGAAAGAATTATACACATTAACAATAGAACTTGAACCGTGTATGTACGATGATCCTGAATGGAGGAGAGTGATTGAAATTCCAGAAGATTTAGATCTATATGATCTTCATTTATTCATTCAAGATGTAATTGATTTTGACAACGATCATCTTTTCGAGTTTATTGTCGGAAAGAACTGGCGTAAAAGAGAAACTGTTTTTGGAGAGGAAGATGAATATGGCTTCGAAGAACGAGAAGGATTAGATACTATGTTGAATGAGGTCTATCCCCTTACTGCAGGGTCGAAATTATATTATCACTTTGATTTTGGTGACTCATGGATGTTAAAAATCAAAAAGGGGAGAAAGAAGAAGTATATTGAAAAAGGTATCACTTACCCAAAGGTGATTGAGTCTGTAGGTGAAAACCCTGAACAATATCCAAATTGGGAAGATGAATAACAGTCGCTCCAATTTCTAAGAAGGAACAACATCCTTTCTGGGATTGAGAACTCTTAAAATACCCATGGTAGTACAATACGACCGAGACGTGCTATCTAACTGAAGGGAAGGTAAAAGTAAGTACCAATGAGGAAGATTATGCTCTTTGAATTAAATTATAAAAGTCCTACATAATTTATTGAGTAGGATAAAGGAGCATATAGTATGTTAATAACTAAAGTAGGTCGTAAGGGTCAAATAGTCATACCAAAGAAGATAAGGGAATCCACTGGAGTAGAAGAGGGTGATGAGATCATCATTGATGTCGTGGTCAAATTGTTATTGTACGGAAGCCTGACAGTTATACAGAAAAACTAAGGGACTTGCATAAGGAAATTTGGGAAGACGTAAACGTTGAGGACTACCTTGAAGAGGAGAGAAGATCGTGGTAAAAGTACTAGTCGTGCTATTGGAGGAGTTATGAAAATAGATATTCAAAAGCCATCGGACGAAGAAATCTCTGAGATGAAACAAAATCCCATCTGGGAGTGCGAGCCGTCGGAATTCCCGTGGCAGTACGATGTTAGTGAGACGTGC
>MAYW01000412.1 GCA_001723765.1 Candidatus Scalindua rubra
GGTGTCAGGTTAAAGTCAGCGGCGATGCTGTTAACGATGGCGTTCTTGACAGATTTTGACTTAAGACGTTGTGCGAATTGTTTTTCCATGATACCTCCAGCATTTTATTGGTTAATTTACCATCCCAATGCTTGGGTATCATATGATACTAACTAAAAGTAATATGAACAAGATTTATGAAAGATCCTGGATTCAAGTAGTAAGTGCAACAGTGTGTGATTCTCCAAAAAATACTTCATTGGGCGTTTTGTACCCAAGTCTTTTTCTTGGACGATTGTTAAGTCTTTTCATGGCGTGGATTAACTCCTTGTCCGTTATGGTTCTAAAGTCCCTGTTTTTCGGAAAGTATTGGCGGATGAGACCATTGGTGTTTTCATTGGTTCCTCTTTCCCAGGATGAATACGCATGAGCAAAATAAAAGTCACATTCAAGTCCCTTTGCAACTGTCTCATGGTTCCCAAACTCTTTTCCATTATCCGAAGTAATCGTATGAACTTGATCAGATATAGATCCCAACAATCGTCTCATCGCTTCTTCAGTCTTTTCCTTTGTCCGGCGATCCACTTTGTAAATAAGGGCAAGTCCAGACTTTCTTTCTGTCAGAGATACAATAGCCTGTTTATGGGCCTTACCAATAATGGTATCTGCTTCCCCGCCTGCTCCCGAAGAATGAGGGCGGGCAGGCCAGTCTCCTATACGAGAACGATCATCAACAAGGGATGGTCTTTGATCAATACTAACCCTGTTTTTAAGGTTTCCACGTCGGTCATTAGACCCATAACGCTTCTTCCCTTTCTGTTTACAGCGTAGATGAATATACAAAGAACCACCGGCCAGTTTATCTTTAAGAATGTATTGGTAAATCCATTCATGGCTAACAGCTATATCCATGTTTTTCTTTATCCAGCCACTAATTTGTTCCGGACTCCATTCTTTGCAAATCAATCGTTCGATAAAAGCCCAAGTGCCCCCGTCTATACGAGGACGAACTTTAGCTTGGTGTCTCTCTTTTGAAAAGGCGTTGGCTTGTTTAGGTCTATAGCCCCGACCCCCACGATTGCGTATAAGTTCTCGACTAACCGTCGATTTATGGACTCCAAGAACTTTGGCGATTTCTGTTTGATTATATCCTATTTTAAGCATCGATTTAATTATGTATCTTTGGTCCAGCGTGAGTCCGCCAGCCGGCGGATAGTGTTTCATTTGTGCACCTCTTATTTGTCTGTGAGAAAAGTGCTGAGCCTACAGCAGCTCCGCTTCTTTTACAAACAGTTTTTGAGTTGCACTTAAGAGTTGAATTCAAGTAATAATGTGATAATTACTTTTTTTAGTCGTCTGGCCATCCATCATCATTATCTATGTCATCCCAGGTTCCATCGTTGTCACGATCATTATCTATATCATTCCATATGCCATCATTATCACCGTCATTTTAGACCGGCTTCTGCATCACAGCACCGTGATCAATATCAAAGGTAACAGCTATCGGTTGAAAGGAAAACCGATCACTCTGTCTGACTCTTTAACGGAGTCAAACGGGGAATAAAAATCCCGAATCATATAA
>MAYW01000413.1 GCA_001723765.1 Candidatus Scalindua rubra
AAGAAAATGGCGAAACAAAGATTACACTCTTGTAAAGGATGTAAGCTATAGAACCAGCAACCTAACAGGAACGAGACTCCCGCAGAGCGGGATAGGCTACCTGTTAGGTTTGGTTCTAATCCGCCGAGCATCCTGTCTGCCTACCCAACTAATACTTTATATGCTTCATTCAAATCTTCCAACAAATGAATTGGGAAATTCGCACCCCACGGATGCACACGGACATCAAGGGCATCATTGAACCGTTTTATAATAAAAGCTAATCTATGTTTATCTCTGTCTTTCAAAGTACCATTATTCGTTAACCAAGTGGAAACCTCATACCAACTGTAAATTAAGGTTTTTGATATTGCGCCGGCTTTGGGTCTAGGAAAAGTGCCCTTTCCCCTGGCACCATTAATAAGCTGTCGAATATACTCTCTGGTTACATTGGCTCGGCGGGCAATTTCTGCAACAGTTACATAATCTGCCGGTTCAATTGATGTAACGACTATATTTTTTATACTTTCAACATCCAAAATAGCACTTATTATGGCATTTTTTAATGATGTTTCTTCCCTGTCAAACCCCAGATATATTGTACCATTCTTCGAATGCAAAATGGCATCGTTACAACCAGCATTATAAACATTGTCTTCAAGTTTGGTTGTTATCTTATTTACACCATTTAATACCAAAGAGAAATTGAATGTTTTTAGTTTACTCACTTTTAATTCCATGTTCACAATTATCTATACGTCTTTTTATTTGAGCAGCGTGATGCTCTGCTACGCGGGGAGTTGACCAAACAGACACTATGCAGCCACCTCTTTCTTTGGCTGGACAATATAATCTGCCCCAAGCATGACCATTTTTGTTCAACTTAACTCTCCACAAATGTTGTTCTGCATATTTTACAGCTTCTTCTATTGTTTGATTTGGATGTTTCTTCCTCTTTACTGACAAATTTAATATCTATAGTTGACTATTGTCAACTATTTATTGAGAATGTTTGTTATCTCTTCAGTTTATACAATAAAGCAGAATGGTAAAAAAAAAAGATGTCAGCTTTTAAAAGATGACATCTTTAATAACACACAACCTAAGATACAGAACCAGCAATTCGGGATAAGGCATAGAAACATCAACCTGACAGGACTTATTCGACCTGTCAGGTTTGTTTCTATTTCATATGGCAAGCCTCTGACCTCTGATTATTGATTTATGAATTATGTTGTTCCCCAGCTCCTCTGTCCCTTGTTTTCGCTCTCGACCTGACCCCGCTACAGTCGTACCTCCTTACGGGACAGGCACGACTATAGAACCAGCAACCTAACAGGAACGAGACTCCCGCAGAGCGGGATAGGCTACCTGTTAGGTTTGGTTCTAATCCGCCGACTTCTGACTTCCGTCCTATGCCTTTCCTTTCGCTCTCGACCTGACAGGACTTATTCGACCTGTCAGGACTTCGCTAATCTCTGACTATTGACTTCTGACCTCTGATTTTTTGTCACGCTTGACCTTCTACAGTAGGATAATCCAAATCAATGTCCTTGGGAGGTGGGTAGTAATCCTGAGGAGCGTACTCAGGAAAT
>MAYW01000414.1 GCA_001723765.1 Candidatus Scalindua rubra
ATCATGGGTAGCCACAAAGTACCGCTCATTTCAACGTCTCTTTCAGAATCTATATACATCAAGATATTGAGAGACCATGAAACAATACTTAAACATGTTCTGTACAGGATCTACCCTTGATTGTTACGCAAGAAGAAATTTTAAAATATCTTACCCAACGCATCACTTGGTATAGCTTTGACACCAGGTGCAAGAGCGGATGTTATTTCCTGTTTTCTTGATGGCAAATGGACTAAAAAACTCTTTACCGAATAGTTGGAAATATATCCTCTTAATCTTTTTATTGAATAAGCCATTTGAGGAGTTATTGTACGGGACGCCTTGGATTCAAGAAGAATCAATTTTCTATTACCTGTTGGAACTAGAAAATCAACTTCCAGTCCCTGTTGATCCCTGAAAAAGTAAAGTTCCCTTCTTTTTCCAGAATTGTATTGTGTCTTAAGGATTTCCGACGCAATAAATCCCTCAAAAATCGGTCCAAAAAATGGTGAATTAAATAGCATTTGTTCAGATTCAATTCCCAGCAGGTGGCATAACATCCCTGAATCAGTAAAATATATTTTGGAAGACTTAATAATCCTTTTTCCAAAATTCTCATAATATGGCGGTACCAGAATAATTTGTGAAGTAATTTCAAGGATACTCAACCACTCAGAAATTGTCGGGACAGATACCCCAAGAGGAGCAGCCAAATCTGTACGATTAAGTATTTGGCCGACACGGCTGGCCAATATTGAAAGAAAGCGACGAAACACGGCCAAATCCCGTATCGAACTAACCGCCCTTACATCCCGTTCCAGATAGGTCTGGATATATGATCGAAACCACATATCAGCCGCGATTGGTCTGGCAAGTGGTTCAGGAAATCCCCCTCTGAAAATAGAAACTTTTGAGGTTTCTTCCTGAGAAAACGGCAAAAGTTGAAATATTGCTGCCCTGCCTGCCATAGACTCACTCACACCTTGCATAAGCGGCGCTTCCTGTGAACCCGTCAAAAACCATTGACCATTTTTATGAGGTGCTTGATCCAAACGTGAACGAATATAATTAAGGACTTCAGGGACATTTTGGATCTCATCAAGAATGGCCGGTACCTTTATCGTATCAATATAAGAACGCGGATCACTTCTTAAACGGGCAATGATATCCGGATCTTCAATCAAATGATAGGATGCATTAGGAAAACACTTGCGCAGAAGTGTTGTTTTGCCAGCACGCCTGGGACCAGTTACAATTAAGGCTGGAAAATTTTTTGAGGCTTTTTTGATTTCAGAAGTTATCAAACGTGGAAGATATCTCATGTTGATAATCCTAAACTAATACTTTAAATATGTCAAGATTAAATTAACCGTATATTCCATTAGTATATAAACTTTTGGAAAATTGTCTCATCATTTAACCTAAATTAAGCGATTTATGCCCGTCCGTACCGAATGCTACGTTCGGACGGGTAGCCGCAACCTCAAGTTTTTCATTGAAATCATACACGATAATTGTTAGTTGTTTAAAAAAGGTTTATAGAAAGAGATTAG
>MAYW01000415.1 GCA_001723765.1 Candidatus Scalindua rubra
ACCAGAATAAACGAAATATTTTTAAACCCTTTCTTTGGGTTTCTGGGCTCGTCCAGGTTTGGGTATTTTAGTAAATTCACGACTTTTAATCCCCCTCTTTCCCCCCTATGGAGTGGCGTAGACTACTCCACAGGGGAAAGAGGGGGATTGGGAATCCCAAATCGTTAATTCCGTGCAATTAGTAGAATTGCCTTAATCTAAAATCTCTTGCTCGAATCAGGGTAATTTATCAGTAGATAAACCTTTTTCACTATTGTCACCCAAATGCTTATCGCCAGAGTGAATATGAATTGCGTCTATGTGCTTTTTAGCAGTAAAGATTTCTTCTCCCTTCACAATATATGCCTGATGGTTTTTAAATTTCTTATGAAAAAAACTTTTACGACTGTTTATATGCTCTTCTAGTGATTCTCTGTCATCAAATGTTTCATAGTATAGATGTTTTTTCTCACAGATTATTAAAAAATACATAGATCGTTACCTTAGAAAGATAATTTTAAATTTGTACTAGCATTAAAAATCACACACACGCTAGTTCTTCCTTAAACTTCTCTGCTGACGGTATCCTGTTTGATGGGTCTTCTTCAAGGAGTCCCGTGACTATGTCGTTCAGTCTTTGTGGGACTAATTTATTAATTTCGATAGGAGATTGCCTGGTATATGTCCACAATTTCCCAGTTAATATTTCGTACAATATTAATCCAACTGAATACAGGTCGGCCCTTCCGTCAATGTTGACGTGTGATAAAACTTCTTTTTCGTCTTTATCCTCTGGAAGGTCTCTCAATAGCTTGGTCATTTGCTTTTGCTCCGGTGATGCATAATCCCATGAAATACCCTTGATAACTCCTCCAATTCTTATTGTTAGTTTTAGATCTATTAATCCTGCTATTTCAGTTTCCGGGTTAATAATAATATGGCCTGGTTTAATATCAGTATGGACAAATCCATTTGAATGAAGATATTTTAATGGTTCAGCAACACTTGCGAAATACTTCACTATTTTTTTTATTTCACGGATTTTAGGTAATCTCTTTTTCTTGTAACGTTCTACAACGTCTTCACCTTCGAAATGTTCTAAAACAATGTAGTTTTCTATGATGACCGACTTGCCATTTTCAAAAAGCTCTCCTCTTCCATAATCATAACTTTTCGGAATCTGTGGGTGAGAGAAATTACCTAGTATATCATGCTCATAAGAATAGCTATGAATGGGTGAATATTTCATACCCCATATTTTGTATACTGGTTTGATCAAAACGGCATAATTTGCGCTGTGGCCAGGCTTATGTGTAAAACCTTTAAAATGGTATTTTCCTAGTTTATACATGTAATATCATTATGGGCTTTAGTCTCTAAATCGACAATTTCTTGCCCTGGCCCAGACCGCAGGGCGGATCGCACAAGGGCAGGCTTTTTTTGACTGGAAATTGTGATTTAGAGACTGATAAATTAGCACATATGTGTTTTCACACACTCGCTAATTCTTCTTTGAGTATTTCTGCTGAAGGTATCCTGTTTGAT
>MAYW01000416.1 GCA_001723765.1 Candidatus Scalindua rubra
CCTTCCAGTCTTTGCCCTCAAGGTGCTGACAAATCGCGAATCTTTTTAGTCCTGTATTTTCGATAGCCTTGATTATGGACGGCATCTGAGACAGGTTGAAGCTTCCTATTGTAATCCTCACACCACATCCCACCATTGCATCTCTGAGGCGCTCCATCGCAGGCAATGCTTTTTCTAACCCTGCAATAACGTCCATATCGCCGCCTATCTGAGCCAATCCGTCCAAATCAATGCCCACATAGGAAATACCAGACTCTGCGATTTCCCCGGCTGTTTCTTTTGTTATAAGGGCGGCGTTGCTGGATAATATAATTCTCAGTCCCTTATTATGGGCGTGGTCTGCAAGTGTAAAAAAATCATCCCTGGTTAAGGGCTCTCCCCCGTAGACAGAAACCATAGGCACATTCATTGACGCCATCTGGTCAATAAACTCTAAAGCCTCCTGTGTGGTTAACTCATCACTATCCGCCTCAAGAGCAGAACCGAGATGACAAATATCGCAGGAGAAGTTGCACTTCCGGGTGATATTCCAAATTACCATGGGGGCTTTGACATTTGCGTATCTTACGAGGTGTTTTGGCACCTCATCAGCCC
Source organism: Candidatus Scalindua rubra (assembly GCA_001723765.1). Taxonomy (GTDB): domain Bacteria; phylum Planctomycetota; class Brocadiia; order Brocadiales; family Scalinduaceae; genus Scalindua_B; species Scalindua_B rubra. The sequence continues at coordinate 595 of MAYW01000416.1, forward strand.
TCTTATTGTGGTGTTTTTCAACATCCCGGGCTGTCTCCCTTACCTTGAGCAGCCGGCTGATGTTAATCATGCTGCGCCTCCTCAAGCACTGGTTCAGTGATTTCCTCTTCGGTTAAATAACAGCTCGGATCAGGGGCGCCAAAGTCATCATAAACCGCGAGGGCCCTTGCCCTTGAGCCGCCCCTGCAGATTTCCAGAAACCTGCATTCTGCGCACCTGCCGCGGAACAGCCTTTCCCTGTGTCTGAGCTTCCACAGGAACTCGTTATCACTGCTCCAGATATCTTTAAGACTTCTCTCCCTGATGTTCCCAAGTTCGGTTCTCAGGTGCTGACTGGCGTATACATTGCCCAATTCGTCTATGTATGCGAGTTTTTCTCCGCAGCCTTCACCGCCGTTGCGGAGAAAGTGTTCGTACGCTGCCCTGGCTTTTTGTGGGTCTTCCTTCAAAACTTTCATGTAAATGTAAGCGGCGTCAGCGTAATTCCCGACTGTGAGAACCTCGAGATCGTGGTTGTGGCGGTTTATCTCAACGGTTTTCCTGAATAGGTTCTCCACGGCTTTCCGCCGTTCATCAGGCGACAAGTCGTTATTCATGAGTTCTTGCCCACGGCCTGCGTACTCAAGATGATAAACACAGAGACGGTGAAAACCTTCCTTAACCAGGAGTTCCATAATCCGCGGGAGTTCATGGCAGTTGAGCCGGGTTATGGTGAACCTCAGCCCTGTCTTTATCCCAGCGTCGCGGAGGTTCCGCATTCCCTGAAGGGCATTGTTGTAAGCATCTCCACTGCCCCTGAAGGAGTTGTTCGTCTCGGCTAAGCCATCCAGGCTAACGCCAACGTATCCGAAGCCGGCATCTGCCGCCTTTGCCGCTGTCTCCCGGGTAACTACAGTGCCGTTGGAAGACACTATGAC
>MAYW01000417.1 GCA_001723765.1 Candidatus Scalindua rubra
CAGAACCAAAAAAGGATGAATCCCTTTTTGGTTCTGGCTCGGCCAGGTTGGGTTAATTGTATTGTAACAGTGTTTGTATTCTGCAAAATCCGAATTGTTGAGATAGTACTTCCAGTAATGCAGAAAATGAAGAGTGAAGAACTACACTGATGCGGAAGGTCATCCGTTTCAAATCTACATATTTATAGTGGAATTTTTGAGGATGGAAGAAGAAGACGGGGCGTAGCGCAGCTTGGTTTAGCGCGCCTGCCTTGGGAGCAGGAGGTCGCTGGTTCAAATCCAGTCGCCCCGACCATTTTTATAAATTATATCTGCGCCAGTAGCTCAGCTGGATAGAGCATCGGATTTCTAATCCGAGGGTCGGGGGTTCAAATCCTCCCTGGCGTACCTTTATTTAAACATTAAAGTGGTGAGCGTAGCTCAGCTGGTTAGAGCATCAGGTTGTGGTCCTGAGGGTCGGGGGTTCGAATCCCCTCGCTCACCCTTTCCTTCCTCTTAGCATCTTTTAATTTCTTTTTAAATGGCTATCTCATTTAAACTAAACTTGTAAGATGTTCCAACAATATCACTTACAAAGGTTTTTTCTTGTTAAGGTTATTACATTTTTGCTAACAAATTCCTCAAAAAATTTTTAATGTTCACATTAACCAGTGTCCCATTATGTGTCAAATATCTAATATTTAAGTCAAAGGTGTATCGTTATAAAACAAAGTAAAAAACTATGGTTAAATATAAATACCTTTATCTAACCCTAATTATCCTTATCCTGGCTTCATACAGCAGCAGCAAAAACCAAGCAAAAATCAACTTCCGAGAGAGATTATCTGTCCTAAAGTAAAAACTTTTTCATCTATTTCCACTTCTTTTGCAAGAGGTAGCTCAAAAGCCCCTGGTATCTTCACACGAATTAATGCCAAATCTATTCCAATGTTACCCCAATCGTATGTAGTAGCTTCTTTAGCAGCATGTATCATTTTAGCGTTATGCATAGATATATGTTTATCTTTACATTGGTATGAAGCGTGGAGAAAGAGCCAAAAAAAGCAACTAATAATATAAGAACGTTGGTTTTTAAGTACTTCATATGTACTCGCCTCAAAAACCCGGTAATCAGAAAATGGTAATTGCTCAATATCAAGTGGAATTATGTACCCTTCCTTTCGGAAGGATTCCAGCGCTAACTCCTGGAATCCCTGCGAAAGCGGGGTTTATACTCTCGCCAAACAGCATGAAATTCCACTTGATATTGAGCAATTACGTAAAATGATACCTTATAAGATTCGTCTGTCAAGGCAAGGTCTATTGTTGAAATGAGAGACATAATATTGACTGCGAAATACATTGCCAAGGGAAACTTAAACATCAGGATATACAGGGATATAACAGGGGAAATATGGTTTGGGGTGGGGTAGGAAAGATAACAAATGATAGGGCAATCTCGATATAAAAAGTTTTGCTTATTATATGTTAAAAAATAATTACTAATTAAATAAAATTTTC
>MAYW01000418.1 GCA_001723765.1 Candidatus Scalindua rubra
TCAAGATTTCCATGAATATCTGAGATTACGACTATCTTCATTGTGTAATTTTTTTCAGATTAGTTCAAGAATTCCTCATAATAAATAAAACGCATACTATAAAATAAAATTTTAAAAAACAAATAAAATAGTTTGCATTGTATTTTATATAAATGATTAATAGAAATCCACTTAACCGAATATAGTTTTAAAAAAGATCTGTCACAGCAAATTGATAATGTCAGTATAAGGCAAATAGAAAATGTCAGGTAAACTTACCTCCTGAAAGGAGGTAAGAGATGTATTGCCTGACAATGAAAGATATTAACAAATACAAGACAGTTACAGAAGTAATAGAAGGGTATTTAAAGGTAGAAGAAGCGAGTAAAATATTAAAGCTGTCCGAACGTCAGATATACCGCATTAAGAAGAGAGTAGAACGAGAAGGTATTAAGGGCATACTGCATAAATCCAGAGGTGTAAATAGAGCCAGATGGCTGACTCAAGATATTCAGGATAAAGCAGTTCACCTTTATGATACCAAATACAAAGGGTTTAACATCACTCACGTAACTGAATATTTAAACACAGAAGAAAAGATAAAGATATCAAAAGAATCACTCAGACAAATTCTTATGTGCAGAGGGCTTCATACCAGGAGTAAAAGGCGTCCTAAACATCTGCAATGGAGGGAGCCACGAGCCAGAGAAGGGCAGATGATACAGTTTGACACATCTGATCATGACTGGCTTGAGGGCAGAGGCCCCAGATTATACCTGATAGGTGGTATAGATGATGCGACGTCTGCTTGTCCCGGGGCGAGATTTGCGTTGTCTGATTCATGCAGTGAGAATATGGTTGTTTTAAAGCAGATAGTAGAGACAAAGGGCATACCCTTAAGCTTTTATTGTGATAGAGATTCTAAGTTCAAGACCACCAGACATGAAGGACTTCATTATCAGTTAAAAGGAGACTATGGCCAAACCCAGATTGCAAGGGCTTTAAATGAGTTGGGAGTAGAGATTGTCTATGCGTATTCTCCTCAAGCTAAAGGCAGGGTAGAAAGGGCCTGGGGTACGTTTCAGGACAGGCTTTGCTCTGAGTTAAGGCTCCATAAGGTATCTACGCTACAGGCAGCCAATCGCTATCTTACAAAAGTCTTTATCCCCAAATATAATCGTAAATTTGCCCGCTTGCCCAGGGAAAAAGGTTCAGCATATAGGGCATTGCCTAAGGATTCAGATTTAAGCAATATCTTTTGTATCAAAGAAGAAAGAACCGTAGCATCTGATAATACTATAAGCTACCATGCAAAGACGTATCAGATATTGCCCGGCAACAACCGGATTAGTTTCGTTAGAGCAAAGGTTATGGTACATAGACACTTAGACGGTTCAATACATATATTTCTCAAAGAACAGAAATTAAGACACAAGCAAGTACACAAGAACAACCAAAAGGCATCATTGCTCGTGGGCGGCAACATGTTGACGGTTGATGTTGTGTAACTCC
>MAYW01000419.1 GCA_001723765.1 Candidatus Scalindua rubra
GCCGGAAAGTTGTTTTTTTAAACCTTCTTATTTCATTTAGAAGATTATCATATTTAGATTCAAGTTTTCTTAATACATTATCATTACTTATCTTACTATAATAGCCTCCAAAATCATTTTGTATTGCCTGAAACTTCTTTAAAACTATTTCATTGATTTTGTCAACCACGACAGTTTGAAAATACTTTTCCAATACTTTACTCATTTTACCATCTTCCTTTCTTAAGAGCGGTTGAAGAACATGAAATTAAAACAGATGTTTAACAATATAAGCATCATCTGCTCATGACATAAAATTATCTTTGTAGTTACTATAGACAGGATTAATTATATAGAAATACGTTTATGTCTACTTAAAACCATGCATGATCTTTTAAGCATTATTAACACTTCTCTCCTTCTCATATCCAATCAATTAGTAAACACTATGGCTTCCGTGTGTAATTCTTAATGACTGCTTCAGTTAGGGTTCCGATCTTTATGTGCAAGAAGTTCTCTGATTTTGTTTTTTAATTCAGTCAAATCTGAGGATTTGACAATATACGCACTGGCAATCAATGACATAAACTTATCTTTGTAGTTACTATAGGCAGTATTTATAATAATAGGGGTATCTTTGTTTTTACTTAAAACCTTGCCCATAGTTTCGATACCATCCATCTTTGGTAAATTTATGTCCATTATGATTATGTCTGGTGATTGCTTCTGTACTTTGTTTAAGGCATCTTTACCATCAGTGGCTGTTATAACTTCGTAACCTTCGATCCTTAATTCTTGTTCATAAAGTAAGCACTGGTTCTTATCGTTCTCTACAAGAAGAATTTTATACATAGCTTAACCCTTTATTTATCCTCTAATTTTTCTCCAAAATTTGAATATAACCTTCTTTTGCTCTTCTGTTTCTATAGAATTTGGCCTCTTTCTTCTAACTATTTCGATTGCTTTTGCCGCATTAATTCCTTTATCTACGAGGTAACATGCAAGCATAGTTCCAGTTCTTCCCAAACCACCATCACAATGTACAACTAACTTCTTGCCAACTGCCCTTATTTTTTCAGCAAATTCCAAGAATTCCTCAATTTGTTCTATTCTTGGAGTACTAAAATCTTTAATTGGAATATGCTTAACCTCAAAACCGAATTCTTCAATCAACCCCTTGTCAAGAGAAAAATCCGTAAGTGATACAATTGCTTCAATATCATTGTCTTTAAGTATTTCAAAATTTTTAATTGTTGATTCCGGTTTCGCCATACCAGCAATTTCACCCTTTATTAACCAGCTAAAATTTCTAATCATTTTTTGTTTCACCTACGGTCATTCCAATTACTGCATTTTCAAAGCCCGATATGAGCTTTTTTTCTCCAATAGTAAATTCAAGCGGTTCTTTCTCCTTCGATGAGTCAAATATCTTACCATCCTTTAAAGATCCGGTATAATGAACTTTTACATTGTCCCCTGTCTTTGCCTGTGACATTGCTTCCCCCTTTT
>MAYW01000420.1 GCA_001723765.1 Candidatus Scalindua rubra
ACATTTTATGAAATTGAAATAATGACATCGGTTCTCTTTGAGCCATCGTGGAAACTTCCTCTGTTTGTTGACTTGGTTAGTTTTAAAAGAAGTATACCACAATGGTGAGTTAACTCAATAGCCATAAAATATTTTGTTGCCAATTTGGTGGCTTCCTTAACGTCTATCATTTGATTCACCTCCTTAAAAGTTATGAAAACTGAATTTCAATAATATTAAACTTTTTATGATCGCTATTCCTATATATACACCATTTATATATGCAGATAGCCGCCATATGTTATTCAACCTTAAAAACATCGGAATCCAAAACAACTTCCAATCCACAAAACTTATTCCCTTTTCTCTTAAGAGCTTCTTTTGGTCTATATTTAATAAATAAACCGGCCAAATCCCCTATCTCAGTTGCTGGTAAAGCACTTAAATCAAGTTCATCGCTTATTGTAAGATACAATTTGGTTGGGCTCTGTTTATTATTGTTGGCAAATTCTCTCTTTTTGGCTTCTATACGATTGATTATGTTTGGTTCCATGTTTTCTCCTTTTCATATTTTAAAAAGTGTTTGGCCTTAATTTTACTAAAAAAATATTACAAATCATGTTGTATCCGATACATCTTGCCTCTTAGATGCTTCTAACACAGTTAGTCCGACAAGCTCATCTTCTTTGTATCTGAGAAGTACTCCATTATCAAGCATCTCAGAATCTGTTGCTCTTTGAGGTCTTTTGAAGCTTATATAGAGAACATCTGCTTCTTTATCATAATCTATCCACATTTTCGTCTCCGGAAGTTTTATAAGATGCGAAACAAGCGCAAAGACATCTTTAAGTGTTTTGTCTATTCCTGCCGTTGCCACAATATCACCTCTCTTTCAAGTTTTACTTTACTTGTAAAATATGCAGTTATAATAAAACCGTCATCCCCATTAATCTCTTTGTAAACTACAGCAATAAACCTTTCTTTCTCTGCCTTTCCCAAAGCAATTAACGCACCTTCATAACCTTTTATAACATGGTTGGGATATTCAACTATACCAAGAATCTCATCGTAATAACCAGCCAAATCGTCGTGGTTTTCAATTATGTGAATCCATCTTTCTTCTGTGAGTCTATTGTAAGATATAATTTGGTTGGATTCTTCCCGCCATTATTTTTGATAAATTCTTTCCTTTTGGCTTTTATCCGATCAATTAAATTGGTTCCATATTTTCTCCTTTTCATATTTTCTATTTTAAATAGTCCCTAATTTCCTATCTGTCAAATGTATAATGTAGGTTTGACCCTGTTTTTACTGTTTTTATTCAATAATTTCTTCCGAATCCAGGCAGGGATATCCTTTATAGACATAACAATTGGAGCCTGTTCAATATTACAAGTTGATGATGTCGCTCCGCTTTCCATTTTGAGCATATTGAAACATGATATCAAGAGCCAAAACCATATCATGTTCGAGAACATGGATAAGCACATTATCATGTCCTT
>MAYW01000421.1 GCA_001723765.1 Candidatus Scalindua rubra
CCGTTATTAAGTAAATGGAAATTCTTCTGTCCTTTTAGATTATTGTTAATGTTTTTTTCAATTTCTTTATTAACAGAGGACCTTCTATAATGAAATCTAACATTTAGGTCAAAAAGTGCTAGTTGATGTTTTTTTAAATTTGTTTGTAGAATTGATAAGCCGGGACAAGACAGTATCCCCCATTGATTAAGGAAAACCATTGTATTACTAACATAATTAAGAGAAATGTTTTTTGGAATTTGTCTTGTAAGAAAATCTACATTTAGTACATTCAGGAAATCATCAAACTGTCTAATTTTTATAGAAACATGCTCATTTTGTTCTATTTCTTGTTTGAATTCATTATATTTTTTTCTTGCGGAATCTGTTAATAAACCAAATATCGCTATAACTAATTCAATGTTAAATTTTTTGCTATCGTTTGAAGATTCAAAAGACCTTTTTCTATTCCTATACTCTGTCCGTGCTAATTTTACTTTTTGATTTGCGTTCGCAATGCTTGAATCATCAGTTAAAAATGATAAGCCTTCCTTGATTTCCTTAATAGGGCTTGAATCAAATGTAATAGGTTTTTCTTTATCTTTCAGCTTTTCAAGGTATGGGAGCTTACATTGGTAAATAGTTACCCTTTCTTCCCTAGCAACATAGAAATCTATACCATTGTCATTGCTTCCATCTGTTACGTTGGCTGATTCTGGGTCAATCCCTTCAAATACATTTGCTACATAATAATTAAACAGGTATTGTGGATCATCTGTATCTTCTGGTACTTGACTTTTTAGGTCCATTACAGTTTCATAAAGTTGTTCACAAGATTCAACGAATTCTTTTTTTCCTAAACTTGATTGATTCATAGTATTTCCTGATTTTGCATTTTTACTATATGTATACCGAGTACCTCATAATACTTATAGACGCATTAATTGTAACAAAATCCTGATTCATTGTCAATTATAAACAATCTATGTGTCATATCCCACTTTCAACTTTATTATAAGTGTTCACAACTATCGCCAGAAAAGATCAGTTATTCTAACAGTTAAAAGACTATTTTTATGGCAAAAACCAAGCTCTTTCCGTCCAAGCTCTTCACGTTTCCTCCGGTATCTGTTAGACAGACGTAAGCTCCAGTTTCTTCACATCTCTCATATCTACTTTCTGCTTGGCATGCCAGAGAGAATAGTGGTCCTGCATAGCTAACCAACTTTCCGGAGTTCGACCAAAAACATGTGCAAGACGCAACGCCATTTCTGGAGTAACGCTGCTCTCACAATGTAAAAGTCTGATAAATGTAGAGGCTGCAACGTTCAGACTTCTGGCTACTTTTCTGGAACTCAAGCCAAATGGTTCCATGTATATCTCTCTGATGAATTCACCAGGATGGGGGGGATCATGCATACTCATTAGTGATAATCCTCATAATTTACTATATGGGCATTCCCATCTTC
>MAYW01000422.1 GCA_001723765.1 Candidatus Scalindua rubra
GCCTGTACAGATTGAACTAAGCCGACAGTTAAGCCGATGCCGACAGAGGTCATTTCTTTCAGTTTATTTATGGTAAGTATGATCTTTTCAGAACTGCCGTTACCTTCCGGTGTTATGCGAATCTGGTCGCACACGTCACGCGGGCCATCATAAGAGACCCATACGCGGTGAATGTGTTTGCCTATCCAGTCAGCGGTTTGATCGTCAAAGACGCCATTTGTAAGAAGTTCAAAATAGGCAGAACCACCGCTAAGCTCCTGAGCAATTTCGTGTATCTTTTTTATACCTTGAATGTTTTGAGTGGGTTCCCCTACGCTGTAAAAACGAACCTTGTAATTACGCGTTCGATTGAAGTATTCTTCCATCGCTACACGCACGAACTCTATATCGATGTTAATATCTTTACGTTCCATGGAGGACGTAATGCAGTATTTACATCGCAGATTGCACGTTGTGGTCATCAAGCAGGTTATGAATTGTTTATTATAGTGAGCCATTATGGTTCTCCTTTCTCTTTAAATCAGGTTACTATTTAACCGCCTTTAAATAATCAAAGTGGTCAATAAATTCAAGAGACTCCATATCCTTGTACTTTTTTCCCATTTCAATTAAACCGTTAATAATTTCTCGTTCTCCGAGAGATGATAATGCCGACATATAGCAGTTTTTTACCATCGTGAAATATTTTTGCTTCGGAATAGAATGAGCGTAATCTATGAAATCTTGTTCGACTCGAAAACCGGTGTTTTCCAGTTGTTCCAAAAAGTTCGTCCGGATCCGCATGCCATTCTTTGCATCGATCGAGGGCCTTTTGAAAAAGTGGATATTTAACTTCCGGAGGGACGTGAACAAGTAGCAGGATGCCGCCCTTTCTTAGCCTGTTAAAAAGGCAGTTGAAAAGTTCTTCCCTTTCCGGGATATGATGTACTGCCTCTTTTATAAGAATCTTGTCATATATGCCAGGCCGTTTTGAGAAACTAAGCGCATCCGATATTGCTGTGTGTATGTTAGCAGTACCGGGAATCAATTTTAACATCTCGAGATAAGGATCAACCGCTATAACCTTCCTGAGCTGAACCTGCTTGATAATATCCAACGAATACATCCCCGTACCACATCCCAGGTCAACTAAAGTATCCGTATTGTGGAGTTCAAGTTTTTCTATCATTTTCGATGTAAGAGTTCTGACGAATTTTGGCGAATAATAAAGAAAATCGTTATAGCGTTCCGCAAGACTTTTGTAATGTCTGTTCAATACTTGTTCTGTCATATTTTTTCTCCTCCCACAATGCTGAGAGCGGTTAAGTCCGCTTAGCGTCCACTCCCGGCGAAAATCCTTCTAACTTGTGAGCACTGCCTGTAGAAACTTTTTTTGTTCGTTCATGATGAGGATTTTGGAGGATGAGTTCCGGTTTTTCATCCTCCAGAAT
>MAYW01000423.1 GCA_001723765.1 Candidatus Scalindua rubra
TTTAATATAGCAAAAAAGGAAAGAAGACGCCATCAAAAAATCCAGAAGAAAAGAAAAATTTTTCGAGGTAAAAATTGACTCCGGAAATGGGCAAAAACTGGGTTGAAATTAAAAACTGTGGGTTGAAAATAGGTTGATTTTTAATGAGTTAGGGATATTAAATTACCTCAAAGTAGGAAGATATAGGTTGAAGGTTCAAGTTTCGGAAATTTTACAAAATTATGTTATCTTGCTGTTGACAGATGTTAGAAGTCAGATGTCAGAAGACAAATGACCAATGCCTGCCACGTGAAGTGATTTATCTACTTCACCGTGGACAAATAACCAATAACAAAATTTGTTTCTATTGAAAATAAGTAATTGAAAAATGAAGGTTTGACTCTATGCCCTGCTGTCTAACCAGATGATATAATTCAATCTAAAAAGGAGGTATTAGAAATGGGTATTAAAGTTGATAAAAATGAGCTATACAGCCTTATAAAAGAAGCTGTTAGAGAAGTTTTACATGAAGAGACATTAGAATTCTTCTTTAAAAGTATACCTTCGGTGTCAAAAGAAGAAATGGAAGATATCAAAAAACTATATGGTAAACCATCAGCAGATAAAGAAGAGGCTAGTAGCGAGACTGTAGAAATATGAAATGGAGAATAGGTTACTCAAAAGAGGCTGATAAATTTATTCAGAAGCATAATATTCGTATCGAGGTAAGGGAAGAGATGAAGAAGTTTTTGATAAAAATGAAGGGTGAGAATGTAAATATTGATCTAAGGAAACTAAGTGGAGAATGGAAAGGATATTATAGGTTGAGGAAAGGGAAATTAAGGATAATATTTGAAGTTAGTAAGAGTGAAAGGTTTTTATTTGTTGAAAAGATAGACTTTAGAGGGGATGTATACAAATAAGTTTAGATACGAGAAAATACATAAAAACCTTTATGGTAAAGTAGACTGTCCTCTTTTCCCTCACTATTCCATCGTGGCCTGCCCCGTAAGGAGGTACGACCGTACTGGAGCCTGCCCATGGAATGCAGAGCTATTCCTTCGGGGTGAAATGTTTACCCCGTGATGTGCTTTGCGATTTCACTGGGGCGAAGCTTATTTAACTGGGGCCTGCCCCGTGAAATGCGAAGCTTATTTAACTTGGGGCCAGCTTGTAAAACGGGCGCTGTCCCTATTTGTTTGTCTTTAAAAGACTCTCTGAATTTGTTACAGAAGATATAGATATTCGAGAAGATTTAATAAGTCGACTGCTTCCCAGTCGGAGGCTGTAGTCGGAGGGGATTTTGCTAAGTATGAAGTCAAAAATTATAGCGAGAGGGAGAATAACCAGAGCAATAGGCAAGAAGAGGGATTGTAAGACGGCATTATTTTTGGAGGAGGCGATAACGATCCCTGC
>MAYW01000424.1 GCA_001723765.1 Candidatus Scalindua rubra
CTTTTTAATCTTTTAACTTGCCTTATGGATGGGGGCAATTTTCATAAAATTAGGACGAGCGCCGGCGACTAGGATTATTTTCATTAGTAATTAGTCAAATGGTTAAGTAGTTAATTTGAGACTGTTCAAGGGTCATAACTTATGATATATCATAGTGTTACAAGTGCCGATTTTCGAAGATACCCCCATTATTTTGGGGTTATTTACCATCTGCATTTAAAAGGCCTATTTTATGCAACTATTTTATTTTCTAAGTAGTTACCTGTTAAGTTTTCCCTACAACACCTTGAGAAACCACCTTGGCATAGATGGATATGCAAAAATCCATGTAAACTTTGTCAATGAGGCCAAAGAGATCAAACTATTAAATCCAGATATAAAAGTTCTTCCAAAGAAACGGCGTAAAAAAGGTCTAATCCTCATTGGAGATTCTACTCCCATTAGAGCCTACTGCTGTACAAAAGGGATAAAGCAAGAAGATGGTTCATGGATTTTCACCGACCCTTCTGTAACTTTTGGCCGCCCTCATCACAGGGATAAGTATCCTGTTGGGCATAAGGCACATTCTTTGATAACTATTACTGGTATCCCCATGGTCAGTATTGTAAGTACCCGCAGGGATTCTGATGAAATTCATATATTTCCGCTCTTAGACGAATTCAAAAAGAGATTCCCTTCTCTTAATATAGCCTATATTGTTTTGGATGCTGGTTATGATTCTGAAGAGATTCATAAAGGGATATACGAAGGCTATAATATTGTTCCTGTTATTATTCGTGGAAAGTTGGTCTATCCAAAAGGATTCAACTCTGAAGGAATACCTCTTTGTGATTTCGGATATCCTTTTATCAAAACAGGTATTGATTATAAAAGGAACCGCACCAGATACCACTGTAAGAAGATTTGCAAGAAAGATACTCAGATAATTTTCCCATGCCCTCATTCTGATAGTGGTGGACTTGTCTCTTATACATATTTTAGAGACAGCTATCGTAAATATGGGCCAGCTACTCCAGATACTATTATCTACAAAAAACTGAAGCCTTTTCGCACAGCTATAGAACGTGGATTCGGCCTGCTTAAAGAAAACCGCTGCCGTGCGGAATATACGAATACCTATATGGGGATTGATAATGTAGCCATGCATGTTATTGAACATGACATTGTCTTGACCCAGGATATAATCTTTGGATATAGAACGACCGGGAAAGTTAGCCCGGTGATTAAAGTATGAAATCTGCATTATTGAACAGTCTCAAATTAGTAAAGCAAAGGCTAAAAGATAAAAAGAAGGAACACTTCTTAATACTCTGTCTTGATACAAGAAACAATCTTATCAAAATAAGCAATATTTCAACAGGTACATTAGATGCCAATCTGGTTCA
>MAYW01000425.1 GCA_001723765.1 Candidatus Scalindua rubra
CTAAAAAGAATAAATTCTATTGATGTAGAATTTGAAAAGGAAGTGTTTTGTGAATTTAAGGAAATGGTGATTCTGATGATGAAGTTTCAGAAGTATATCAATCTCCCACAAGATATTGGGTAGATACGTCAATTACTATCCTCCTTATGGTTATCTTTGGGGGTGTAGGAAGAATACCTGGTTCAATTATTGGAGCCGTAATCCTGGTGGTCTTTCCTGAACTTCTGAGGTTTCTGGGAATGCCGAGCGCAATTGCTGCACCTGCAAGGCAGATGATTTATGGATTGCTTCTGGTATTTCTTATGATCAAAAGACCACAAGGAATAATAGGAGTATATCGGTTTAAGTAGTATCACTATATTGTCACCCTGAACTCGTTTCAGGGTCTCTTAGCACATTAATATATATAGATTCTGAAACAAGTTCAGAATGACATTTTTGGGTTTTCAAACTTTCCGCAACAGATACTAAGTAGCTGTTAGAGATGAGAAAAAGATGAATGAGTATCTAAAAACCAACAACCAAAAACCAGAAACTGTTTTGCAAGTTCAGAATTTAACAAAGGAATTTGACGGAGTAAGAGCCGTAGACAATCTTAATTTTTCTATTCAAACGGCAAGTATTAATGCCTTAATAGGTCCAAATGGTGCAGGGAAGACAACGGTCTTTAATTTAATTGGCGGTTTCTTAAAACATGATAAAGGCGAAATTCTTAAATTTAATAACTCATCCACTCATAAACTTGCCAAACTTAACCCTTACAAAATAGCCAGACTGGGCATCTCAAGGACATTTCAGGATATCAGGCTTTTCCCACAGATTACGGTTATGGAGAATATGTTACTTGCAACGAAATATGACAAGGGCGGAAGTCTTTTATCTGCACTTCTTAAATCGAAGGTTATGAAAGATGAAGAACAAAAAAACAGAGAAAAAGCTCTGGAATATCTGGAATTGGTAGGTATTGCAGACAAGAAAGATGAACTTGCAGAAAATCTATCTCATGGGCAGAGGCGATTGCTTGAATTAGCTCGATCACTTGCCACAGAAGCTGAATTGTTTCTGTTGGACGAGCCGACAGCAGGTGTTTTCCCCAATATGAGAGTCAAGATATTGGATATATTAAAGTCATTAAAAGCTAAGGGAAAGACGGTTTTATTTATTGAGCACGATATGAAAGTAGTAACTGGGATCTCTGATAAAATCATTGTCCTGAACTATGGTAAAAAGATTGCAGAAGGGCCTCCAGAAGAGGTAACTAGCAAGAGTTTACGAATTAGCCGTGGCTAATTCGCCAACTCATTATATTACAACGAGTTAGAGTTTTTAATCATTCCCCCTAACTTTTTGTATTGGTATGTACATTATTTTATTGACTTTATGG
>MAYW01000426.1 GCA_001723765.1 Candidatus Scalindua rubra
CAAAAAGCAATTGATAAAGCAGAAGATTCTGGTGATTTAAAAAATATTGCAGATTCGATTGCGGATGAAGATTGTCTAAATGATAAAGATTGGGCTCGTGAGATCTATCCAAAAGCAATTGATAAAGCAGAATATTCTTATGATTTAATAAATATTGCAAATTCGATTGCGTATGAAAGATATTTAGGTGATAAAGACTTTGCTCGTGAGGTCTATCAAAAAGCAATTGATAAAGCAAAAAATTCTGAAGATTTAACATATATTGCAGCTTCGATTGCGCGGAAAGATGATCTTGATTATAAAGACTGGGCAAGAAAAGTTTTTCAAAAAGCAATTGATAAAGCAGAAGATTCTGGTGATTTAATAGATATTGCAGATTCGATTGCGAATGAAAGATATTTAGGTGATAAAGACTGGGCACGGAAACTGTATCAAAAAGCTATAGATAAAGCAGAAGATTCTGATGATTTAAAAGATATTGCAAATTCGATTGCGCAGGAAGATTATCTAAATGATAAAGATTGGGCTCGTGAGGTTTCTCAAAAAGCAATTGTTAAAGCAGAAAATTCTAGTGATTTAACAAATATTGCAGATTCGATTGTGGATGAAGATGATCTTGGTGATAAATCCCGGGCACGGAAACTGTATCAAAAAGCAATTGATAAAGCAGAAAATTCTGATGATTTAAAAAGAGTTGCAGAATCGATTGCGCAGGAAGATGATCTTGGTGATAAAGATTGGGCAAGAAAAGTTTATCAAAAAGCAATTGATAAAGCAAAAGATTCTTATGATTTAAAAAATATTGCAAAATCCATTGTGGATGAAAGATATTTAGGTGATAAAGACTTTGCTCGTGAGGTCTATCAAAAAGTAATTGATAAAGCAGAAGATTCTGGTGATTTAAGAAATATTGCAAATTCTATTGCGGATGAATTTTATCTAGGTGATAAAGACTTTGCTCGTGAGGTCTATCAAAAAGCAATTGATAAAGCAGAAGGTTCTTATGATTTAAAAAATATTGCAGAATCGATTGCGCAGGAAGATGATCTTGATTATAAAGACTGGGCAAGAAAAGTTTTTCAAAAAGCAATTGATAAAGCAGAAGATTCTGGTTATTTAATAGATATTGCAGATTCGATTGCGAATGAAAGATATTTAGGTTATAAAGACTGGGCACGGAAACTGTATCAAAAAGCAATTGATAAAGCAGAAGATTCTAATGGTTTAACAAATATTGCAGATTCGATTGCGTATGAAGATTATTTAGGTGATAAAGACTGGGCACGGAAACTGTATCAAAAAGCAATTGATAAGGCAGAAGATTCTTTTGATTTATCAAATATTGCAGATTCGATTGCGCGGAAAGATGATCTTGATTATAAAGACTGGGCAAGA
>MAYW01000427.1 GCA_001723765.1 Candidatus Scalindua rubra
TTTTGCCTTTCCTTCTTCGTCCTTAATAAGCCATGATCTGACAGAAATGGGAAATACGGTTCCGTCCTTCTTGATATATTGCAATTCATACACTTCAGAATGTCCTCTTTTCATAATCTGCTCTTTGACTATCTTTTCCTTCATATCGTGCCATTCTGCAGGAATGTTGTCCCGATGATTCTTTGTCCTTATTTCCTCCATGGAATAACCAAGCATATCTAAAAACCCCTTATTACAATCAAGGATGTTTCCTTCAAGGTTTGTAAAGACGATGCCATCTGTAACGGTCTCGAACAGTTTATGGTATTTTTCTTCGGACTCCTTTATCCTTTCAAGCAATAATGCATTTGACACAGGCCCGGCCAGAATATTGGCTATTTTCTTTAAAAATGGTTTATTCTCTTCATTAAAGAATGGCGTATCAATACCTCTACTTGCAAGCACTAAAAAACCGATTACATCGTTACCCAGGATCAGGGGTATAATTATGTCCCTCTTAATCTTTTCTTTTTTTATCAGTTTAATGTCAAATGGTAATTCACTTTTTTGAATTTCTTTATAAGGTCTATAGATTATGTCTTTCTTTTTGTAAGCAAGATATGCTGACGTATTCTTGAGAGGCACCCATTCACCTTTCTTAATATAGAGAGGTTCGCCTTTGTTTTGAATTGCAAGAACACGCGCAGTTTGTGTGTCGGAATCAATTGAAGCCAGAACTGTATGGTCATGGGGAATTATCTGATCGAGATAATCAAAAATTGTCTTGGATATGGTCTCAAAATCTAATGTCTTATCCAATCTTTCAGACACCTCTCTTAGAATTTTTTCCTGCTTCTCAATCCTTTTTTGATTCGTGATATCCTTTGCAACATCTACAATACCAATTAATTTACCTCCCTCGCCAAATCTTGGGAAGCATGATATCAGGAAAACACCACCCATATGCGGATCTTCCACCTCTTCTGTTTCTGGTTTTAATGTTTTTCTACATCTTTCATAAGGACATGTATGCCAGGGTCTATTAGTACCATGAAATATCTCATAGCATTTCTTCCCGATAATGTCTTCAGGTTTAAGATTAAATTTGCGTGCAACAGCTTTATTGCACCTGACGATGTTGAATTCCTTATCGTGAATACTGATTAGGTCTGAAATGGAATCAAACGTTGTTTCCCAATCATTCCTGGCATGTTCTATTTCTTCAACCTTTTTCTCAAGTTCTTGTGCGGTAGCGGCAAGGTCCTTAGTCCTCTCATTCACCATCACTTCCAGTTTATCCGAATATCCCTTAATTGCATCATAGGAGGTCTTAAGTTTTTCTACCATCCAATTAAATCTATCCGTCAGTATTCCT
>MAYW01000428.1 GCA_001723765.1 Candidatus Scalindua rubra
AAAAAAAGCAAAACAAATCAAGATGAAATTAAACTTCGCCAACAATGTATTGAACTCTATAACGAAGGTAAAAATCCAACAGCGATACATCGAACCCTTCATCGGACAAGAGATTGGGTTTATAAATGGATAAAACGATATAAGACAGAAGACCCAAAATGGTATTTAGATGAATCCAAAGAACCAAAGAAAAAGCCGACAAAGATCGATCAAGAACTTGAGAACAACGTTGTTAATATTCGAAAAAAGTTAGTTAAACGTGACACTCCAGAAACACGGTACGCATTTTATGGAGCTATTGCGATCCATCAAGAATTAGATAAATTAGGATACAAAGATAAACCTAATTTATCAACTATTAACCGTATTCTAAAACGAAACGAATTAATTGAAAAAGAGCAAAGAAAAAAAAGTAATAAAGAGTCAAGAGTTTATTATCCTGAGATACGTGCTGAATATCCAGGACACATTCACCAACTTGATTTGGTGACACCAAGATATATTACAGGATATGGAAAAATAGTTTCAGTTAATCGTATTGACGTTTATTCGGCCAAGGCGAACTTAAATCAATATCAATCCAAAGGAGCCGACAGCATAATTAGATTTACCATCGAAGACTGTAGTGTATATGGTATACCACATTATTTACAGTTAGACAACGAAGCCTCTTTTCGTGGTAGCCTGTATCACCCAAAAACCTTTGGCAAACTAACACGTTTTTGTTTAAACTTTGGAGTTGAACTAATTTTTATACCGTTTAATGAGCCTTGGCGTAATGCCTACATTGAAAGTTTTAACAGTCGGTTTAACGAACGCCTCTGGTTCTTTCAAAAATTTAGAGATTTAGAACATTTAAGGGACGAAGCAAAACAATTTAGAGATAAACATAACAACTTTCAAGCTTATAAGAAAGAACACTTTAGTAAACAATACTTGCATGGATATACTACGCGTTATTTTCCAAAAGGTTTTAAATTTGATCTTTCAACAGAATTGCCCATTACAAAAGGTAAAATCCATTTTGTGTAAGACTTGTTAATGAAAAAGGTTATATTAATGTTTTCAATGAAGATTTTTACATTAACAAAGATTTTAGTTTTGAATATGTATGGGCAACTATTTTTACCAAAGAACAATGGTTAAAAGTTTATTATCAAGCAACCAAAGATTCTAAAAGAGAATTAATTAAAACTGTTGCTTATAAACTTAGAGAACCTGTCAAAAACAGGATACCAGTTAAAGAATTTTGCTAAAGTGTATACGATCTCATGACACAGCTAGTAGCACTAGAAAGTGTCGACTATGTCATGAAACTTGGCACATA
>MAYW01000429.1 GCA_001723765.1 Candidatus Scalindua rubra
AACTTGGATTTTGACGTTTATTTGTTAGCGTTTTCACCTTATTCCCAAGTAAATCAAACACATCCAGCCTTACATGGCCTGATTTTGTTAAAGTATAAGTAATAGTTGTATAGGGGTTAAAAGGATTCGGAAAGTTTTGATCCAATACAAAATTTTTCGGATAATGCCGCGGATTTTCGATGCTTATATCAGTGTCAATGAGCTGAAATATGGTGTCTAACGTACCATCGTGGTAAATGTAAACGCTCTTTTCTGTACATACGTACACTGTATCAGAATTCTTTACTCCGTAAATATCGTTGATCCTTGAGTCCATGGAATCGATTAGCACAGAATAGGTTAAACCTTTGGAATTACTCACCAAAAGAGACTGGTCAACATTAAAGTAGAATTGATTATCTACTAGGTCATAATAAGTAACATCAGATATTAGGGAATCATAAAACGAAGGATTGGCACCGCCATCTGAAGAAATATATCTCCCATTATCAGTGTGAAAAATGACTGAATCCTGTGAAATAAATTCAAAATCGTTTATAGTGAACAAGTCCCAAGATTGTCCATACCAGGTACTGCCATAATCCGTACTAGCAATAAATGAATAATAATTTCCGTTCTCTTCCGTAATATAACCTGATACAATAATGTTATTCCTATCAAAAAGTGATATCTTCAAATAGTCAGAAACCACCCAAGTATCCCAACCATATGTTGCTATCGTATCAAAAATTGCCGTCCATGTTACCCCGTTATCAACTGACCTTAACAATCCGGTTTCGCCAATACACCACACACAAGCCAAATAAATTGTTGAATCATTTTCTACATCAAACTTTGTATCATTCCCACGATGACCAGGAGTTCCAAAATAACCCGCATCTCTTACAAATTCATCATTTCTCCATAGACTTTTACCTGCACCTTCAGGGCCCCACTCTACATTTTTAATAATAAGCATATTCGAACTGTCCTGCCTCGAGATGTCTATATCGCTTATGAAATTTACATAGTGTATCTCGTAGATATGTTCCCAAGCTATTCCGTTATGGAAAACCTTCCACTCACTGTTTTGTTCGTCATATTCATACCAGTTGAGCTTCTCGTAAAAGTAATACGCTGTATCACTGAAGCTGCTGTCTACATAGATAAATATTCTGTAATCATCTGTATAGTCGAAATCAAAGGCTTCCATTTTTACAATTTTGTGGCTTTGAAACTGAGGTTGTGTAAATACAAGGTTTTGTATCATCAGGAGTAAAAA
>MAYW01000430.1 GCA_001723765.1 Candidatus Scalindua rubra
TTTTTCTTTCTTCTGGATTTTTTGATGGCGTCTTCTTTCCTTTTTTGCTATAAAATACACATGTTACCCATCACTATTAGAAAAAGAACCATCACCGCCAATGAGCTGCGCTTCATCAAAGAAATCGTAAACAAAAATTGGGACAAAGGGCGTACCAATATCTCTAAAGTCCTTTGTAAAGAATGGAACTGGAGGCAACCCAATGGCTCATTGAAGGATATGGCTTGCCGGGAACTCCTTCTACGTCTAAAAAGGAGAGACCTTCTTGAGCTTCCTCCATCAAAGAGCAGTAGAAGAATAATCAGACGTAAACCCATTGAAAAACCCTCTGTTGATGAATCTCCCATATCAGGTCGAATAGATCAACTTCCTCCCATTAGCATCCAGATGGTTCGATGGACAAGACACGAACCCCTTTGGAACTCTCTGGTACACTATCATCATTATCAAAGTTACTCTTCTACCGTAGGTCAACACCTAAAATACATCGTCTGGATTGACAAAAACGCTGTGGCTTGCCTGGGATGGGGTTCTGCTAGCTGGTCTGTTAAATCCAGAGATCTCTTTATCGGATGGAATAAATCGACTAAAGAAAAAAACTTACACCTTGTCATCAACAACACTCGCTTCCTCATCCTACCATGGGTCTCTGTCAAACACCTCGCATCCAAGATACTAGCGCTCAATGCAAAAAAGATCTTTGCAGACTGGCTTAGCATATATAAACACCCTGTATACCTCTTGGAGACTTTCATCGAAAAGGATCGCTTCCGGGGAACTTGTTACAAAGCCGCTAACTGGATACACGTCGGTCAAACTAAAGGAACGTCTAAAAAAGGGAATAATCATCTATTTCACGGTAATATCAAGGATGTTTACCTATATCCTTTGAGGAAAGATTTTAGACTTGTGCTGAATTCATTTCAGTATCAGAATTGATGAGGTAATACGAGCAGGAAGGAATGCCCCCTTCCTGCCCAAAACTGAAAATTATGGTGAACCAATTCGAAAAATTCACCGTTAATAATGTTAGCAAAAAGCTAAACAAAATCAACTTAAAAATCTCTCTTTCACATCAAAGGCCTTTTCCCAAGTTACATCTCCTCTCCAAATACCAATTCAAAAAACGATTCATTAAAGTCTTCCCCGATGGCAATGTCCAGGGCGGATACCCAAGGATGATAACCTCCCTAATAGATTTCTCATTCATAAGGTCTTTAGTAGCACATCGCTACGCAGTCTTTGG
>MAYW01000431.1 GCA_001723765.1 Candidatus Scalindua rubra
AGGTGGGGATGTTTACTGGCTACAGTGCCCTGAAGATGGCCGAAGCCCTTGAAGAGGGTGGCGAAGTGCTCTCCTGTGAGATTGATCCGGCCAACATTGCCATAGCTCGACATTATTTTGATCAGGTGCATTGGGGTAAACAGATTACAGTTCTGGAGGGTCCCGCTCTTGACTCTCTGGCCAATCTCGCGCCTCCAATTGATTTGGTCTTCATTGATGCCGATAAAGCAAACTACTTGAACTATTACAAACGAGCAATAGAGCTGACCCGGCCAGAGGGAATCATCATATTGGACAACGCCCTCTGGAGTGGTCGTGTAATAGAGCCGGGGGATGACGCTACTCAAGCCATCGCCAAGACTAACAAATTCATCCAAGAGGATAACCGGGTATGGAATGTTCTGCTGCCTATCCGGGATGGTTTGATGGTGGTACAAAAAAAAAGTGATCCGTTGAACCATTAACAGTTGAGACGAACTCGTAAAAAGTCTTTTACAAGAAAAGATGTTTAAACAGATCGAAATATCCTTATCACCAATCGCAGGACCTGTTGTTTACGGAGATTGACTTATTCAGAACTTAGAGTAGCAGTTAAACTCAACTATACGGCTATATCCTGAATATATTTGGTAGTCCTGTACAAGATATATACCCCTAATACCGATATTGAAAGCCTAATAACAACGCAACAGAATGTAATTCCTACAATTAGGTTGATTAACGTATTCACTTTTTAGGTAAAAATACTTTCACCCGCCTGACCATGTCTTTCCTGCCTGTCGTGTCGACAGGGCAGACAGGCGGGGCGGACGGGGGTGAGTTTTATTATTTTATTTCCTGCCCGACTTATTATTTCAGGGTAATTGGTGGAAGATGTGCAAATCAATGTCGGAATTTGGGTATACCATGTGTTTTTTATTACCTCCGTAAAATTCATCCCTGCCATTAACCACACACGTCCCAATCGAGCTATATTATGATGAGAAAATCCTGCCTAAACTATGTAATGAATCGATAGATTGAAATCAGAGTATACAGGATAAATGTTTTGTTGAAAGAAGCTTGTGAGTTGAAAATATTAGTTATTGTAATATGCTTTTATTATTCTCCCGACATTAAAACAGGATACAGCGTAGTGGAGCTAAGTTTAAACCGGCATTTGCTGGTTTTATAGGACAATCAACACCATATTATTTTTATGGTTACAGGAATATTATTTTTC
>MAYW01000432.1 GCA_001723765.1 Candidatus Scalindua rubra
CCGGTCCTGTGGAACGGTTAAAAACAGCTTACCCACCCGAGTATTCAACTGACGGGGCTTATACCCGTTCCGGTATCCCCGTCGGACTGCATTCCGCTCATAGGGCAATGCACCCAGGTGAAGGGCCATCTCCTGTTCTAAATACTCCTGTAGATAGGTTTGGACCATCTGTTTCAAAAAGTCTGCATCATTTATGGTTTTCTTTGTACTTTTGCTTCGGGTCATGGCTATTCTCCTTTCTATTGAATTTATCCCAACTGGGTCGGGACAAATTTAAGGGAAGACCGTGGCCCTTTTCTTTATGCTTTTTCAAAAGTACAGAAAATTACGGACATAACTATTAAGAGTTTTATGGTTGTGACAGCACCCCAATTTATTGGGGTGTTGATGAAATAAACAAAAATAACCTAAACCGTTTTAACGGTTTATTACTATAAGTGATTCAGCCTGTAAGAATCCCGCCCAGGCGGGACATGTGTTACTGTTTCTTTTCAATCCCCCGAATAAATTCGGGGGTTGACTTTAATATTAATAGTGATTTACCTGATTTTCGGGGGAACTCTAGTACGGATGTATATCATAAGTTGTGGTGATTTATAGTAAAATAGCTCACCCCATCAATGGAATAAAGAGTAAGGAGGTGAGCCATGATGCAAGGTCAAGTCCAAAATGTTCTGTAAAATGAGTCAAGCAACCACGTTCTCCTGATGTATGATTTTCTTTTCTTTTGCATCCTTTCTTTTCCAAAGGATCCTTCGGACAAGTAGTGTCATGTCCAGGTACTGTCTCCCGGTTATCCCTGTCTGCTGACAGGCAGGCATTCTTCCGCCTGTTCCATGCATAAAGCTCCAATAAGCCTTAATGCAGAGTTTCTGTTAGGAAAGATACGAAGAACGCTTGTTCGTCGTTTGATTTCCTGGTTAAACCGTTCAAGACTGTTAGTGGTTCGTATTCTCCTTCGGTGCTGCTCGGGGAAGTTCAGACAGGTTAAGGGCCATCTCCTCTTCTAAATACTCCTGTAGATAGGTTTGTACCATCTGTCTTAAAAAGCCTGCATCATTTATAGATTTCTTTGTACTTTTGCTTCGGGTCATGGCTATTCTCCTTTCTATTGAATTTATCCCAACTGGGTCGGGACAAATTTAAGGGAAGACCGTGGCCCTTTTCTTTATGCTTTTTCAAAAGTACAGAAAT
>MAYW01000433.1 GCA_001723765.1 Candidatus Scalindua rubra
CAGCAGCTTCCTTTTTGGATGCTATAGTTGGAGGAGATTTTGCTGATTAAGAGGATTAAAAATTGTGGGCCTGCCCAATAAAATGCGGCAGTAATTCTCGGTAAGATTTTATTTGCACTATATATCGCTATATATCGCACATTTCAGGCATAACTAAAAAAACTTTTCGCACAATTCTTTATTCATTTTACCCCCTCCCAGCACACTCTATTTTAATTTTACAAAAAAAATCTAAAAATCCAAGAATTTTCTTGACATTATCACCGTACCACAGGATAATAGAGGCATGAAGTGTTATCCTGGAGGAAAAGGAGGAGTATTCCAACGATTGATTAATCTCATGCCTTCCCATGAGGTCTATATTGAGACCCATTTGGGTGGTGGGGCAATTATGCGTAATAAACGTCCTGCCATGCGTAATATTGGCATAGAAATCGACCCAAAAGTAATCCGGATGTGGACTGCTTCCGGCCCAATAAATTTTGAATTGATCCATGGCGATGCAATTACTTTTTTAAAAAGCTATCGCTTCACAGGCAAAGAATTGGTTTATTGCGATCCTCCGTACCTTCGGGAGACAAGAAAAAAATATTATCCGTTATATAAGTACGAATATACCTATGAGCAACATGTAGAGTTTTTAGAAGTTATAAAATCCCTTCCCTGTAAGATCATGATTTCCGGGTACAAGTCAAAATTATATGAAGAGTCATTAGAAAGCTGGGAGACCTATTCTTTTCAAGCCGCCTGCCATCATGGTGTAGCTACTGAATATATATGGATGAATTATCCTTCTCCAGTAGAATTACACGATTATCGTTATCTGGGTGACACTTTCCGGGAACGTGAACGGATCAAGCTGAAATCAGAAAGATGGATTAGACGACTAAAAACAATACCTGTTTTAGAACGCCAGGCTTTGCTGAGCGCTATTTCCGATTTAGACAGGACAAGAGCTAAAAATCTATCTCAGGAATGCTTATGAATCCCAAAAAACATCTCAGCTTTGGCAGTTTGCGTCACGGCCTTTCTTCTCTTTTACATAAGTTACCTGATACAAGGGAGCAGGCAAGAACAGATTATACCATACACGATGCAATGATGTCCGGGTTTGCTTGTATGTACTTTCAGGAT
>MAYW01000434.1 GCA_001723765.1 Candidatus Scalindua rubra
CTGAAGAGCACGCCTAGGTGACGGGGCTCGATGCAAAGTTTACACCTCTATGATTGAATTTGTCAACACTCTTTTTTCAATAATTAAAAGGGTCGGTTAACCGACCCTTTCAAACTCACAAATCAGTAGTTTTTTGTTAGATTGACTTAGCTTTCTTGCTCTGGCAGCACGCCTTAGACTTACTGCAGCTCTTCTTGGATTCAGCCTTTTTCTCTAATTCACAATGGTCAAAAGCCGCCTTAATATCATCTGCAGAGTAGCCAATCTTAGTAATAGCTGTCCTAATATCATCCAGCTTCAAAACTTCGTTGTTAAAGGTTACATCTGCTGAACCTCTCTTCAGATCAACGACTGCTTTTCCCACACCGTCCAATTTCATCAATGCTGATTGAATCCGGTCAACACAGTCATCGCAGCTCATACCGCTGATCTTGATAACTGCAGATTCTGCTTGAACAGTTTGGGTGGCAATGCCAAAGACCAGAAAGAGGGCAACACACCAAATAACAACAAAAGATAGTTTTTTCATTTTTTAACCTCCGTTGATTAGAGCGAATTTAAGTTGCCAGTTGTAATGATACAAGTTTGTATCGGACTACAAACCGTTTCACCACAGAAGCACGAGTTAAACCTGACCCCGACCTCATCCTTCGGTACGGGACAGGCACGAACGAGGCTATCTGTTTTTCTAATCCACGAAATACCGATCAGTATCGGAATCGATTATATAAGGCGGTTTGGTTACCGGTGATTTTGAATACTCTGACTTCTGATCTTTGATTGAATATTATATCGCTATCGACCTGTCAGGACTTCGCTGACTTCTAACATTTATCCAGCAATCCAATTATCCATTTTCTTATATGTTAATCCTGTCAAAAGTTCTTTTCTATTTCGCTAAGATTCCTTGGCCATCCTTTCCCCTTCTGAAATATCCACTTTCCGCAGGAGAAACCACCCAACTGCAAATAGAATCAGGATGGAGAGGATACCGAGACGTGCGTTACCGGTGAGAAGTGTAACTGAACCCATGAGGAACGGACCAACAACCGCAGCGAATTTCCCCAGCATATTGAAAAACCCGAAGAACTCTGCAGATTTCTCTACCGGGATCAGCCGGGCGCTTGG
>MAYW01000435.1 GCA_001723765.1 Candidatus Scalindua rubra
TTTTGAAGGGAAATACATCACCACAAGAGATATTGGAATTGCGAAAAATTATCTTTCCGAAGGTGAATTAAAACAGCTGAATTTGATTGTATCTATGTATCTTGATTTTGCGGAATTACAGGCGATGAGTGGAAATTATATGATTGGATTGATAAGTTGAATGAGTTCCTAAAAACAAGCGGAAAGAAATTGCTGACAGATCCAGGAAAAACAAGTCATCAAGAAGCCATCGAAAAAGCCAACTTGGAATATGATAAATTTAGGGCAGCAGAAGATAAAAAATACATTTCCGATTTTGACAGAGAGATGAAGCGAATTATTGGCAAAGAAGATGCGGTCCCAAAAGATGATAATGAATAGAAACGACATTATCTCAAAACTCAATAACGTTTCTCCAGACACTGAAGAAGCCATTGAACTTGAATCCATGCTTATCTTCGATGAACTTGGCTGGGAAATCATCTATGCAGAACATGAACTGGAAGACGATCCCACACTCCTTGGACGGACAGAACAGACAGAAATCCTGCTCAGACGCTATCTTGACTATTCCCTCAAACAGCTGAACCCTACACTGGATGATATGGTTCTTAATCAGGCTGTTGACATCCTGAGAGCGGATCGCTCTGCATTGAGCCTGGTGGAAGCTAACAGGGAAGTTTACAGTCACCTCAAGAATGGCATTCCTGTCACCTATCGAGACGATGAGGGTAACGAGCAGACTGAACGGGTAAAAGTCATAGACTGGGAGAATCCCGAACAGAATCATTTCCTGCTGGTTAGCCAGCTGTGGGTCAAGGGGTCAATGTACAGGAAGCGTCCAGACTTGGTAGGGTTCGTCAATGGCATACCGCTATTGCTGATGGAACTGAAGGAATCATCTGTGAGTCTTCACCACGCCTATAACGACAATCTGCGGGATTACAAAGATACCATTCCCAACCTGCTCTGGCATAACGGCATCATTCTTTTGTCTAATGCTCGTGAAGCAAAAGCTGGGAGTCTCACTGCCGAATGGGAGCACTTCACTGACTGGAAAAAGATTAACGATGAAGGAGAAGAAGGGCGTGTAGATCTGGAAACACTTATTCGTGCCACCTGTCCCAAGGATCGTCTGCTG
>MAYW01000436.1 GCA_001723765.1 Candidatus Scalindua rubra
AATAAGATAGAAGTAAGGAAAGTTGAGAAGGCTGGTGGAGTTGGTAATTCATAGGACGCAGATCCCGCAGATAAAGACGGATAAAATAAAGGACAAAATTTTTATAAGGAGGAGCGGGAATAATTTAATAGTGAGGATTGGAGATTACCTCTTTTCTTTGCGCTCTCTGTGTCTCCGTGTGAGAATTTTATTGTTTTAGGGCGAAGGAAAGGATTGCCCAGACGGCGGTTATGGTGAGGGTTGAAAAACCAAGCATTAACCCAACCAGCCAATAAATAAGTTCCCTTTTATCTTTATCGGTTTTGGCTAGAATTTCGGCCTTGTTTTTCTCTATCTTGACAAGGATTTCAGTCTTGTCTCGTTCTGTTTTTTCGTAAAGTTGGTCAAGTCTTGAGGCGATGTGAGTCATTCTCTCCTTGAGGACATCTTCATAGAGTGCTTCAAGTCTTGTAATTCTATGTTCTAATTCTTCAATATCAGGCATGGCAAAATTATAAGCCTTATCTCATTATTTGTCAAATCGTAATTGCTCAATATCAAGTGGAATTGGGAGCCTTCCCTTTCGGGAGGCGTCCACGTCCGCCCTGGCGGGATTCCAGCGGTGAACCCTGGAATCTCCACCTAGGCGGATCTGCCTCGGGCACGACCTGCGAAAGCGGGGTTATCGCTTTCGTTAAACTGCATAATATTCCACTTGATATTGAGCAATTACGACAATTTTGATTTGCGAAGCAAAGCCAAGAAGTTAGCGACCTGCCCCGTGTAATAATAATAATAAAAAGGTAGGTAAAATTATTTCAATATGTTGACCTTAAGGAAAATACAAAATTAAATTCTTTCTCTGCGCTCTTCGTGGCTTTGTGTGAGGAATTTCTTTTGTCTTTCTCTGCGACCTTTACTTCGGCAAGCTCAGTATTTAGCTAAATGGTGAGCCAGTCGAACCATGCGCCTTTGCGAGAGATTATTTTTTTTGTTTCTGTTTTTATCTGTCTTTATCTGTGCCCGCCTGACCAGTCTTTCGGGCAGGTTAATCTGTGTCCTGGAGTTTGCCATGAATAAATTACTAATTTTAATAATATCCTTTCGTATTTTGTTTGTCCCAATGTTTGGTTGTG
>MAYW01000437.1 GCA_001723765.1 Candidatus Scalindua rubra
ACACCCGGCTAATCCCGGTAGAGAAATCTGCAGAGTTCTTCGGGTTTTTCAATATGCTGGGGAAATTCGCTGCGGTTGTTGGTCCGTTCCTCATGGGTTCAGTTACACTTCTCACCGGTAACGCACGTCTCGGTATCCTCTCCATCCTGATTCTATTTGCAGTTGGGTGGTTTCTCCTGCGCAAAGTGGATATTTCAGAAGGGGAAAGGATGGCCAAGGAATCTTAGCGAAATAGAAAAGAACTTTTGACAGGATTAACATATAAGAAAATGGATAATTGGATTGCTGGATAAATGTCAGAAGTCAGCGAAGTCCTGACAGGTCGATAGCGATATAATATTCAATCAAAGATCAGAAGTCAGAGTATTCAAAATCACCGGTAACCAAACCGCCTTATATAATCGATTCCGATACTGATCGGTATTTCGTGGATTAGAAAAACAGATAGCCTCGTTCGTGCCTGTCCCGTACCGAAGGATGAGGTCGGGGTCAGGTTTAACTCGTGCTTCTGTGGTGAAACGGTTTGTAGTCCGATACAAACTTGTATCATTACAACTGGCAACTTAAATTCGCTCTAATCAACGGAGGTTAAAAAATGAAAAAACTATCTTTTGTTGTTATTTGGTGTGTTGCCCTCTTTCTGGTCTTTGGCATTGCCACCCAAACTGTTCAAGCAGAATCTGCAGTTATCAAGATCAGCGGTATGAGCTGCGATGACTGTGTTGACCGTATTCAATCAGCATTGATGAAATTGGACGGTGTGGGAAAAGCAGTCGTTGATCTGAAGAAGGGCTCAGCAGATGTAACCTTTGATAGCGAAGTTCTGAAGCTGGATGATATTAGGACAGCTATTACTAAGATTGGCTACTCTGCAGATGATATTAAGGCGGCTTTTGACCATTGTGAATTAGAGAAAAAAGCTGAATCCAAGAAGAGCTGCAGCAAGTCTAAAACATGCTGTGAGAACAAGAAAACTAAGTCAATCTGACGAAGAACTACTGATTTGTGAGTTTGAAAGGGTCGGGAAACTGACCCTTTTAATTATTGAAAAAAGAGTGTTGACAAATTCAATCAATAGAGGTGTAAACTTTGCATCGAG
>MAYW01000438.1 GCA_001723765.1 Candidatus Scalindua rubra
ATCATGGTTCAGACAATTTAAAGGATAAGACGATAAAAATTGAAATACGAAGATATTACTAAACGCATCATCGGTGCCGCCATGAAAGTGCATAGTACTTTAGGCAATGGTTTCCAAGAAGTCATTTACCAGCGGGCTATGGCACTTGAAATGCCTTATTTTGATCTATCCTTTATTCGTGAAATGGAAATGCCAATTAACTACAGAGATCAGCAAATTGGAACCAGAAGAGTTGATTTTTTTGTTGAAGAATGTATCCCAACTGAATTAAAAGCCATTATCAAATTAGAAGACGTACACTTAGCTCAAGCTATGAATTACTTAGAAGCATTCAATTTGGAAGTAGGATTGCTCATTAACTTCGGGGCAAAAAGCCTGGAATTTAAGAGGGTACATAATAATAGTTTGAACCCAGATGCTAAGGATTATGAGGATGAGAAAAAGTCTGAACCTTGATTAATAGGATTAATGAGATGAGCATGATTAAAAAAATCCCTGCCCGCAGTCTTTTCTTGGCGGGAAGAGAATCATGTCAATCAAGAGAATCATGGTTCAGACAATTTAAAGGATAAGACGATAAAAATTGAAATACGAAGATATTACTAAACGCATCATCGGTGCCGCCATGAAAGTGCATAGTACTTTAGGCAATGGTTTCCAAGAAGTCATTTACCAGCGGGCTATGGCACTTGAAATGCCTTATTTTGATCTATCCTTTATTCGTGAAATGGAAATGCCAATTAACTACAGAGATCAGCAAATTGGAACCAGAAGAGTTGATTTTTTTGTTGAAGAATGTATCCCAACTGAATTAAAAGCCATTATCAAATTAGAAGACGTACACTTAGCTCAAGCTATGAATTACTTAGAAGCATTCAATTTGGAAGTAGGATTGCTCATTAACTTCGGGGCAAAAAGCCTGGAATTTAAGAGGGTACATAATAATAGTTTGAACCCAGATGCTAAGGATTATGAGGATGAGAAAAATTAGAACCCTGATTAATAGGATTAATGAGATGAACATGATTAAAAAAATCCCTGCCCGCAGTCTTTTCTTGGAGGGAAGAAAATCATGTCAATCAAGCGAATCAA
>MAYW01000439.1 GCA_001723765.1 Candidatus Scalindua rubra
ATTCTACTAAATTTAGTTGTTTCACAAATCTTCATTTTGTCTCTAAATCTTAAATTCACTGCCCCCAAGTTTAGCCGTCCGGTGGAGTGGGGGTTAGGCGGCTTCCACACCCACATTGGTAGAACCTTTTGGAGATGAACCATATTTATTGTCACCAGGATTACTATCCGTGCAAGTGAGAACTAATAACCAAATAGCACCGATAATTGGAATTAACGCTATAAAGAACCACCAACCACTTTTTCCAATATCGTGCATTCTTCTAACAAATACCGATAGAGCTGGAATAATCATTGCTAATGTATAAAGCAGGTAAATCCACCCATATCCCATACTTACAGCATAATAACCTTCTCCAACAGTAAAATCTGTTCCAAGAATATTATCAGCCACCATTGCAACAATGGCAAATATCATATTGAATAAAATAAACATCCAATATTCTTTTCTCTGTGCTCTTCCATTGAAGTTAGCGTAATTATCTCTAACTACTTTTAAATACCATTCCATAACATTTCTCCTTTATTCATCCCTTGATTATTTTCAATTAGACGATTAAGGGACATCAAACCGCCTAACGGCGGAGTTGAGCGGAATGTCTGGAACGAGAAAGCGGCAGCTTTTGAAGTGCAGGACATTTCCGCTCCAACGGAAGTTCGGCGGAGCGCCAGCGAAGACGAACAGACGTTGGAGGTACTCCACTCCGCCGTTCAGCGAGTGAGCGCAGCGGTCTCGCTGAACTTGTTTTTAACCCGCCAAATTTCCGTATAAATACACTCTCATCCTCGGTTTCCAGGGTAAATGCGGATTCGTTATTTTCTTTCTCTAAACTTGGATACATTGTATTTTACGTTTCCTTAAATCAGTTGCTAAACTCATAATCAATATCAATTTATATTAATTGCAAATGAAATACAATCCAAAACTTCTCGACCAATTCAGACATCTCATTAGGACAAAACATTACAGTCTTCGTACTGAAAACAGTTATGTCAATTGGGTGAAGAGATTTATTTTATTCCATAATAAACAACATCCAGCTACATTGGATGTAAATGCAGTGAATAAAATTTTT
>MAYW01000440.1 GCA_001723765.1 Candidatus Scalindua rubra
TGAATATGAACTGTTAGAAATAGAACGTTGGAAAACAAAGAGTGAGTTGGTTGGACTCTCTACAGCTTGGGAATACTATTTTAATCGATTACGGCCTAATTCTTACCAGCAAAACAGAACACCGTACCAACGCATGAAACATGCGGGCATTGAATCCAAAACAGCTGAAAACGTCTGTCTCTGGACGGTAACAATTTTAGATGATTCTATCTATAAACATTTTAATTTCAATTTACCACAGGGTGGGTACCATGTCTCTTTATTTGACGCCCGTGGTATGATCCCAACTTGACATAAGATGTTTTCCTGCGTAGATTTATAAAGAGAATGACAATGACTCTTTTTACCTGCATACATTCAACTCTTCTGTGTATAATTATTGTGTTTGCAAGTGTCGATATCTTCTGTAGTCAGTGGAGCAGTGGCCCTTCTGAAAACAAGTATGTGAGAGAAGTTGGCTTCCCCCAACAATTGGTTTTAAATGGCCGTGTAGACATAATAATAGGTTTCCAGGCGAACAGTTTAATGACTATTCGGGTGGATTCTGCTGGGTTACAATTAGCACCTGAAGGAGATAGGTAGACATGGGCTACCTGTGCACGTTAAATTACTATTCTGGAAAAGCAAGGAGCATATTATGACCAAGAAGTTAGTTGTTCTTTTACTTTTCTTTCTTGGTTCTGTATCATCTGATGTACAGGATGATATTGTTTCAATACCAAAAAAAGAGGTTAATAAACATGATTTGATCAAAAAACATACATATCTCTACCCGGGCAGAACAGAAAACAAAGTTGCTGATAATGGAGATTGGCCGCATAGCTTTCTCTTCAATTATGATGACGAGAATCCTGAATATTATTTATCTGGCGGCATAGCGGGCGATCAGTTAGGCGTTTGGTTCCAACCACCTGCAACTGCGTACATTTGTTCACTTCTGGCCATAGAATGGCAATTCTATCAAGAAACTGATGGTGATACAATTAATGTACATGTATATCCTATCGGAACTGTTTCGCCAGATACTGTTCCTAATGGAGACTCTATAGCTGTTGATTCAATCTTTAATGAAGA
>MAYW01000441.1 GCA_001723765.1 Candidatus Scalindua rubra
ACACCCGGCTGATCCCGGTAGAGAAATCTGCAGAGTTCTTCGGGTTTTTCAATATGCTGGGGAAATTCGCTGCGGTTGTTGGTCCGTTCCTCATGGGTTCAGTTACACTTCTCACCGGTAACGCACGTCTCGGTATCCTCTCCATCCTGATTCTATTTGCAGTTGGGTGGTTTCTCCTGCGGAAAGTGGATATTTCAGAAGGGGAAAGGATGGCCAAGGAATTCTTAGCGAAATAGAAAAGAACTTTTGACAGGATTAACATATAAGAAAATGGATAATTGGATTGCTGGATAAATGTCAGAAGTCAGCGAAGTCCTGACAGGTCGATAGCGATATAATATTCAATCAAAGATCAGAAGTCAGAGTATTCAAAATCACCGGTAACCAAACCGCCTTATATAATCGATTCCGATACTGATCGGTATTTCGTGGATTAGAAAAACAGATAGCCTCGTTCGTGCCTGTCCCGTACCGAAGGATGAGGTCGGGGTCAGGTTTAACTCGTGCTTCTGTGGTGAAACGGTTTGTAGTCCGATACAAACTTGTATCATTACAACTGGCAACTTAAATTCGCTCTAATCAACGGAGGTTAAAAAATGAAAAAACTATCTTTTGTTGTTATTTGGTGTGTTGCCCTCTTTCTGGTCTTTGGCATTGCCACCCAAACTGTTCAAGCAGAATCTGCAGTTATCAAGATCAGCGGTATGAGCTGCGATGACTGTGTTGACCGGATTCAATCGGCCTTGTTAAAACTTGATGGAGTGGATAAAGCAGTCGTTGATCTTAAGAGAGGTTCAGCAGATGTAACCTTTAACAACGAAGTTTTGAAGCTGGATGATATTAGGACAGCTATTACTAAGATTGGCTACTCTGCAGATGATATTAAGGCGGCTTTTGACCATTGTGAATTAGAGAAAAAAGCTGAATCCAAGAAGAGCTGCAGCAAGTCTAAAACATGCTGTGAGAACAAGAAAACTAAGTCAATCTGACGAAGAACTACTGATTTGTGAGTTTGAAAGGGTCGGGAAACTGACCCTTTTAATTATTGAAAAATTATTGAAAAAGAGTGTT
>MAYW01000442.1 GCA_001723765.1 Candidatus Scalindua rubra
CAGAGCTTTGCTAAGCTGCCGCTCGATGTTGAAGCTCTCGGTATTGATTTGCTGGCAGCCACAGCACATAAGATTTATGGTCCGGCCGGCATCGGCATGCTCTATGTCCGGCAGAAGAGTCCTAAGGTGGAACTCACTCCGCAGATGACCGGAGGAGGACATGAGCGGGGCTTTCGTTCCGGTACGTCGGCTGTACCGTTGATTGTCGGTTTCGGGCGGGCAGTTGAGCTGTGTGCTGATAAAAGGGAGGAGGAAAACCGCCGGCTTGGTATTCTATGCAACAGGCTCATTGATGGGATCGTGGAGGCACATCCTGACGTCATCCTGAACGGGAGCAGGGAACACCGCCTTCCGCATAATGTCAACCTCTGTTTTCCTGGACTGGATGCTGAATCTCTGATCATGAAGATGAAAGGTATCGCCTGTTCCACCGGCTCAGCGTGCACCAGCACTTCCCTGGAGCCCTCACATGTAATTCGTGCTTTAGGTCGCAAAACCGAACTGGCTCATTCAGCCGTTAGATTCAGCTTGGGGAGATTCAATACGGAAGCAGAAATTTCTACTGCACTTGAGACAATCAATGAAGCAGTAGCGGAAATGAAGCAGAGTTTACCAAGCCAACGATTGTTAAACAGCTAACGTCAACGTAACTTGCCAACGCTGACACCGTGACAGGATAGGGCTGTTAGATTCACGCAGAGTTAGCTGGTAGGCATGCCTTTATTATTCATCTCCAGACGACTTCTTCTTAGCGTACTTACCTCTAACAATGATCGCCATTAAGAGCTAGAACGCGCCTACACTAGTGAAGATGACACCGTTCTCGGAAATGAGGCCAGTTGCAATACAAAGCAGTGCCACTACTATGAAGGCTCCGCCCGACTGAACGAACTTTTTCACTCCAATCCTCCATTAATGCCATTAATTTCTTCGCCTACATAACGGAAAAATTCACCGAGCTTTTGGCTTTGATTACCCATACTTTTATTAATCAAATTAACTTTCATTTTTCCCCAGTCTCTAAATTCACGTCCAAGCTCTTCACGTTTCCTCCGGTATCTGTTA
>MAYW01000443.1 GCA_001723765.1 Candidatus Scalindua rubra
TTCCGGATCGGATCCCACCGGAAACGGCTCAAGCCGACTTCCTCCAGGACAGCAGTAATCTCATCGTTCGACTTTGACTGACCATAAAGCCGGGAAGTGAGTTTTAGATTTTCTTCACCAGTTAGGACTGGATAGAGATTTGGATGGTGGCTCAGAAAAAGCATTCCTGCCCGGGTCTTGGCTGAACCCTTGAAAAGTGATTCTCCATCAAGGAAAGCATCACCAGAATCGCATGCAGATATCCGGGCCAATGTTCTTAGCAGCGTGGTTTTACCAGCACCGTTGGCTCCTACAATGCCGATTGTCTCGCCATCCTCAATCTGCAAAGATAGATCCTTCAGCACCGGACGCATGTAGAAGGATTTTATTAGATTTCGAATTTCAAACATGAGATTTAACAGTGCTTGAGCTGCCCAGGATTCTACTTCTTCCTTTGCTGTTCTAACACATCAATAATCTGGGACGCCTCTTCTTTTAACTGCCGTCTAGTCCGATTATAATCTTCATCGGATAAGTTGCCCATGTCACGCTCCATCTCAGCTTCCTTTATCTGCCGGTAGATTATTTCCTTCCTGAGCTGGAGATTTAGTATTTCATTATCTTCTATATCGGGTATATCTACCACTCGTGAAGCGAAAAGAGGCTGAACGATAAAAGTTACCAGAACAACAAACGTCACAAGAATCATGATTTCTGCAAACATGTTACACCTTTTTCTTTCTCGGCCAGATGGCGATGATTGTTCCTGCCACAAGAAGATATCCTCCGAACCAGACCCACCATACCAACGGATTGATCATTATTTTGATAGCATACAACCCGCGGTTGTGATCTGCCCCGCTGAAAACTGTGTAGATGTCAGCCATAATACCTGTTCGAAGATCGAGTTCGCTATGCTGTTGTTCCTGATTTGTTCTAGGGAAATAAATCCTGTATTCAGGATTAAGCGTGTCCAGAATTTTGTTATCCTTCTCAACAGTCAGGGTAGCTGAAAGAGCATAATGGTTGGTGCGCTCTC